>JBEBGV010000001.1:0-272514 GCA_040081265.1 Vicinamibacterales bacterium
GGGTCGTACCGCGGTCGGGCCGTTGCCGACCGCAGCACGATGCGCAGGAGTTGCGGGTCGCGCTGTGTGGTCCACCGGGCACTGACATACAGCGCGAGAAACATGAGCAACCCGCCGAAGAGACTGCCGAACAACGTGAACGTGGCGCCGCCGACCACGAGCGCGACGAAGAACAAGCGACGATCGGCACCCCCGATCGTGAGCGGGCGATTGATCGAGGCGTACACGGGCTGCAGGCGAGGCGTGGTCATGACCATGGCCTCAGGGAAACAACCACGCCATGAAATTCACGGCGCCGATCGCCATGCCCACGCCAAACACGATGCCGGCGAGCAGTCGCTTCGATCCGCCCTCCCCAAACGCGAACGTCACCCCGCCGACGACGATGGACACCAGGCTCAAGCCGCGCGCGATCGGACCAGTGAAGCTCGTCATCAGCACAGTGACTGCGTTCTCCCAGGGCGAGCCGCCGGCTTGGGCATAGCTGGCGGCTGGTACGAGCACGATCGCGCCGAGCGCAAAGGAGAAGACGCGTCGCCACGCGTGACGGTGTCGAGGCGTATCGGCGGTGGAACAAACGGGGTCAGTCGGCATCATGAGCGCTCCTTCGTGTGTAGCGGACAAGTGGCGAGGCGCTGCCACCCCTGCGCGAGCAGCGCGGCTTCGAGGCGGTCGGCGTACGCGACGAGTACCTCGAGACTCGGTTGGAGGTGCAGCAGGACGAGTTCCTGGTCGAGGACGAGACCGAAGGCGAACCCGAACGAGGTTTCGATCGCGATCCCGCGCAGGTCGTCGGTGGCACCGCGGACCCGCCAGAGCTCGCGCGGACCCGCGACGAGTGGCGTCCGCGCGGCGTGGTGTGCCTTTGGTAGTGCCGTCGTCGTCATCGCACGCATGGCCGTCTCCTCTCCGTGTGCACGGCATCAGAGCAAACAACGTGACAGGTTCGACGAGTCAGGCACGACCGCCTGCTGCGCGACATGACCCGTGCGGACCAGGTGTTCGTCCGACCGGCCGGATCGCGTCGATACAGGCCGCAAATGCGTCGGAGGGAGGGTTGCGTGCGTGGAGGACGCGCGTGCGATCGCGGCGTCCACGACGAGGTGTCGGTACCCGTCGCGATGCCACGAGGGTCAGCGGTGACCCCGGAGGGTCAGACCCTCAGGGTCAGACCTGACCCCGCGTCACGCTGGGCAGACGGTCACCGCGTGTGGGCGCGCACGCGTAGGCGGCGCTTCAGCGTCGAGAGCGAGATCCCCAGTTCCTCGGCCGCTCGCCGGCGATTGCCGTCATGACGATCGAGCACGGCGCGGACGTACGCCCGCTCGCGGTCGGCCAGTGGGTGCCGGCCGAGCCTCGTGTCGGCGTTGTCGGCGCCGCGCACCGCATCCGGGAGATCCTCGACGTCGATATCGGACCCCGTCGCCAGCGCGCAGGCGCGTTCGATGGCGTGCTCAAGCTCCCGAATGTTGCCAGGCCAGAGATAGGCGAGGATCCGCTCTAGCGCGCGCGGCGTGTAGCGGACGACAGGCCGGTGGAGGCGCGCCGCGGTCATCGCCAGGAGCTCGTGGGCGAGCCCCTGCAAATCATCAGGCCGCTCTCGGAGGGGCGGCACGTGCAGATCGATCACGCGCAGCCGGTAGTACAGGTCGCGCCGATACCGGTGCTGCGCGACGTCCTCGAGGAGGTCCCGGTTCGTGGCCGCGATGAGGCGCACATCGACGCGCCTGGCCTTGGTTTCGCCGAGACGGACCACCTCACGCTCTTGAAGCACGCGCAGGAGTCGGACCTGCATGGCCGGCGAGACCTCCCCGATTTCATCCAGCAGGAGCGTGCCACCCTTCGCCGCCTCGAACACCCCGAGACGGTCGTGCACCGCGCCCGTGAAGGCGCCCCGTGTGTGCCCGAAGAGCTCGCTTTCGAGGAGGGTGTCGGCGAAGGCGCCGCAGTTGACCGCGACAAACGGCCCGTGCGCGCGAGGCGACGCCTGGTGCAGCCAGCGCGCCAGGCGCTCTTTGCCGACGCCGCTCTCCCCGGTAATCAACACGGTGGAATCGAGGGGCGCCACGCGCGCCGCGAGAGCCATGACTCGGCTCATGGCGGGACTTTGTGTCCCCGCTGCCGCCGCGGCGTCCGCGACCGGGAGGGGCGCGGTGAGGATCTGGAGGCTCGTGGCGAGGAGACGGAACACGCGGGAATGATCGTCAGCAGGCACGGGGGACTCACCTTTGGCGGACGCGGACTCGTGAACCGATCGTGTCGAGAGGGGCGCCGCGTACGGCGGACACACCGACGCGTGGCTTCCCTAGCAAGATCCGTGACGGGCCACGACGCGCGCGACACACCCAAGGGTGACTGCACACAAACCAGGCTGGCGATGACAATGGTCCGAATCGAGGAGGTTGCGATCATCCGCGGCGCGTCCCGTCCGAGCTGCCGGCGGGTAGGGTTCGGCCGGTCTCGTCGACGCGCTGGGTAGTCCGTGCCCACGCGGTGGCAGTGTGCATGAACTGCGTACCTCGCATGCGGGAGAAGCGCGCGTTTGTAGAAGCAGCTCACCACGGCCGCCAACGTGCGCTGATGGTCCGGAACACCGACCCTCGGGAGACATCAGAGACACCCGCGTTCCTGCAAGCTCACGTAGCCTTCGTCGGCCACGATGATGTGGTCCAACACGTCGATGCCGAGCAGCTTTCCCGCGGACGCGAGACGCCGAGTGAGGGTGAGGTCGTCTGGGCTTGGCGTGGGGTCGCCGCTTGGATGCGAGTGACAGAGAATCACGGCGGCGGCGTTCGCGAGGATGGCTGCCTTGAACACCTCGCGCGGCGTCACAAGCACGGTGTCGAGCGTCCCCCGCCCCACCTCGTGGTAGGCGAGCACATGATGGCGCGTGTTGAGCAAGAGCACGGCGAACACTTCCGAGGGTTCGTGCTGCAGGAGCCGCAGGAGGACTTCCGCCGACTCGCGCGGCGTCCTGAGCGCCTGTCCAATCAGGACCGGGCGGCCGTCGTCATCCTTCTTCACCGCGTAGCGAACCGTGAGCTCTCGTAGGCGTATCGTCTCTGTCGGCATGAGCGTGTCCTCCGTGTGTGCGTTGGGGTTCCTTCGTGGCCGTGAGGAACCCGACACGCGCACGGACGGGACACGAGCGACGTGACGGACCGACGAGGGCGTGGCGAGCGAGCAGCGGCCGTGCGCAGGTCCGCCTGGCACGGGCCCACTCGGGCGAACCGCTGCGTCGCCACGCCTGTCCGCCTCAGGCGGCGACGGTCCGGCACATCGCGTTCACAAGACAGAGACCAGACACGCAGCGGGAGGGATGGACGACGCGTGGTCTGCGAGGAGGACGGTCGAACCGGATTGTTCACCTCGGGCCTGACAAGCGCGCGCGAAATCCCGCTGGCTCACCCTCTCGGCTGTCCTCGGGTATCAATGTCCTCGGACTGTCGATGGCACACGCGTGGTCGCGGGCATGGCATCGCGACGTTGCGCGGCGTCTCCTTCAAGGGACTAGTTCAAGGGACGACTTCACGGGACGTCTTAGTAGCTCACCCTGACCACCCCCCCAGCTCACGGTGAACTGGGGGAACAGCTCAGGGTGAGCTGGGTAGACAGCTCACAGTGAGCCACTGCCGTGGTTGCAGGGTGTTGTGACGATGGCAACCGTGCCCCTGTCTTCCTAGCTCAGGGTGAGCTGGGTAGGCACGCGACCGCCCGCAGAGGCGCCTGTTCGAGGCGGGTTCTCCGTTCCAGGAACAGGCTGGCACGTGGTCATGCTGAGCGCAGCACGACGGGGCCCCGAAGGACTCCGTCGCGCTGACTGGTCGCCTACGCGTCGGCGGCCAGCGACTGCTCGTACTCAGCGTAGGCCTCCAGGATTCGATCACGCACCGAATGCTGTGCCGTCGCATCGGCGACTGGACGCAACAGCGCGAAGCTGCGGCGCTCGCCGTTCACGCTGTACTGTCGCGCCGGGAAGGTCACGTTCCGACCGGTCGGGCCGCGGCGTTCCCAGATCGCGAACCCGATCAGCTTGAGACCCGCGAGTGGACCGTCGACGAAGTGGAGTTCCGCGTCGGCGAGCTTGCCGGCCGGGCTGCTCGTGTCGTTCGCGGTGATCTTGACGGTGACGGTGTCGGCCTGGATGGTGGTCTGCATGGTGCTGCTCCTCTTGGGAACCGTGATTGGTTCCTTCGCGAGAAGACAGGAACCATCACGCGTCCCGGGAAGGACAGAAGCGGCGCCCACAGCGCCCGCGGTCACTGGCGGCCGCACCCAGCGTGCCCAGGTTCCCTGGCACGCCGTCTACGCGGCCTGCTGGGTGCAGCCAGTGACCGAAAACGGGCGCCGTGGGGGCCGCGGACCCAATGACCACCCGACCGGCGACACCCCTGTTGAGACCGCGTCCACACGACGACAGGGCACCTCGGAGCGCGGAACAGAACTCGACAGACTCGGATGTGAGAAGGCTTAGTGCGTCTGGGCCAGCGCCCGATGCGATAGCGCCTGACGGACGCGCGGCGTGACTACTGCTGCGTTGAACGCGGAAGGCCTAGACGCCAGCGTGCTTGAGTAACACGAGCAGTAATCGAACGCCGATCGCCAGCGCACCAAAGCCAAAGACGAGCAAGGCGAGGCCCCCAAGGGCAGCGAAGGGCCCGAGGCACACCCAGGCGATGACACGAAGCAGGGAGGGGGATCGTGAGGCTGTGGACATCGACATCACCACGCCGAGTCGTCCGTCACGACCGTGAGAAGTCGCACGCCACAACTCGATGCCCAACATCCTACACCCGACCAGCGCGCAGGCACACACCACGACGCGGGCGAGCGTTCGTGGCGTGTCATCGAAGTCCCCAATCAGAGTGAGGGTGCCGCGGACGCGTCGCCTTCGATCGCCTGGAGAATCACCGACGCCGTCCGCTGGATGCGCGTGAGGGACTGCGCGAGCGCCTCGCGGTCGCCGCGATACAGATGGATGTAGTCGCGTTAATGTGGACAGCCACATAAGATGATTTGTGTGGCGGTCGCAGTTATGTGGCGGCGAGCGACTTCATGGCCGGAATCACGTGCCCATGCCACCCTCGACGCCACATAACTGATCCGCTACAGGCTCCGGACAAAGACCAGGAGGTCTTCCAGGTCTCCTGGCACGACCAGCAACGCCGGTGTCTCCGTGCGGGCTGCTGGTCGAGGACGGGCGACGTCCGCTAAGCGAACGCACACAGACCAACCCGTTCGGCACCTTCGCCAGTCAGCTGACCCGTCGCGACACGCTGGGTCAGGCAAACGGGCCGAAGAAGTTCAGCGGCAGCAGGAATCACGACGCGAACCTGAGACGACGACCGGTGAGGATCGGGACGTCCGCGTCATCCGTCCGGAACGCCATCGCGGTGCCCTGCGCTTGGAAATCAGAATTGCTGACTGGCGCCGGTGCCGACCACAAACGTCGTCGGTTTGCTGATGATCGTCGATTCAATAAATCGGCGGCGTTGAGGTCATCGTCGATGGCCGCACGCAGATGTTGAGCGCGGGCGCATGGGCTGACACCAAATCATGCAAGGCTTCAAGGAACGATGCGTTTGCGTCGGGATGGGCGATGACGGAACTCAGAACGGTCTCAGGGTCCCAGTTGACCGAGTAGCCCAGCGCGGGGAGCTCCTCGCCGTCTTCAATATAGTCGACCACGCGGACCTCTTCCTCGTAACCGAACCACGATTGCTTTCTGAAGACCATCTCATCGACGGAAGGGGTGACATTCGCGCGCGGCTGCTCATAGGAGACCGAGGACGTCGCAAAGCGTGGGACCGAGGTCGCGACTCGGTCAAAAGTCGATTCGATCGCGACGCCTTCGGCTGGCGGACAATAGACTTGCCAAAGGGCATGTGACTCTGAGCCGGTCGCGCTCCAGCAACTCACGAAGGTTCTGCGCTGGCGATCCTTCACGATCCTCGTAGTTCGCTCGATTGCGCCCTCTCGCGGTCGATGGTCGTCGACCGGCTGCAGAGGATGTCGGCTAATCAGGAATTTGAGCTGCTCGTGCGTTAGATTGCACTCCCACCGGTCGCCCAGGTTGTCCGACCTCGTGAGCCACAATTGCTTCGTCTGAAGCATCCAGGCGAATCGGCTAAAACTCAGGTACCGTCGCAGCGTCGTCGTTCGCCCTCTGTTTAGATGCCGCTTCGTCGACACGAACGCGAGCCAACTGCTCCCGGACTCCGGGTCGTTCCCCGCGTTGCAGGCCGAGCACTGGGATCCCTTAGGGTGAAAACAGCCCTCGTGCAGATATGGACGATCTAGATGTTTCTCGCACACCCAGCGCATGTCCTCGCAACGTCGACAGGCGGGCTGAGCCGTACCCCGGTCCTTCATGCTCGTGCTTTCTCCGCGCTGGCTGCCGTCGTGTCGCCCACCCACCCCGCCTTGTTCACGAGCGGCGCGTCGACTATCGCACCTGTGAAAGGCGAGTCTGGGAAGTCGACGAAATAGTCGGCGACATTTAAGGAGTTGGCCACGAATCAAGTCTAAGGGCCTGGCGGGACTCTTGTGAAGCATGCACGGTCCGAAGCCCGTTCGCGACCGTATCGACGCTCGCTCGCGCTATCATGACGACCGCGCGGTAGTGACGTGCCAGAACGAGCCCACTGTGAAGCTGCAATACCTCGGCGATTCGAAGGACAGTTTCAAGTGGGACTACCACGACTACTTGGCGTCCGAGCTGAAGTTTCCGTGGCTCAACGTTGCGTTGATGCTGACCCCGGACGACGGCGGCAACGACGGCAAGACGAAAGCCGAGTGGTTTCCGGCGAGAACACCAGTCCTGAGATTCTGCCGTGACCTTCAGAGCAACAGGACGATTGAGCGAATTAAGACCTTACCTCGGAACACCGGCGGTGCCTACGAGGTGACGCTACACAAGGACGGCCGCCACCTGACGAACAGGGCCGAGTATTTTTCCGGCTTTGATTCGAGCCGCGAGCAGATTGTGTTTCTCGACCCGGACAACGGCTTCGAGCCCGAGAAGTCGTGCGACGACAAGCACGTGAGCTACCGTGACGTGGCCGCGCTCCTGGGGCAACTCTCAGAGACCTCCATTGTTTCGGCCTTCCATCATTTCCGACGAGTGTCGTTCCCTGACGATTTCGCCCGAATCCGAGAACGTCTGGGCGCAGGGTGTCATTCAACCGCCATCTATTGGCACTCGCTGATGTTCGTGGCCATCGGAAAGTCGGAACGGTCCATCCAAGCGGTGAGAACAGCCAATACGGCATATGCGAAGCGATGTCCGGTCAAGGTCGTCGGCTAGGGCAGCCATGAGCAGCTACCTCAATCTTTCGCCACAAGACCTAGACATCCACGTCTACCGTGTCATTCCTCTGACGCGCCTTTACCAGTTGTTCGAGACGCGCACGAACGTGCTCGTCAGCCCAACAGGATCGCTATCCACCGACGCTGACGGCCTTCAGAATGACTGACGCCGCGCGTCAGTAATCGGCCGCGAGCATGATTGTCAGGACCCGCACGGTCTGGCGCGGGTCGCTCGGATCCTCGCTGCCGCAGGTGAGCGTCGGATCGTAGTAGTCGATCTTCCAGAAGATGGTCTGACCGGCATGATCGAACGATCCGAAATCGCGCTCCTGATGCGGGTCATTGTCGGGCGTGAATGCGTCGAACAATTCGACCTTTTCGCGAATCGCCGACTGATCGCCAGGCGGCAGGGCGCAGATGCCAGGCGTCTGAATTAGCCGGCCGGTGATGCCCATCGCCGTTCGGCAGAGATCGTTCAACGCTGCGATCTTGTTCGTGTCTCGAACTTCCATGATGTCTCTCCGCTGAGGTGTCTTCGCCATTGCTGGCCTCCTGTGGTTCCGCGACGTGCGGTTCCTTCGCCACCAGAGGAATCCCACCCGCGGAACCTGGGAGGCGGCGAGCCCGGACGGACCGACGAAGCCCGGCGCCCGTGTCGGTGGCGTGACAGCCTGAACTGAGGCTGGCGCGAGCCGTCAGGCGTCTACCGACGGCGCCGGGCTGGCCGCGAAAGCGGCGGCGGTCCATCCGGGCGAGCGAAGGCGAAGACTCACCGGAGAGACGACGAATGGACTGGCCGAACGACCGAATCGTTATCCGCCGACGCTGACGGCCTTCAGAATGACTGACGCAGCGCGCTGGATGCGGTCCAACGAACCCGAGAGCGCCTCGCGGTCGCCACGGTAAGCTGTTTGTCATGGCGGGAGAGAGGTACTACTTCGTGTGTTCGGAGAGGATGCTGAATCGCGCCCAGACCAAGGTCGCGAAAGCGGGTTGGCCGATCACCGTTGTCCTTCTTTCGGAAACTCGACACGCGCCCTAACATCAACAATGGAGCCGACGCGGGAACCTGTCTCGCGCAATCATGTCGCCGCAGGCGCGCAGCGCATTCGGAGCGTTAGCAAGCTGAGGATATCGTCAACAGGTTCGACCGGCGCTTGGCCTCAGACTAAGGAATCGAGACCTGGAAGGTGAGACTCCATGAAGTCTGAATTCACAATTAGACTTGCCGACCTCGACGTTCCCGTCCCCAAGGGCGAACCTAGGAGCGGCGCCGCCTTCCGAAAGAGTGTCGTTGAGGCGCTGGAGCGGACCTATCGAGGCTTTCGCAGACTCGGCAAGCTGGAAATATCAGTCGCCGAGGAATCGGTTTCTGTCGCATTGACTACTGACGACGGGGTCAATCCGGTAGCCCTAGCTTTGGCCGACCTCAAGGCGGGACGAGTTGATGACGGCGTGTCCCTACTTGAATTCCTTCACGCGAGTGACCCTGAAGAGCCGGAGGTGCTATTCCTGTTGGGGTCGTGTTTGAGCGACCGCGGCGATCTCCCGCGCGCCGAGGCATACCTTCGCCGTGCCGTCGAACTACAGCCGAGAAGTGCGGACTGGTTGGTAAACTTTGGCGTTGTACTGAGCAGGACAAACAAGCTTGTTGAAGCCGAGGAAGTTCTGTCCAAGGCTGTCGAATTGGCCCCAGGCAACCCACACGCGCACAGAAACCTCGGGGCGTGCGTCGCGAGGGCCGGACAAAAGTTCGCAAAGGCGCAAAAGCATCTGGAACAGGCCGTCGCCTTAGCGCCACGGGATCCGCAGTCCTGGTTCGGACTGGCGCGGCTTTATCAAACTCAAGGTAAGACCGACGCCGCGCGAAGCGCCTGCCAGCGAGTTATGGCGATTGAACCAAAAGGTCCGCTGGCGAGTCATGCTCAGGCCTTGCTGAAGCAGCTGTGAGGAGCTCTCGCCGCCATCGGCCGGAGCGACGCTACGAATCTCTGACTCCCGCGAAAGCGAAGACGCGGGTGGCGTTCGCGTTTAGCGTCGCAGTCATGGCCTCAAGCGTCACGCGACGCGCAGCGGCAAGCCGGGCCATGGTATCGATGACGTCACTCGGCTCCGCCATGCGATTGCCGACCATTGTGAACGGCGCATAGGTCTCGGTGAGAAGCCGGTCAGCTGGTAGAGCGCGCACCAGAGCGAGACCTGCTGCGCTTTCGAGCATACGGTGGTTGACGGAGACGTGTATGTGTTCGCCCTCTGCACTGGCCGGGTCCAGTTCCCGGCCGGTGATGTCGGCGAGCGTGTACCGCGCCGGGTCATGAGCGCATAGTTCATGCGCCAACTCCCGGATGGTCGACGCGCTGCGCGAGCTCCAGATAGCGGCAGAAGGCGTTCGCCATCCGCATCTGCTCCGGTGTCCGGCATTCCGGCTCGAACAAACGCCGGTTGCCTACGAGGATGCATACGCATCGTGCTCGTGACGTGGCGACGTTCAGTCGGTGCCTGTTGAAGAGGAACTCCATGCCGTGTGGTGCCTCCTCCGGGCTCGACGTCGTCATGGAGTAGATAACGACCGGCGCTTCTTGACCCTGGAACCTGTCGACGGTCCCAACTCGCGCTCCTGGGAGGCGCCCGGCGATCTCCGAGACCTGCGCGTTGTAGGGGGCGACGATTAGGATTTCGTCGAGCGATACCGGCCTCTCTTCCCCGTGCCGGTTCGTCCACGTGGCATGCTGCGCGATGATGCTCTTCACGATGTCGGCGATGCGCTCCGCTTCCTCCGGCGAGCTGTTCTGGTTCCCGTCATGCGGCACCGGAACATAGAAGAGCCCACAGCCGGCGAAGGGCGTTGAGCCGGAGAGCCCTTGTGCGGACAGACTAGAGTGTGCCGCGAGCTTGTTCTCGTAGAACAGCTCGGAAGTGAAGCGACAGATGGACGGGTGAAGACGCCATGTCTCGCCCAGGAACAGGCCGCGCTCCTCAGGGATCGTTTCGTGACCCTCGAGCAGGTACTCGAGGGCCGACAGCCCCGAGCCTTCTGGATGAGAAGCCTTCTGCGGCTGCTCGAGTTGCTGCGGATCTCCGAGTAGAACAAGATTCCTGGTCGACTGGGCGCAGGCAAGCACGTTCGCCAACGACATTTGACCGGCCTCATCGACGACCAGAACGTCCACCGCCTCGGCGACGTCCTCCTTCGCCCATACCCAGGCTGTGCCTCCGACGACGTCGTACTCGCGGGTCAAGATCTTCGCGACCGCCTTCCCGGCATCGGTCTCCTCTTCGATTCCGGTGATGGGGTTCTTGGATTTCTCGCTCACACGGTGCATACAGCGAACGTGAACATTCTCCTCGCCAGCAGCTCGGACAACCTCGTCCAAGAGGTTTCGAATCACCTTGTGGCTGACCGCCGTGACGCCCACCTTCTTTCCCGCACGTACGAGGTCGACAACCATTCGGGCGCCAGTGAACGTCTTCCCCGCGCCGGGAGGGCCTTGAATGGCAAGTACGCCGCGATCAAGTGCGACGGCGACTCGGCGAGCGCTGGCCACCGTCAACTCTCCGGGAAGCCGCAATGCATTCCCTGGAGTGAGCCGCGGGTTGAGGCGAAGCAGCAGATCGCGCGCGGCTCTGAAGGGTCCCGATCCGTCTAGGCCATGATCGCGCACGAACTCTGCGAGTCGCAGTAGGGCGCTGACCGCGTCGGGATTGCTCACCCGGTCATGCTTGAACAGCGCCTTGGGATGATGGTTCGCGCGGGCCGCCCCCTTGCGCAGGTCGATCGTTCGATGCTCGAGGTCAATGGCCTCGACCTTCGCGACCGCCGAAGGTTTCTCTGAGCCTGGTTCGAAGCCCTCATCATGCTCTTCAAAGTCGGTGTCCTGTGGCGGGAAGTGGTAGCGATCGACCGCGACGCCGCGCTTCGTTGTCCCTAGACGGGTTTCGAATTTGAGGCCCGCCAGGCCCGCCCTCTCGTCCAGGAGTTCGTCCTCGGCCATGTCGTTCAGCCGGAAGAACTCCCACCAGTCGACCTTGTCCTCGCGTCGATGCCATTCAAGCAGCTGACCGAGCACCCACTGCGCCTGCTGCACGCGATTTCGCTGCATGGGCAAGGGCGCCATGAGCGCCTCTGACACCGCGCGAATACGCGACAGGCGATCGTCGAGCCTTTGACTCGACTTCAACTCCGGCGGTGAAGGGCGCGGAAGTGGCTCGCCTCGCCGTGCCTCCTCTTCTGCTCGTAGCCGCTCCAACCAATCGCGCAAACCGAGCGCAGAGATGCAGTCATCACGGTTGTACGCGCCGACGGCGTCGCGAATGTCTTGAGAGAGCGAGGCAGAATCCTTCTTCGCGATCGCGTACTCGACCGCTCGCAGACGTCGAGATGCGCGCTGCAGATCGACTTCGCGCACGAGCCCATAGAACGGCTCGAGTCTCTTGATGGAGTAGCTGTCGACTCCGGCACGCAGCGCCATGCGCACGATTCGGTAGAGATCGACGAAGACCTCGGCACGCAATAGGTCGTCCAGCTCGTCGGCCTTCGTTGCGTACCTTCCCATGAGCCGCTTCATCGCAGTCGGCTCGTATGGCGCGTAGTGATAGACGTGCATGCCAGGATCGCGGGCGCGACGTTCGATGATGAAGTCGATGAGCCTTTCGAATGCCGCCTTCTCTTCGGCCGGTGACACCGCCCAGATCGCCTCGTAGTCGACGCGACCGCTCGCATCGTGGTACGCGTATCCGAAGAGGTAGTCGAACCCGCCGTGCTCAGCCTGCCGATCCCCTTCGAGGTCGAGGAATATATCAAGCGCCGACGGTACAGGCAGCGCGCCAAGCCCGTGCGCGGGCTCGGCAGGAAGCAGCTCGTATCTCGGCTTGCGGGTCACGCGTGCCTCGAACTGGAGTCTCGCCTGTTCACGCAGTCGCTCAAGAGCTGCGACGCTGCCGCGACTCGGCCTGCGTGCGAAGGGCAATGGCATCTGGGCGAGGCCTGCGAGCGTCGTCACTCCCCAGGCGGCCAGTTCATTCCGATGCCCCTTCCGGATCCCGGCCACGCGCGAGACGTGGTCGTCCTTGGTCCAACGCGACTCGCAGACCGAATACCAGTTGCAGATGTCACAGTGCGCGACGGGGTCCGGATACGGCTTCGCCGCCTGGACCGAATCGGCGAGAGGTTTCTGCAGCTCCGCTTCGAATTCCCTGCGAACGAACCGGAAGTAGGCGCGGAACTCATCGAAGCGGTAGCACTCGGGCTCGAAGTCTCGCTCGGGGACGACGACCCGCAGGACAGCAGGTGACGTGCCTTGCAGCTCCGCGAGGAGCTCAGCGTACAGACAGAGCTGCATCAGCGTCGCGCCACGCGTCTCCTTCGCAAGCTTCGTCTCGACTGGTTCGTAATGCCATTCGCCCAGTTGACTCGCGCCTTCCACGCGCAGAAGGACGTCCGCCCATCCGGCCCACGATCCGTGCTCGAGCCGGGCTTGAACGATCACGTCGACGCCTTCGCGCATCGCTCGTCGGGTCTCTTCGAATGCCCAAGAGCTCTCCCTTTTGATGTCCACGACTGTTTTGCCCGAAGCGGCAAGGCTTTGGACGTATGCGCGTTCGTGGTCGAGACCTCGCTGCCTGAGGATTTCGACCATGGGATCATCGAAGAATGGCCGCTTCGCGAGACGGTGTCCCGCGAGTCGGTCAAGGGCGGTTAGGTGGCGGCACCCGATGAAGTTCGTCAGGTCCGTCGCGTAACAGATTTGCTTGTCTCCCCGAACCTGCATTCGCCGCTCACTCGTTCTTCATGACCATCACAGCAAAGGGAGTTGGCGTTGACCCTTGGGCGTCGGCTTCTCGCGCTGCCGAAGTGCAACCACGTCCTCATCTGCGCCCTGACGGTGTACGACAAGTCGAGGAGCCCGGCGGAGCTCATGCCCCGTAACGCGCAACTCGAATGGAAAGAGCTGAGGGTTGGTGCGGGCCTTTACCACGGACTGGGAATCGGCATCTCCCGCGACGAGCAGGGCCTCTACAACCCAAGCAGCGAGGGATCCACCAGCCTCCAGCCTACGTCCCACCGCGTACGTGCCTGGCTGTGCGGTCTCCTTCAGAACGCCCCAGTCAATCCAGCTGCGAATGATTCGCTGAGCAGCGCGCTCCGTGGTTGAACGCTGTCCCCATCGCTCCGCGAGCCGACGCTGAAGCTGTGCTAACGACACGCTGTCCTGCAGCGCGAGGAGGCGCCCGCTCGCGTCCGCGACGTCACGGAAGAACGGATACGTTGCGAGCCCGAGTCCCCAGTGCAAACCAACGCGCTCGACAGGATCGACCTCCGACAGCAGCTTCGCGGCTGCATCCCGCAGTGACACCGCTGTCTCCGGGACGTCGACCCAGAGATGAAACATCACTGTGAGCGTCTTGCCGCGAGCATCGTCTCCGGGATACTCCCGGCGCAGCAGGCGGTGACCGAACCTCCGAATATCGGCAATCTTGGTTCCCGCAGCCTGCTTTGCAGCAACGGCGTCGAGCCATTCGCAGCGTACCCGGCGGTCAAAGCCTATGGCAGCGGATCGCCTCATTCTCGCCAGAACCTCACGAAGGGCACGACTGCCTCTTCGAGCGAGATCCCCCCGTGCGCGACCAGTCTTTCGCCCTTGAAGACGAAGGCATGGCGTCCGCTGGCCAGCAAGACCTTCGTTTCCTGAGGAAGGCCCGCACCATGCCAGATGATCGCGTCGGGACATTCCTTGTGCGCCTGCTCGCGAAAAAGGTCGCTGTCGTAGGTTCGCGCGCGCTCCCCGCGCGACTCCACAAGAGAACCTTCCCAGAGCTTTCCTCGACCGGTTGCCTCGATGTTTCCGTGATCGGAGGTCAGGTAGACGGCGAAGCCGGCGCTTTGCAGACGCTCGATAGTGCGCGCCAAGTAGCCGTGTTCGGCCCAAAGCTTGACGCTCTGGTGCATACCAAGGGTGCCGAGCATCATGCCGTGCATGATGTCGTCGACCGTGTTGATCACTAGCCCCAGCACCTGCATCTTCGGGTGCTCGATCAGATCGTCGATCTCAGGTCCACCAACGGCACCCAGGCCCCGCCGATAGCCGATCGCAACCGACGGCACGTCCGCGTCTTCCCAGACGCGTCGCCAGTGCTTCTCCTCCTTGGCAGTCGTTCCAATCGAGTCTGCAAACAGAAGTGGAATCTCGCCGGCGAAGATCGTCTGGCGGGAGACGGCGGTCATGGTCGGCACCCACGCGTACACGCTCGACTCGTCCATGCGCAGGCTCGGAGATGCGGCGGCGAGCGCATCACGAATGACGAGCCATTGATCGATGGCGAGACCATCTACTACCAGGAGCGCCAGACGCTGTTCTGCGGCCGCCGCACGCCGCCCTGCCAAGTAGCGAGCGACGTGGTGGAGCATGACAGGGCGCCCGTCGCGCTCGACAAGATTCGCGAGGCTACCGAAACGCGAGATCATCCACGAACTAAATCTGGCTTCAAGGGATTCGTGCAGCGCGTCGACCTGCGACGCGAGCGTGGTCTCCAACGACGTGCCGAGCTGAGCCTTGAGGACCAGGACTTCAGCCCAACGCCAGGCGAACTGCTGCCAGTCCTTGTACGGCGCGTCGGCCGCGGGAGAGTCCCTTGTGATGCGCTCGAGCAACGCCGCAAGTCGCCGATGCGCGCTTCCAATGGCATCGACCACCACACCGACTTTCGCCCACTCCGGCAGCTTCTCGGCGTTCTCAAACGGCACCGGTCGGAGCGCGCCGTCAAGGAAGAGCGTGTCAACGTGGGCGCGGACCTCGTGAAACGGAACGTCCGCCGACGACGACGGCTGGGACGTATCGCCGCGGCTGAGACGCGCGACAAATGCAGGCCAGTGATCCTGCAGCCAGTGCAGGAAGGCATCGCGCTCGGGAACCACCTTCTCGAGAGGCCAACCTGACAGAACGACGTTCGCTCGCAGCAGCTGCACGACGTGCTCGTCGAGCTGCGCCGGGAACCTGTCGCCCTTCGCGTGCTTCTCGCAAAGAAGCCGAAGGGCATCGGCGGGTGTCTTTACGAGCTCCGGGGCACAGCTAAAGACGGTTCGTAGAACGAAGGACTTCGTGCTCCGGTCCCCGAGCTCGCCGCCGTCATAAGAAGCGTAGGCGTTGTGAAGGGCATCGAGCAGAGAGCGATCGAGCGCCTGAACCACAGGGTTCGAGAGCTTGGGGAATATGTGCGCGAGTCGAAACGTTGGTAGCCGTCTCCCTGCTCGTAGCAGGTCAAACGGAAGACTCCGAAGATCGTCCTCCTCCGCTCGCAGTACGACGACCAGCTCGGTGTCCTCGCCACGATCCCACCGCTGGCGGTATTGCGATTCGTAGGCAAAGCGGAACGCGACCGGATCGTCGAAGGGGATTACCTCGAAGCCGCGTGCACGAATCGCATTCAGAATTCCTTCCTCGATCAGCAGGCCGTCGGGATCGGCGACGAGCGTGAGCCGGGACGTCTGCGGCGCGAAGTGCTGCAGGACATGATCGCGCCAGCCGCTCATGCTCCGCTCTCCAGGCGTACGAAAACGACCGGATCGAGCTCGGGCGCTACGTGTGCGCGTTCAGCGAGGCTGGCGCGAAGAGTCTGAGCCTCGCGATTCAGTTCATCGAGACGATGTTGGCGTACTGCCGGCAGTCCGATTCGCTTGATGGCTTGTGCTCGCCGAGCGATAGCGAACTCCGTCTTCTCCCGATCGCGGTCGAGCCGACGGCGATGCTGCTGGAGCAGTTCTGCGAAGAGGCCCTGACCGAGCCTCTTCGCCAGCTCAAGGCTGCCATCGAACGCCGAGGCCGCGTGATCTCCATCAAGACGACCTTCTGGCTCAACGCGGTCTCGCGACAGGAAGCGGTCCCAAACGTGCCGTGCAGTTGGGCCGAGGGAGCGGCCGTCGTCGTGTCGAAAGACGGGCAGTACGCGGATCTGACGTTCATCACCGGCGCAGAGCGCAATCCTCCAGAGCGACCAGGTGCCGCGTACCTCCGCGGGCAGATCCAGCAAGCGAACGATCGGGATCGGTTGGCCTCGCGCGGCGCGCGGGAGTGCGCTCGAAAGGCCCCGCACCCGAGGGTCCTCAAGCGAGAGAAGCTGGGCGCCGGTCTCGTCAGCCTGCTTCTGGTGGAAAACAACTCCAGGCATCACGACGCCGTCAGGCCAGGTGATGTTCCACGAAAAGAGTTCACGTACCGCCTTTCCGCCCGCGAACTCGAGATAGGCGATCGTCATCCGCTCGACCCAGCTCGGCAGCGGGTGGTCGGAGAATCCGCGCGCCAGTTGTGGGTCGATACTCGGGGCGGTGCCCAGAATCCCGGCGCCCTCGCGAGCAGCTTGCGCACGCGCCCGGACGAGAGAAAGGAGTGTGTCGACCTTTTGGCCGACGTGCTCCGGGTCAAGGATCGCCCCCACGTAGACCGTTTCGAAGCCCTCCTCGGCCTCGGCTGAGTCAAGGACATCGCTTGCCTTGTCGACGCCGAATTCTTCGAGAATCGTCCTGAGTTTCGTCTCTAGAACTTCACGTACTCGGTGCTCCACGCTGTCTTCGACGACTAGGTTCAGGGCTCTGACGAGACTCTTCTGTCCGATGCGGTCGACGCGGCCAATGCGCTGCTCTATCCGCATCGGATTCCACGGCAAGTCGTAATTCACCACAACGTGACAGAACTGAAGGTTGAGACCCTCCCCGCCAGCGTCCGTGGACACCAACACTCGGGCGTCTGCGGCGAACTCCTGCTGGACCCGCCGCCGAGCGTCCATATCCAGCGACCCGTTCAGGCACGCGACGGAGAACCCTCGCTCCGTTAAGAACTCGCGCAGCATCTCTTGCGTCGGCACGAACTCGGTGAAGACCAAGAACTTCAGCGCAGGGTCGCCGTCCTCTTGCTGCAAGCGGTACATCCAATCGAGCAGGGCCTCCGCCTTCGCATCGGGGGCGGTGCCCATGCAGCGGCGCGCGAGTTCGAGGAGGACGCCCACTTCGCCGGTCTCGTTCCTGAGCGCATGAAGGCGCGCTTGTAGAAGAAGGTCGAGCTGCTCTTGGCCGTCGAGCTCGGTCCACTCGATGTCCGCAGGTACCTCGCGCTGGGCGGCAGCGTCCTCGTCGTCGTTCAGCGCTGAGAGCCTCTTCTCAAGGGTCGTAGCGATCGCGCGTGTGCTGCTCGTCACGAGACGCTGCATCAGGATCATGAGGAAGCCGATGTAGTGTCGCTTCTCGCGGACAGCCTGGTTGTAGCCCTCGCGCACGTACTCGGTGACCGCCTCGTAGAGCCGTCGCTGGTCGTCGTGGCGCGGAAGCCACGCGACCGGCATAAGCTGCGTACGGCGCGGCCTGAACAGCGGCTTGCCGTCCGCGTCCACCGCCCGCCGCTTCTCGGTGCGAATCACATACGGCTGCACTCGCTCGCGAGTAACAGCTCCGGCATCCGGAAACGCCTCACAGTCGAGTAGCCAGAGGATCCGGTGGAACGCATCCGTCTTGCCTTGGTGCGGTGTCGCGGAGAGGAGCAAGAGGTACGGCGCAGCTTCCGAGAGGCCCTCGCCGAGACGGAAGCGAGCGACGACGTCGCTGCTGCCTCCGAGGCGATGCGCCTCGTCGACGATGACCAAGTCCCAACCCGCGGCGATGAGATCGCCGAAACGCTCGCGGTTGTACTGTTCGACCTGCTCCTTGCCCCATCCGCGCCGCGCGTCCATCGGCTTCACGGAATCCATCGGGCATACGACCTGGTCGAACCGACGCCACAGATTCTCCTCGCCGGCGAACCGGCGGTAGGCGCCGAACTCGCCCGGAACGAGGAGTCGGAAGTCCTCGTTGAAGTGGGTCTTCATCTCGGAGACCCACTGCGTTACAAGACCTTTAGGGGCAACCACAAGAGTTCGTCGAACGAGCCCGCGCAGCTTGAGCTCCCGCATGATCAGTCCGGCTTCGATCGTCTTTCCAAGCCCGACCTCGTCCGCGAGTAAATACCGGACGCGCGCCTCGGCGACGGCCCGTCCGAGCGCGTAGATCTGGTGAGGCAGCGGCTCGACGTTACCTTCAAGTGGCGCGAGCAAGACGTCTTGCGCTACTGCATCGGCGACCCGCGCCGCCGCGATCGCGTAGGTCAACCGCGCAGAACCGCCATCGACAGACACAGAGACGGGCAGGAGACCATCAGGAGCTACTCGTACCGTGGCCTCGCGACCCGGCAGGAAGACGCGATAGCCGACGTGGTCCCAGAGGTTGCGCGCCTCCACGACGCGCACCACCTCGCGGTGCTCCTTGCTGTAGGCCCAGTCGCCTTCGACGAACATCATGATGTTCGTCTCAGTCACTTTTCGCCTTGCAGAGACGGTGACGACAAACAGCTCCGGCGAGCGCGAGGTGGTTGACTGCCATCGTAGACTCCTACCCGCCCACGCGCATCGACGCGTTGTCGAAGTACATCAGAATCGTTTGGTCTTCCTGGACCACGTCGTCCGGGAGCCGAGCCGCGATGGAGACGATGCTCTCGTAATCGCGCGCAGCCCAGGCCGCCTTGAACCCTGCTCTGATTGCCTCGGTCCGGAACACCTTGATGCGCTTCTGCTTCGAAGCTTTGTGCTCCTCGTATTCCTTAAGGAGGGCTCGCTCACGCATCTTTTCGAGATCCAACTGCCTATTTGGATCCGGGACGTACCAACCGTGCCCTTCGTCCTCGAGAAAGTTCTGTTCGAGGAGCTCTCGGAGTTCGGGAAGCCGTTCATGGTCCGCTTGATGCAGCTCCCGAAGGAACTTCGGCTGGATTTGCTGATACGTCTGAGGCTCGGTAGTAAGCTCCTGCCTGAGCCACTGAATCGCCGTTCGTTCGTCGCTCACGAAGAACGAGAGCTGCGCCACCTCGTTTACCTGTAGTCGACGCCGGTCGTATTCCGCCACCTGATCGGGCAAGAAGTACATTCCGTCGCGCTCCGGCAATCTCTGCTTCAAGCCCGCGTAGAACTCCGCCGCGCTCAATGGCACAGTCGCCCCGCGCTGGATGTGGAATGCGACCATGCGGTCGAAGAGAAGAAAGCCTTGGCGCTCCGCGACGATCTCGACCTTTCCATCGGATTCAACGAAGCGTGGCACCTGCTTCAGGTGCTGTCGAACGAAGTCCCACGCACCTTCGGCCGTGCCCGCGTGGAGCTTGAAGCTAGCCTCGAGTCCTCCATTTGGTTTGTATGCGGAAATAACCAGGTCCTGTTTGACCGCATTCGTCGACGTAAGCTGTTTGTAGGTCTTGTGTGTTTTCTCCAGCGTGCGCACATCGGCAATGACAAAGCCCGCGCGAAGGATCGCCTCCTGGATCGCATTCCACACAGCATTCTTCGAATTGTGGAACTCGACCGTCATCCACCGGCCTGGCTTCAAGAGCCGATAGGCTTCGGCGAACGATCCAGCCATTAAATCAAGATATGACTGAAGCCCCTTCTTTTGGCTTGGGCTCACCACTGCTTCCGCGCCGATGTTCGTGTAGACGCGCGGCCACGATTCCCAGAGGAAGTTGAGCTCCGCATAATAGAGGTTGTCTCCGAACGGAGGATCGACGAATACGTAATCGATCGAATTGTCAGGGATTCCGTTCAGGTCTGTCGCAGACTGCGTTGTAACAAAGACGCCCTTCGACTGTGCGGTGTGACGAGCACTCTCGAGCCGCAAGCGGAATCGAATAAGCGCGTTCGTCTCAACAGCTATTGACGATACATACATCGTCCCCGAGAGTGTTTGTCCGATGACGCCCCCACGCTTGTTGAAGTAATTGGACACCAGCAGGCGATTCATCTTCGTCGCCCAGGCATGCGTCGAGGTGAACAGAAACTGCAGGAATGGAGAGTGCGTCTTTATCGCTTCATCCCAGACGCGTGCCAACACCGCGAGGTTGCGCCACGTGTAGAAGTGGTGCGCATGCGTGAAGCCGAAGTGATAGCCAGCCCTCCAGGTATCACCCCAGCGCTCGCCCTTGAGCATGAAAGGCTGTTCGGGAATTCTGCCGGCGATCTGAATCGCTTGAGTCCGCCGGAGTATTTCGGCATCCTCCGCATCAGGGATCTTCTCGAAGCGTGAGGTGCCAACCGAGTAGTTGATGAGAACCGGCACCTGTTTCCTTTGTGAGACAACGCATCGAAGTACGGGGTCGAGGACGGACTCGGTGGCTCGCTGCATATTGTCTTTCCGCAGAGTGGAGCGGCAGTGAGGACAAGCAATCTCGTCCCGTACAGACGCATTCTCCGAGTCCGCCGCAACGTTCCAGTACACGATCTCGGTCGAACACTCCGGGCAGAGGAAGACGTCTGACCAGAGAACAAAGTTCACGGTCCCTCGCGGCGCCTCAGCCCGTTTCATATTCTTCCGATTGTTCGAACTACGATCGGAAGATCCCCATCCCGTGTGGGCGGTTGTGAAAGCCCATCCGAGTTCCTCTTCGATGGACGATAGGAGACGCTCGGCGTGTTCGATCTCCCGTTGGACATCGAACTGCACATTGTAGTTGTGCGCTATGAGCGAGGCGACAGGGCCGAGGTCGCATAGGATTGCATGACGACGCCCCCACTCGACTTGAGAGTCCGCACTCTCAATACTGCGGCGAAGCTGGTCGCTCGGTCGTCCGCACAACTCGGCGGCAACCCCTGTCATTCCAGAGCCACAGAATGAGTCGAGGACCACGTCGCCTGGCGAGGTGTAGTGCAGGACGTACTGCATGATTGCCTGGTGCGGGACTTTTGTGTGATACGAGTGAGCGTTGTAGATCGGGTCGTTCTTCCCCTCACTGACGTCAGCTGCGAAGGGTTGCTTTGAGTAAGCGACCGCGGGATCGTAGACCTTGCCGTTCCGCCGTAGGAGTTCGCCCAGGAATGGGTTGGGACAAGCCGTGTAATAGGGTGGATCGGAGAGAGCGATGATGTCCTCGTCATCTCCGATCGGGAAACCCTTTGTCTTGCGAAACGCTGGGTCCTTGAGCTTCTCGCGCAGCCTCTCGATGAAGAAAGCGCGGCGCGCGGAATCGCTATCGAACGTCATGCCAAGGCACTCTACCGGCGCGCCACGTTCGACAGCTTGCTGCTCTGCGGACTTGTCAAGGAGACGCATCTGACCCGAGGGCCCGATGAACAGGTCGCCAGCCCCAGCAGCTTTCTTGCCCTTCACCATGCACTACGCCCCAAGTAGTTCACGAGCACGAAGATGGCGTTCGCCGGCGCGATAGAGATTCCCATCCGCCCTACTCGATGACGATCCGGATCTTCGCCGGATCCTTGCCGCGCGTCAGCGCATCCAGGTGCTTTTCGAAGCGCCCTTTCAATTCGGAGACGGTGCATGGCGTACCACCCTCCGTGAGTGCCTTCGCGATCTCCGAGGTCTGGAGCGTAACCTTCTCCAGCCCCTGAAGCACCTGTTGCAGGACAGTGACGAAGTCGTTTTCGAGTGTCGCGGGCAGCTCCTTCTTGTCGATGAACGACTCCACTACCTTGCGATGCTTTGCCCCCAACGCGTCCATGCTTCGCTTTACGGTTGGATCCGCCAAGTTGTCGAGGAGCGTCCGGGTCCACTCGTCGTGCATTCGGTCGAGGTCGCCGTCGACCGCAGCAAGGATCTGGGCTGCGGCGGCGCCCGCGGCGCTGGGTTCGGCAACAGGTCTGAACTGGCAATGTGGACACACAGGGTTCGAATCCACGTCGGTCTTCGTAAGACTGAAGCAGGGCTTCAGGCCTGAAAGGCGGTTTTGCACTTCCACCAACTGCGCGCGAGGCAGCAGGTCGATTCCGGCGAGCTTCATAAGGCGAGCAAGGCGAGGGTCCTGCAGGAGCTTCTTCTTCTTGCTATCGTCGTTCGCGCCGAGCCGCGCCCTCGCGTGAAGAGTCACGTAGGAATCTACGTACTGCTGCTTCAGCTGGGTCAGCGCCTGCGTGAGCTCGCGCTGGGTCTGGGGACTACCTCGCTTCTTCGGGCTGCTCAGTCGTGCGAGCAGTTCGCCTCGTTGGTGCTGAACCGACTCGCGCCAACTGTCTTCGGCCGGCATGATCGCCTCCGCAGTGGCGAGATATGCGGCGACGACGCCGAGCTCCTGAGCGAGCTGCGCTAACGCCTCCAGCGCCTTCGGCTGTGTGAGCGCTTCCTTCTGCGCGCTTATCTGAGCGCTCTCGTGCTTGAAGTTCTTGAGCTTCCCAGGCGTGTTGAAAGCCTGGAGCGACTCGAGGAAGTTCTTCAGCTCGTCGAGGCGTCGCTTCGCATCATCCTGCTCCTGCGATGAGAGAATCGCTCCGCCCCAGAACGGGATGCCACCCTGCGCATGTTGCTGTGCCCGAACGACCTGCTCGAGTAGCCGCGAGACCTCCGTCTGGAGCTGCTTGACGGCCTCCTCGCGCGTGGCTGGATTAACCACGAGCCCGCGAGCGATGCCGAGCAGGTCGAAGAGCTCGGTGAGCGGCCCCACTGGCAGATCCTTCGGCCGCTCGACATGCTTGAAGTTAGCGAGGTCCGTGACCGGCGTGCGGGCAAGCTCGTCGAGCGATGCGGCGTCGAGCTTCTTGCCTGGGAGCGACAACGTCACGTCGCCGGCATGCACGAGCGCGGCGAGGATCACGACGACCCACTCGGGCTCGAGCCTGAACCGCGAGTCGTATTCCACGCCTTGGGCGTCGGCGATGAGCTCAGCGCGGTTGAGTACCTGTCCCTGACCCTTTTTGGCGAGCAGCTCAAGGAAATGCTTGGTGTACCGTGATTGCTTCGCAGCCAAGCGATCTCCATCGAGCAGCTCGAGAGCGTCGAGCACGGCAGTTCCTTGCTTGCTCTGAACGTTACCGGCGATCGCCCGGATCGCGTCCTGCGCCGCCTGCGGTCGGTTCTGATTCGTGATGAGCGTCGAAAAGACTGGGTACTCAGGAAACTCTTCGGCGAAGCGAGTGGCCAGGCAGACCGAGGCCGAGGCGTTCACGAACTCGCGAACGGATGCCCTGGCGACCGCAGTGCCCTTCGTCCATTCGGCGAGCTTCTTCGGAACGTCCTTGTACGTGACCTCAAAGGCCGTGGTCATCCGGTCGCGCAACCACGCGGTGAGCTTCTTGAGATGCTCCGATGCCTTCTGCTCGTAGACGTGCTTGGCACCAGCACTTGCGGTGAGGGCAAGTTCGCGCGCCGCCGCGAACATCCGGAGTTCCCGGCGAAACTCGTCGTCGATGTCAGTGAGCCGAAAGAAAACCTCGTCGCTTCTCTTCTGATCGGTGAATGCGGGCGGATCGTGAGGTTGGATGAAATAGAGGTAGAAATCCCGGGGAGGCTGAGCGGTGGATCTCTGGTTCGGGGCGCCGAAGAAGAGATAGCCACGCCGAGTCGCTCTGCGTTCTCGCCACTCGACTTCGTGCTCCCAGATGTTGTAGCCCGTGACGTACTGCGGGGCTGCAGGGTCCTCAAGGACGATCTGCTTGAGCGCGTCGAAGTAGTACTGATCGAGCTGCGAATCAGACAGACCTTCCGCCTTCAGATCAATCAGCGACTCGAAATCGACGTCCTTCTTGAGGTCGAGGAAGTATTGCCCGTTGTCGCTGTTGAAGGACAGAAACTGGCCGCTCACTGTCTTGACAATCTCGCGGAGCACTGCCTCGACGGTTGTCTTGAGGAAGTCGGCTTCCTGCTCGGGCAGCGGCAGGTGCAGGCAGAGGTCGTCACGCAGCTCCTCCGCCGTTGCGCCGAGGGGCGTGTAGATATCTCCCGTCGTGAGCCGATGGACTGAGAGCGCTTGGATGATTCGAAGCGCGACTGGCTTGTACTGCGGGCGTGTAAACGCCTGCTGGATTCGGCCCTCGAGCACCTGGCTCTTGTCGATGACTTCCTTGATCTCGGGAACGCTGCGGAACGCAGGGTTGTCACGCAGGTTCTGCCAATAGGAGTCGTAGGCGATGAGGCCTGGCTCCCCCTTCGGCACCTCCTGTTCGACGAGTCGCTTCATGGCGCCGGACAGCGTCTTGAGGACCTCTCGCTTCTCCGCGACGTACACGCGCTCGAACGTGTCGAGATACGCTGGATGAACGGGGAAGAGGCGAACGAACTCGTCCATGCGCTCGTTCATGGAGCCGTAGAGCTTGGCGAAGCCCTGCAAGTGCTCACGAATGAGCGCCTTCTGCTTAGGGTCCTTTCGGAGGAGGCGCTCCGCGACGACATAGGCAACGTCCTCTCGAGCGATTCGCACCTGTTCGAAGCGGTCCTTCACCCGCCGCATCGTGTCAGCGACAAACTGGAAGCGCGGGTTGTCGAACAGACTCTCCTGCACGCCGGCCATAAAGCGGAACCGCGTCCGCGCGCAGACCTCGCCGACCTCGCGCAAGAAGTTGAGATCGAGGATCAGCTCCTGCTCTTTGCGAGTGCGAAGGAAGTCAAGGAGCTCGTCGACGGCGAGCAATAGCCCATGGTTCGGATGCACCTCCTGGAAGGCGCCCATCATGCGGACGAACAGGTCCTTATTGTTCGTGACCTTGTCCGCGGGAGGGAACTGGTACGCGACCCCGAGTGTCTTCAGATGCTCCTCGAGTTCGGAGCAAATGACATCGCGCAACGACATCACGACCGCACCGATCTCGGTGCGAACGACCTTGAAGCGACCAGCGACGGGGCCGACCTTCTCGCCGATAGTCGCGTGCCGGAGGCTTTTGGCGAGGTCCGAGTGCTCGGCGAGCCCAGAGAGCACCGACATGAGGTGCGACTTTCCCGTGCCGTAGTTGCCGACGATGAACAGACCCTTATTGTCTTGGGGTGCGTCGTAGCGGAGATGCGGCAGCACGACGTCGACGATCTGCTCCGCCATCCGGTCGGAGATGACGTACGTCTCGACCAGGCGGCGCGCCTGCTCGGTGGCATCGGCCTCACGAAGTTGGATGACCGTTTCGATCGGATCGAACTGAAATAGCTCTCCGTACTTCATCGCTGAATTCCCTCAGCAATACGTTGCTCGGCAGATGGAGCTGCGTGGACGATGATTGCCGGGACGTCTGTGTAGCGTCGGTACTCGCGGTGCCCTGGTTCCGCGTAAGTCAACGTCCTGTCTCTCACGCTGCCGCTCCAGCTCGCGATGATGGTCCGGTTTCGCGAGACACCCTGAAGGCAACGCAGCGGATCTTGCTGCAAGGCCGGGTCGAACAGGATCTCGATGTTGTCCAGGATCACGACGTCTTCACCCGCCGATGCCACGATCTCAGCGAGCAGCTTCGGGAGCCGTAGAGACCGTGCCTTTGATGTCAACTCGAGGAGCCGCTGGCTCAGCACGAGATTCAGATTCACGAACGGCAGCGAGCCGCTTTCCGAAAGCTCGCGCAACGCTGTGGTCTTCCCGCTCCGTTCACCGCCGACCACCAGCACGAGCCGGTGGTAGAGCTGGCTCGCGCCCCCGATCTGTGCGCGGATAGAATCCGCCAGCGCGTTCATAGCCTCCCTCCGCTACACATTTCGGCTCCCCGTTCGCTTTCGACCTCGCGGCGGCGGCGACGCGTTTCGCTGCACACCATCGGCGCCTCCGCGGCGCACCCACTCATCAACCTCGGAGAGCTTGAACTTCCAGAGACGTCCGACCCTCTGCGCCGGCAGGCCCCGTCGTTCTATCCAGCGGTAGATGGAGTCCTTGACCACGCCAAGGTGCTTGGCGACGTCTTCCACGGAGACCCACGGCTCTGTCATCCTGCCGACTCACGGGCGCCGAACCGACGGCGCAAGATCGAAAAGTTGAGCATACAGGGTTGGCCTTGATTTGGCTAAATTGGCCCTGAGTCGACTCCAGTCGGTAAGTGCGACGGGTTCGCGCGTGTCGGCGCGCCTGCGCCAAGCCGACGAAGGGCGAATCGATGAGAGTGTCAGCTGACCGACGTGCGCACTGCCAAGTAAATGTCGTGCGTGCGGTCGGTTAGCGCGTGATGTGTTGGAAGTCCAAGCGCCAGTCCGCTTGAATCAACCGTAGCCTTGGAGACATTCTGGAGACGTGAGAGCCTACTCTTCGGAACGGTCACTACCAGGGCAGCGATAGCCCCATGCCCCTTAACTTCTCCTCAAACTCGTCACGTTCTCGATGACCTGTGAGTTTTCCCTCTCGTTGCTGCAACCAGCCAGCAGCTGATGCAATCTCTACGGCGATGGCAGCGTTACCCGCCGAAATTGCGGCAAGCACTTGCTGCTCTAGTCTTGAGAAAGAGAGTCCGTTGACCGCGTAATCGAGAAATGCCTCCCAAACGGTCGGACACCACCGCGCCACAACCCGCTCACCGATGACAGTGGCGTAATCTCGGATCTCATGCTGAGCGTGCGGGTCCATTCGCAAGCGCAAAAAATGCAAGAGATTGTGGAGGTTTATTTTCCAGTAAGCTTCTGTGTAGGTGGACAGAGGAAGATCTTTCCGAGCTTGCTCGCGTGCCACACCAGCAGCGAGGCGATCCTGGTAAGTGCTGCGAGCGAGTGCCTGCATCTCTAGTTCGCGGTCACTCAAAG
This sequence comes from Vicinamibacterales bacterium, assembly GCA_040081265.1. Taxonomy (GTDB): domain Bacteria; phylum Acidobacteriota; class Vicinamibacteria; order Vicinamibacterales; family UBA2999; genus JBEBGV01. Next base: position 26,789 of record JBEBGV010000001.1, read on the forward strand.
CTGCCCCAGTCGCCAAATCAATCGGTCCAGAACTGCCCTGCTTATTGACGGAGCCCTGACGACGCCACTGGCCGGGAGCAGTCCGTTGCGCGGAATCAATGGCCACCGAGTAACGGGTGGAATACTCATTAACGCTCGCGGTCCGATGTCGAATCCATTGCCGCCAGCAATCCATTGGCACTCTGATATGTAACTTGATTTCACACATCTCGAACGGCGTTGTGTGATGGTGGCGAAAGAGGTATCGGATGAGGCTCCTGTCCTCCTGAACCCTCTTCGTGCCGACACCATAGGAGACGCGAGCGGCCTGAACTACTGACTCGTCGGACCCCATGTAATCAACCACTCTAACGAAGCCGTCATCTAGCACTCGAAATGGTTTGCCCAGGACATCATCCAGCGATGGCACACTCGGTCGGCGCACCGGAGCTGGGTCTATCGCTTTGTTTGATGCGCTGTCGTGTTCCTGTGCCATGAAGATCTCGTGAGGCGCTGAGCCACAGGCTACCTGCGAACGCGCTGGCGGCACCAGTTGGCCAGTTTCGACATCAATGCTCGTGCCGGATCAACGAGGTCGGAAAAGGCGTGCTGTTCTGACTGCAGCTGAGCCGACGGGATAGGTTGGATCGTGCCGTACTTGCCGAACAGGAAGCGAAGGTGGAGCGCCGTAGAGTAATCATCCCTGGGCTCTTCTAACAGCGCGTGTGCGTGATAAGGGTTTTCCGCCAACCCCTCCCCGCCAATTGGCGAAGGGACGATCGGTAGTTTAGGACCTTTGGGAGGGCTGGTTAGTGTCTCGGCTCGTAACGCAACCCATCCATTGAATTGTTTGGGCTTTTGGAATGTTTGGGAAGCAGCGATGCCCCTTGGCAGGAGATAGCTGATTACGCGCCTATCGACGCTAGAGCGACCGAGACGATCTAGGGAGAACTCGTTCGTCCGAGTCTCCTGGAAGTTACGGAGATCGAGACCGTCAAAGTGCTTCTGGGTCGACGCGCCGGCCAGCATTGGCTCATCGAATAACCGACGTCCAAGCTGTTCGTTCTTGCCTACTGGTTCTTCACTTCCCGGAAGCCAAGTCGCCATGCGCTCCGGTCATCAGCGGCTGCATAACCTGCGTCAGCTCACGACGAAGGTCTCCAGGTAATAAGATCTTCCTTTGAATTGCAACTTCATCGACAGCCGCAAAGAGAACAACGAAGTGTTGCGAAACCACCGTGGTCAAAGAGCCATGTGGAGCCTTGAATTCCGCAACCAAGTCTCCTTGTCTCGAACTGTAAACATACGGTTCGCTCGGCAGTAGGTCTGCAGCCTCACGGAAGAAATCGTTGGCTGCTGCGGCAACCTCTTGCTTCAGCCAGCGACCGTCTTCACTGAAGCCCTCGCTGTCGCGGTCAATCGATGCATTGATCACGCGCTCGGTCTCTTCCAGCCAGTTTGGAGGCAGTTGCTGCGGCCGGTAAACCTCCGCATCGGGTAGACGCGCCTCGGAGAATATTTCACGCTCGCGAGGTTGAATGAGCCGTCTATATCTTGCCAATATGGCAACCTGCGTTTCGGACGGCAACCAACCTCCACCGCTCCCGAGTTGTTCAAACGAAACTGTTGAAGCCGCCGTGCCACTGATCATTCACTTCTCCATTAACTCTTGGACCGTGTTCGGCTTCAGGAGCCGGAAGAACTGCTCCTTCTCACGTGTATGGGCAACTTCCAGCCATGCCTTGGCATCCTCTGCGCTCTTGATTCTGGCTGATGGTTTCGTGAATACGTCGACGTCAATCACAACAGCAGTACCCTCGGGAAGACTCCCGGTTACGAAGTCGGCGGCAGCTATTCGAACCGTACAGTCGGTATCGTCATGAACGTTGGTAGTGAAGTTCACATTGCTGCTTTCAGGAATGCTCTGCCCGGCAACCGAAACCGTCATGTTCAGGTCCAAGATTCCGTCGACTCGATGGACTGCGGGCTTTAGGCCGTTGATGTACCGCAATCCGAGTCGTCGGATGTTCGCTTTCCCGGCTTTGCTAAATAGCCCATCGATTGTTTCGAAAAGCTGGCCTCGAAATACCTGCCACCCAGGGTAGGGAGCTAACTGGTGATACGAGAGAACGTGTTCACCGATTCTTACCTTGCGATTGCGCTCAAGGTCGGCGAGTTCGAGCCAAGGGCTGTATCTAAGGTTGCGATCCGACTGTCTGACTACTGCTGGTATTTCAGAGATCGGCAGGCGGCGTTGATGGAAGTTATTCCAAGCAGAATGGTCCGCTAGTCGACCGAGAAGAATCTCGGGGATGGTCTGTGAATCGAAGCGAATTTCGAGCAGGGCCTCGACGATCGCGTCTTGCTTTAACTTCTCGGGCACGGTCTTAATGCCGCTCGCGTGTATCACGCCATCGCTCTCCAACTCAGTCACAGAAACCCATCGAACAGACAAACGGTGCCGTGCAGCATTCTGATGTTCTGTCAGAGTTTAGGACGTTGGATCGATCGTGTCGATCCCCCCTGCCCGGGGATGCCGAGAAGAACGCGAAGCTTCACAACCTCCTTTGGACGCTCAGGGTCGCCGAGAAGATCGTTTGGGAAGCAGAAGAGGCCAGTCCTGGCCATCGAAGGTCGATCGGGAAGAATCCGACATGTTACTGGCGTCCTGTCTGTGCTTCCCCGACTTCTGCCCTTCCCTGATCAGACCTACCAATCTGATGTTGATGAACCCCGGACCGGGAGGCCAGAACGACCGCCGATCCAGGGCGAAAGTAGCTGTTAGGCCGGTGGGGATTGTTGGACCTGTCGCCGCCAACGCTTCACGGTCGATCGAGATACACCCAGCCTGATTGCGGCGATCTCGCGCGTGAGCCCCTCGACGGCTCTGAGGCGTTCAACCGGTACCCGCACCCGAGGAAGACCGCGGGTCACCGTCCCGAATTGAACTGATTTGGGGACAGAGACTGTCTAGAGCGAAAGGTATGTCCGGCGAAGACTTCAGCCCTGGGCGAAACAGGGAGGATTTTGGAACAGCGGCTCGCTCCCGCGCATCCGCCCCCGATCCGAATTGATCGCCAGAAGTTGGCTCACATAGTCCTCGACCGTCAAGTTAGACAGCACGGCGCCTCAACGCGGCGCGTCGACGAACTGCTGAACGACGGCTGCAAGTCGTTCGACAGCATCACGCGGTCAGCTCGCACCTGCCTGATCGAGCGACGCCGCGGAGATGATTGCGGTGAACTCGGTCAGAATCTCTGGATGCTGTTGCGTGAGATAGCGTTTGATGTTTCGGTTGGCGAGGAGTTTCGCAAGGTAGGCAGCCGCGATCACCAACTGGAGCACGTCCTCACCGTACTGGGCCTCTACGAGCTTTAGGTCTCGTTCGACCGTTTCCATCTCGCGTTCCATCCGAGCCATCTGCTCCGACGTGAGGCCGGCGACACGCTTTGGCTGGTCCGATTTCACTAGGTCGATCTGTTTGGTGCCGGCCAAGAGGGCCTTGGCATAGCTCGTCGTGTAGTTCCCAACGCTGCCCATGAGTTCGGCCACCTCGACTTGACGCATCGGCTTCATCTTTCGAAGCACGTCAAATGTTGTGGGATTAACCGATTTGTCTTTAAGGATCTCGACCACCTCCGGACAGATGCTCGTCAGCATCAATCGCCGCCGCTTGATGGCCTTTACATCGAGATTCAGCGCTCGCCCGAGCTTCTCTTCCGAGACGCCGCGCTTGATAGCGCGAACAATCATGTAGTGCTCTTGTATCGTGGCCAGGCGGCTAATACGTTTGTTATAGGTGAACGCCTCATCGTCGGTCGCGATGAGGCAACGAACATCGCTCGCTCCAGCATCAACGAGAATCGTGTAACGCAGATGGCCATCCAGGAGAACATATCGATCCCGGCGTTCACGCGAACGCGTCACGATGAGCGGTTCAATTACACCCACCTCGGCGATCGAGTGCGCGATCACTTTGTACTTGCTGGAGTGCTTCAGTGTGTCGGGGACCACGTGGACAGGCAATAGCGCACCGAGTGGAATGGCGACAGCTTCCCGGTCGAACGCGAGCGTGACCTCCCGCTTCACCTCAGGCACGTCCGGTGCCCAGCCGTTCAGCGAGCGGACGCGGCATGCTGACGATCCCCTCCGCTCGAAGCAAGGTGGTGAAGTGCTCGTCAGCCAGGAGCCGGCGTAAACCATTCACCAGAAACAGTAGCCGGCGTTGGCTCACGGCTGCCTTTCTTACCAGCAACTTCTGGCGCTCTGTCTCCTTCCGGTACGCGCGAACTAGCGCGTCCGCACTGACCGGCCTCTTGAGGTTACGGCCAGACACACCCCGTTGCCGAGTCGTCTTACCGGTCAAATTGCGCTGTTCAATGATTCGGCGAATTGCGAGCACCTGATTACCAGGGAGCGTGCGCTTCTCGTAGGCTTCTGCGAGTGCCTGTTGCACGTCTTCGTCCTTCGCTCGCGCGATTTCCATGGCGATGCTCGGCGGAATGACACCGCGATCGACGCCGGCAAGGAGTCGTTCCTCCCCGTGATCCAGCAGATAACTGATGGCGGAGACATATTCATCGCTGACCCCGATCTTGCCGGCGATGACGGTGGTCGAATAGCCACGGTCCCGCAGTTCTCCGATGTTTCTCATCAGCTCGGTGGGTGTGTGGTGCCTGCGCGCCAGATTTTCCACCAGGCTCATGATGAAACAGTCTTCGGGAGTCGCCGTGATCACGAGCGCCGGAATGTGCGTCTGCTGGAGGGCCATGAACGCTTCAAGCCGACCCTGTCCGCACACGAGGTCAAAGCCGGACCCGTCTGCACGCGCGGCCACCGTAATCGGTTTCTTGAGGCCAAGCCGTTCGACACTCTCGACGAGCTCGTTCAAGCTCTTCCTATTTCGTACGCGTGGATTTAGCACAGAAATAGCATCCACTGCGATCATTTGGACGGCGGTTGGTGCGGTCATGCCGCCCCGCGGACTGGCGAACGGGCCGCCAAATGAAACAGATAGTCGAGGGATTCGAAGCGGTACGAGTCAAGACTGACGCCGTTATCCTCTCCGACCCGAAGACATGGGGTGTGGGTATCGAGACGTGGCAATAGGTAGTAGTCCAGGGCGTCCCGATTCGCAGGGTCCATCCGCACAACGACGGTCACGTCGGGTTGTAGGCCAGCATCCAGTCGAATCTTCCACCGCAGCGCACCAGTCGCCGTTTGCATCGATCTACTCAGCACGATGGAGATCGTGAATTCGTCGTTCACATGCACGAGGTCAGTCTCTGGATCCACGTGTACGGTGCCACCGAGCGTCCGGATCTCGGCTAGGGTCGCCTGAACCAGCTCGGGGTGAAGCGCACGCAACCGACGGTTGATGTCGATGTAGTGATAATCGCGACGTGGCGTGTAGCCGATGAGTCGATACGCCTCCAACAGGCTCCCAAACCGCGACCGATAGGCAGAGGTCGAAGGCATGTCGTCGCGCTCGTCGATGACGAGACCGGAGAGCCAGCCGCGCTCGGAGAGGAGTGTCTTGAGACCTGCCAGCATCTCTGGATCGCTCCATCGACGATGACGCTCCTCGACAATCCGCCGCACTGCCAAGAACAGAGTCATATCGACGACAGGCGCGAAGGCCCCTTCGGCGCGAACCCACATCTCGGGAGGGTTAATGACCCGCTTCTGCTTGAGTTTGAAGGACACATGGTTATAGACGTTGTTGCCGGCATACTTCTCGTTGGTGAGCACTTGGTGCACGGTTCCACGCGTCCAGGGGCGGCCCAGGTCGGTATGAACCCCCTCCGAATTAAGAGCGTCGGCGATTTGCCGTTCCGTCATACCGTCTGTCAGAAACATGCGATACATGCGACGGACAAGAGCGACTTCTTCGGGCGGGCCTGGAACCAAGACCACGCGGTCGGTTTGCAGGCTCTTATGCATCCCGCGCGCGAGTTCGGCCTTTGGTGCCCGATGCTCATCGAGGAGCTGACGGCGTAAACCAAAGCCAGCAATGCCGCCCTGCCGGAACCCCAGGCTAATCAGACGGCATTGGCCGGCGAAGACCTTAGCCGAGAGCTCGCGGCTGTACTCGCCAGCCATAGCCCGCTTCATGCCCTTGATGATGGTGGCGCTCAGGCTCCCATCGTTCTCGAACTGTTCAGCGCAATAGTGGACATTGATTCCAGCGCCTTTGCAGATGTACTCGTAGTACGCACTCTCATCAGCATCCTGAAAGCGACCCCATCTGCTGACGTCATAGACGAGTACGGCGTTGAAGTCAGTTGCTCCGCTCCGCACATCATCGATGAGCCGTTTGAGCGCGTCTCGGCCGTCTAGCCGCAATCCGCTCTTGCCGTGATCGGCATAGGTTCGCACGATGGCGAACCCACGCTGCGCGGCATAGCGGGCGATGGCATCGGCCTGGTTCTCGGTCGAGTATCGCTGGTGCTCCGTGGACATTCGGACATACTGGGCGGCTCGGATACGTGTACCCGGCGACAGTTCATTCCCCGACTCTCGTTGTTCTATGGTCACGGCTACGCCTACTGGAAGCAGGGCTCACGACCCATTCAGTGAGCCTCAGAAGCGTCAGGCTATGCGACGGAGGCGCAGATGTCGTTGACAAAAGTAGACCGAAAAGATCAGTCCGGAAATGGAACAAACATTCCGGTGCGTTTCGCGGCGGAAGTGGCGTCTGCGCTGCGTCGCGAGTACGGTGACTCGCGAGCGGCCCTGAAGACGATCGTGGCCCTGACCGGTACCAACGAGCGCGCCGTGAAGAATTGGTTCAACGCCAAGAACGGTCCGAGTGGCACGTCGCTCATCGTGCTCTGTCGTCAGTCTGACGAGGTCTTCGAGACGATACTGCGCCTGGCTGGTCGGAGTGCACACCTAAAGATGAAGAAACTGGTAGCAGCCAAGGAAGTGCTGGTGAAGATGCTCGTACTCCTCAGCGAGCTGGAGGATTGAGAGTCCCGAATGGAGCCGGCCCAAGCACGGAGGTTGCCTAGGCCGGAGGTGTGGCAGCGACGGTCTTCAGTTTGAGAGCAGGAGCAGTAGGTCAAGGCGAACAAGTTCGCGACAGGTACTCGACCACAATTCGCAGGTGGCCATCTCGGATTGGCTTCCTTCCGCGATCGTTCAGATGACAACTGAGAATCTGCGACGCTGCAAGATTCTCGAAGCGAACAACGAGCGCCCTTAACACTTCCTTCGCCGCGTCGAAGCTGATTCGGTGTGCGGGCACGTGTTCATGAAACAGCGGCTCGAAGACACCTTGATTGTATCGACGCAGCTTGAAGCACTTCTGCTTCGGCACGAGGTCTTCGCACAACTGGAAACCGGAAGACAGTGGTTTGTGGGGTTCAGCCGAAGTCACCTTACGCCTCGACAGTGATCTTGATGCTCGACGGATCGACGCCGAGATGAAGGGCTAATCGTCGCTTCGCCTCGGGAATCGTTATGCCTTCGTTGTCGGCCGCGCTTGGTGTTCTCGTTGATGGCGGTGTGTTATCGCGCCCATCGCCACTCGCCACATATGGCTCCAGTTCGACCTCGGGTTGAAGACCGGCCGTGTCGATCTCCAATGGAACGCGGACAAGCGGACGACGGCCACGGGCGATACCCGCACCAACATGGGTCACTGGATCGGTAGACTCCTCCCGAAACAGCGAGACCCATACGCCTCGACCCACCGGGATCGAATAGCCCGCGTCAATCCGAGCCTTATATGCCCGGTCGAATCGACGCCGAACGTCGTCGCCATCCAGACGGAAAACGGTGGCAAATGCATGGTCGTCTGGATCCAGAGAAGCCGCTACCACCTCGTCCACTTCCGACAACGTCACCCAATCGGTGTCTTCCTGGTTTCGAGGAAAGGCAATCCAAGCGTCCTGAGACGTTCGGATTGAGACTGTCTTGCTCTCTTTATTCTTCGTGATTCGACGAACGCTGGAACTTCCTCCGGGAACGCGGCCCACCGTCCAGCCTTCATCCTGCAGAGCCTTAATAGCGATGTCACGAAGCCACCGCCGCAACCGCGTCTTCTTCACTGTTTTAGATACATTAGTCATTTGTCACGCTCCCTTGCACGTATACTGAGACACTTGGATTCATTTGTCAAGAATAACAAACATAACAAATGAATGGAAGCCATGTATTTGGTGAAACGGCTGGGAGTTATGGGCAGCAAGAGCGAGAGACTCAACCTCCCGTCATCTTTTAAGGCTCTGAAGGAGCTAATTGCCCGTGTAGCTGGCGCTCCTGTTGGGCTTGGAGGGTGTTGGCGGACGACGGCGCGAGGATCGCTTGGCCTTCTTTTCGGCCAGCTTCCGGAGCCGTTCCTGTTCGGCCTGATGTAGTTCGTCGCGGTCCGCTGCCTGCATCAAGCTCACGCTCTTGATGGCGCGACGAACCACGCTCAGCGAGAGGTCGAGATAGGCGACCGCATCGAGGGCATCACCCCATCCGCCCTCTTTGAATACCTGCGTTGGGCGAGTGATTGCTGGCGAGGTCGTCGTGGCTGGTTGGATCGTTGCGATAGCCGGTGATGGCCTACGCATGACGACGGCCACGGACATTGAAGTGACTGGCATGACGCCACGAGGTCGTGAGTCGGATGCCCAAGGGGACCGCCAGCGCTCGCGCTTCCCTTGACGCAGGAGGTATCTTGGTGCCACCGTGCCGCTCCCACCGCGCCAGCAGGCTCCTTCAACGCCCTTCGAGGCCAGTCGCAAGCCGTTTGTTGTCGCAGCTGCCATGATGTTCTTGGCTGCCCTGGCAGACGCTCAGACGTTTCCCTACGTTTACTATCAAGTCCTTCGTGTGGTCGTTTGCGGTACGGCAATCTACGGTGCAATGAAGTATTACGTGCTCGCAAGACACGGCGGTTCCGTGATGATGATCTTGCTTGCATTGCTCTTCAACCCGGTAGCGCCGGTAACACTCCCGAGAAATCTCTGGCGGTTGCTGGATTTCTGGTTGGGTATCTTCCTTCTAGTTGCAGGTAACTATCTTGTGACGGACAGCGAGGCCCATGCGTTCAGGGAGGAGCAACGTCGTCGCAACCCTGACTACTGAGTCTGTCGTCGTGCAAGGCGTCACTCCACCCTACCCCTCTTGCACCCGGTGGGGGTGGGTGCCCCCCAAGAGAAAGGCCGCCTAATTTTCGCCGCCGAAGAAAACAGACTCATGAAACTTCAGAGCCCCTCCCACTGCGTGTTGTTAGTTTGCTCCAGCAGTGGACGACCCAGGCCAGGCAGCTGAAGCGGCTATCCAGATCAAGCGCAATCTGCTTAGAAACGGCACTCGCAGCTTAGCTCCACCTTGCCGCCCAGCTATTCACAGGCGAGCACCTCTTCAAGGCGCCGTGGCTGGGCTCTGCCGCTTCATCCACCCCTTGCGGTCGCCGCCGGTGGGACTTCGAATGATGACCTCGACGTAGTTAGTTCCGCCGATTGTGCTGCTGCCGCCTGTGTAGACGACTTGTAGCCCCCCCTGCAGCGCCCGCCCGACGACGACGATTTCGTAGGTGTCGCCTGGACTTCGATAGAGCTCTATGGCTCTGGTGGCTGAAGCAGGTTCGAGAGGACTGTCGGCAGGAATCCAACCAGTGCGCTCTGTCCCTATTGATGTCCGCAGCAGTGCCGCCACGTACTCTTTGCCCCCGGTACGCTGACGTCGATTTGTGAAGAACACCAGCACTCCTTGCTGCGAGAACTCTTCACGGGTAATGAACTGGTAGGAACTTTCGTCTGGACTCCGATAGAACTCAAGACCACTAGCGGACAATCGCAGTGTGAAAGCAGCTCTCGTGTCACTGCTAGTGAAGGTTGACGATGACGGCGTGATCGAATCAGGCGTCCGCACGCCTGCATCACTGCTAGCGGGAAAATCGCTCACATTCGAAGCGCTTCCCGGTGTTGCGTCTGGCTCGCTTACGCTACGCTCGGCCGCCTGAGTAGCTTGCTGGGCCCGTTGTACCGTTGGGATGTCTGCTAGAAGCTCGCCTGAATAAGACTTAGAAAACGGTGGTGTGAAACTTGGTGGACTCTGAGAGACCGAACCCGGCACGATCTCCGTCGATGAGGCAGGCACGATGATACGTGACTGTCGTTCTTGAAACATGACAACCAGAGCGACGACAACAACAACACCCGCCAGAGCCCCAAAGACTGGGCCCGGCAGCATTATCGAAGGCCGCGGCTTTGATGTTCTCGGCGGCTCCGCGTCTGGTTCGATGGGCTTCTTGGGGCTGACGCGATGGGGAGGCGGAGTCTGAGGCGGAGTTGGCACCGCCTCCCCCGTGGGGGTCGCAGGTGAAGGTGCGGTGGCTTCTTTTTCTTGCCCCCGACGTGCGTCATAGGCTGAGCGCTCGCTCGCGCCACCGAGAACGCTGTATGCAACATTGACTTGCTTGGTTCTCTCCTCCGCGAACCTTCTGTCATCTCCCTTCCACTTGTCCGGGTGGAACAGCAGTAGCAGGCGCTTTCGTGCGTCCTTGATTTCCTCAACCGATGCGAACGGCGCAACGTCTAGCACCGCGTAATGATCTTGCTCGGCCGGGGTGATTGTCGCTTCTGCGAGGAGTTGAAGCATCAACCGCCACCCGTACTGGGGTGCAGCATTCATGCTATCAAGTGACTGATATGTACCTTCCTCTCGGTAGAACCTATTCATGCTGCCGAGATATAGACCAAGCTTCTGCACGTCGCCGTCGCTCAGCGTACCCAGCAACTCCTGCAATAGGACCAGCATCGACATGGACACGAAGTAGACGCTGCTGTTTCCATCGTAGTAGGTCAGGATGACTCGCCCACCTCCGCGCTCAATGACGTCTCCACGGCATGTCGCCGTCACTGCGTTGAAAGACCCTTTGCTGAGCACGACACGCCCACCGAGGACATCCGGACGACGCTGGGGTTCTGAGACGCAAATCATCACTGCATCTTGCACTGTCGCTATTAGTGCCTCTGTGCGGGCTGAGTCCTTGTGGATGGAATGAAGTGTTTTTGCGTAGTAGAGTCCCACGTCGAACAGGAGGTTGTTGGAAACCGTCTCAAGGTCGGAGGCGGGCGAACGGTATTCAGCGAACGCCTGCATGGGGCCCCAGAATCGGATCGTGATTACCCCTACCGTCGGTCTGCTCATTTGGGCCTCAGTGCTCGGGTTTCGCCTGTGGTTTCACGCGACGGGACGCTGCCAACGAACTATCAGGTGTTACGCTTCGCAATGTAGACAATGGTGTACAGAACTGAGAGTCCCAATCCCCACGCGGCCTTTGTACGTCCCGCCCCGCCCAAAGACGCTGCCTTGGATAAGCCCAACGCACTGACAATGACGCCGGCGATCGGCAGCCCCCCGAACTCGTACAGGAAGATCGAAGCGATTCCGAGCCACATACCTGCCGCTGCCAACGTGTTCTTACGGGGCGGCATGGCGTCGCCGCCGACGATGATATCCACTCTCCCGTTCCTTCTCAGAACCGTGTGTCCGTCCGACGTCCCAGTCTTGAGTAGAGGCTGGTTATGATCCCGCGGGGCAAAATATACTCGCTTTCGGTCGCTTCGACCTCCAGTCCACCCAGCGGAAGGGTGAAGGGAAGAGCGCAAGAACCAGCGGAGCCTCATCGATCCTGTGGACGCGTAACTACGCTGCTTGAGTCGGTCCGCCTGCACCTGTTTTAGGAGGTAAATAATGGGTGTGGGCGCTGTGGAAATCGCTGCGCGATTCCCAAGGACTTGTGGGCGCGTCCTTGCGTCCATGGGTCCGGCAGGGTCCCCACCATTTTCCCCTCCGGTCTTGGACTCCCTGCCGCCGAATCCTTTCTTCCGCACCATCACCACGAATGGCCAGCAAATGCTGGCCGTTTTTGTTTGGTAGCTAACGGATAGCTAACGGCGGCACGCGGCAGCAGATCAGATGAGTCCGTTGGCCTTCGTTTGGTTGCAGCGACGGCATAGCAGCTGGATGTTTGCTTCCGTCGCGCTGCCTCCGCGTGAGTGTGGAATGACGTGATCAAATTGCAATTCGTCGGTCGAGCTGCACTTGATGCACGCACCACCATCACGTGACCAAACGAGAAGTTTTACGTCGTCGGGAATTGCCGTTCGAATTCGCCCGCCGGTTCGCATCGTTTCGATGGCCTCGAAATTTGCGACTTGTTCCCTCAAGCGTTGAAACTCGCCGTCTACCTTGAACTGAGCGGCCTTTATTCGCAAGATTACTTCTGCGATTTCGGCGTTGCGTGGCTGACGTGACGTGAGCCAGATTGCACTTCGGTACAGCCAAAGCCAACGGCGGAGAAGACCATCCTGCCATTCAAACTGCTCAAGGAGCGAGACTGGGGTCAGCGCCGACTCGTTGTGTGCTTCGAGTCCGATGAACGGCTGCAGCGGCACCGTCACTTCTCGGGCCGTTCCTCCTTCCCCGACAATGATCTCAACTCGGAAGCCCGGATGCGGCGCGTCTGGACAAGCCGGCAAGTTAAGCAAACAACTGACGACACTTCCCAAACTGAAGGTGTGGCCTGGTGGCGGTGTGAACTCCGTCACTAGTTCGTCGCCGTCAATGGCGAATATCTTGTCGACCGAAATAGCCATCCGATATCCGTTCGCTACCGGATTATGCAAACCTCGGCATTTGATCGCAAGGGCTTGGCGGAAGTTCCCATCCGTACCGGTTTTGTTATCCCGCTCGTTGCCTCACTGCCCCGCCAGGCGGCTCATGATCGCGCCTGCCGTCAGCTGCAAGCCATGTTGGGCCGCTCACGGCTGTTCCATGTGCGACTTGATGAACTTTTTGTACGCCGCAACATTCGCCAACCGCAATCTGAAGCTTGCATGCAATGCGGTGGCGTTCGATGCCTTGCGAAAAGAATTTCGTCCGCAGCCGTCGAAGCCAACCTCGGACATGGCCCCAGCACCGAGAGCCTCGCACCACGCTCGAATGTCGGCAACAAATCCGACGAGGTCCTTCCTGCTAAGGCCCTGCGCGGTAAGCTGCCCATGAAAGATCTTGTTCCGGTGCATCGTCGCAGCCGAAAGCCGGGCACGCAAGTGCGCGTATTTGGGTCCGACGAGTTGACTCACCGGAAGCGGGTACAGCGCATCCCACCCCTTCAACAAGCCGTCGAAGTACACCTTCCTACTACTTTCGAGTTCGGCCCTCAGCGTCGGGACGGTCGCCTGGCTGCACCACGAATGCTGATAGACAAGAAATGTTACGAGCTTCCGGGCCTGCTTCTCGGCCTTGATTAGTGACAGCGCAAAGGCATCGACACCAAGAGTCTCTGCGCCTGAAGCTAGGACCACATCGATAGTCTTGAACTCGTCCGCGATATTCATGCGTTCTTGTCGGCCAACTAGTATTACGCCGACCGACCTATGTCGGCCGACCCTGCGAGGCTCGCAGGATAACGCCAAACCGGCCTCACCGGAACACGTCCGTAGCCGACGCCGTTTACGCGGTTACGCATCGCCGGAGCGTCAGTCTGGCACTGTCGGCTCCAGCGTTAGGTTAACGAACACGGCGATACGGCGCGATACGAGGCGGCACAATGGGCGCCAAAGACGCTAAATTCTCGGAATGAAATCACACGAAGTGGTAGAGACGGATACCAGACGGTATCAACTCGGCGGAATCCTTTCTTCCGCACCAACCCTCAAAACACCTAGCATTCGCTGGGTGTTCTGATCAGGATGCTCCCGGATCGCTCCCGAACAGGTCGGCACGCAATACACTGGCGCGGTGGCGCTGTCGTCTAAGACTCTGTCCCGGCTCGCAGGCGTTCTGGAACGCACCTTCACTCACGCGCAGCTCGATACTCTCTTTCTCGAATACGGCGTTCGACAGCGGGATCCGACCGAAGCCAACGCGAATAAACTCCGGCGCAGCGTCATTCTTGTCGACGCTGTTCGAGCTACTCGTGAAGAGAAGAAAGCGACTCAGGATCTCTTGGAGTTGGCTGGCAGAACCTTGTTTACCAGCACTCCCGGACAAGAAGTAGATCTTCTCAGGGCAGCGCTCCGAGTCGATGGATTTGAATGGACTGGAGAAGAACTCGTCCCAAGCGAACCCGGACAAACGCCACTAGCTCCCGAACTGACCGCGTTGGAGCGACGACTCCAACAAATGGGCTTCAATGTCGCAGCGACGCACTACCGACAGGCGGTAGATAACTTCACGGATGGCAACTTTGAAGCTTGCAATGGGCAGTTGCGGTCCTTTCAAGAAGACCTAGTTCGGGAGGCAGCACGACGACACGGTCAGCAACAGACAGCAGGCGTGGATGTCTGTCTTCAGCACCTTCGAAACAGCGGTCGGCTGGATGCGGAGGAATGGAACATTTTTCGATCGTTGTGGAATGGCATTCAGAACAACGGTCCGCACGCGGGACTGACTACAGAGGAGGAAGCTCGCTTTCGCCTTCACATGCTGACGGCCGCCGGTCGCTATCTATTGATCAAGATCGCTTAGCCACAGCGACATTTACTTTCGTCTCTTCTGGGCCATCGAGATTCTTCTCGCAAGAGTTTACTCCTGCGCGCGTCGGCCAGCGGCTCGGCCCGTTGACCTGTCCGGCGTAGTACACACCGTCGCGACAGGTGTAGAACATCATCGCGCGGGCGTACTCGGTGCCCTCGGGATACTTCAGGGTGACGCGGTGCCAGCCGCGACAGTGCGGACAGTGGATCTCGTCGTGCTCGTGCAGTCGCGGTCCGTGCATGACGCATCAGACCGCGTGAGCGTGACAGGCGAGGTCATTCGGTGAAAGAGCGCGCACCGCATACAATCACCATCACCTTTTTGACATTGCCGATCTCGACTCTTCTGGTTCGATCTCCCTTTGGACGACACGAGGGTTACTAGATGGCACAGCAGATGTTAGGGCGTCTTGAACGAGTGGAACTCCGAGACATCTGGATATCCGAAGCGTCAGACTTCACTCCATGGCTGGCACGACCGGAAAACCTTGCAGTCCTCGCCGAGACGCTCGCCATGGACTTGGAGCTGGAGGCTCAGGAGCGCGCCGTCGGTCCGTTTCGCGCCGATATTCTCTGCAAGGAAATCGGAACCGACAGATGGGTACTGATCGAAAATCAACTGGAACGGACCGATCACAGTCATCTCGGCCAGCTTCTTACTTACGCGTCCGGGCTGGAGGCCGTCACCATTGTCTGGATCGCCGCCAAGTTCACTGAAGAACATCGGTCTACCCTGGACTGGCTGAATCGGATCACCGACAAAAGCTTCCGCTTCTTTGGCCTTGAAGTGGAGTTGTGGCGGATTGGCCAATCTCCCGCCGCACCGAAGTTCAACATCGTGTCGAAGCCGAATGACTGGTCCACGTCCGTCGCGAGCGCCGCCCGTGCGATTGATGATGCCGAGTTGTCGGAGACGCGCGTGATCCAGAAGGCGTATTGGGCCGCCCTCAATCCGGTACTGACTGCGGCCAAGGGACCGGTATCGGGCAACAGGAAGCCGCAGCCGGCATCCTGGATGAACTTTCCGATCGGGCGAATGGAGTTCCGGTTGAGTGCGAGTATGATTCGCTCGAAACGGCAAATTCGCGCCGAGCTCTACATCGCCGGCGATGACGCGAAGGCATTGTTTGCTTCCCTGAAACAGCAGAAAGACGCGATCGAAAGAGATCTGAGCTATCCGCTCGAATGGGAAGAATTGCCATCGAAGCGGGATTGCCGCGTGGCGTCATACCTTCAGGATGTGGATCCGGAGGACGAGACGGACTGGACACGTCAGCACGACTGGCTAACCCGACGCTTGAATGACTTTCATCGAGTATTCTCGCAGCGGGTCAGGACGCTGGATGTTGCTCAATTGCCCGAGGGCGACTAGCCGCTCGTCGCTCAAGCAGACTTCAGAGGCTTAATCATTTTGGATTTCTGGCAGGTCCATGGGTGGTTGTTTCTCTTAGCCGCGGCAGTGTTCCCACGGCTCGCGATGTTGTTCGCCGTAGCTGTGCCCTTCGGCTGGCTCGCATGGCTCGGCTGGGCTTTCGTGCCGCACTTTACCGTAGCGATTCTCGCGACCAGGTACTACTGGGACACCAATCCGATCCTGTGCGTTATTGCTTGGCTCTGCGCGTTCGGCGGGACGGCGGGAGAGGGCAAGATCGTCACTCACAAGCGCTGAGATCGGCGCACTACCGCATCGCTCGCGCCTTCCGCAGCCACATATCCCCATCCAGCACGTCGGCGTAGAGACACCGTCGCGGGCTGCGGTCGAAATGCCACAACAGCAGGAGATGCGCGCTTAACCACGCCCGCCACGCGACGCGGTCCCCCATGCGCCGCGCGTAGAGCACCGCCGCGCACGCGGGCAGCAGATCGTCCGTGGTGCCATCCGGCGATAGCACCCCCGCTGCGCCGAACCGTGCCTCGTACGAATACCGACTGCTCCTGATGTCGTTGCACGACGCAACCCTACGACATCCGGAACGGTGGTGCGGCCGAACCCGCCCATCCCCCGTCTCCAAAATGTCTCCACGACCGAGGAGGATTCACGAGGACTCGAGCGGACGTGCGAAGACGAACCGAGCTGCATGTCGCCCGGCGCATCGCCGACGATACTCCTGCCTTGTTCGGAACTGTCCCCACGATTGTCCCTGAGACGCGCCAAACCAGCGCCGCCAGAGCCAACGCCAGCCAACTCGCTCGATCGGGGAAGTACAAAACAGTGAAGGATTTGCGAGGAAAATCGAAGATGTCCGAGAGGCGGATTTCCGTTTAGCAAACCGCCGCTTTCGGCCACTCAGCCACCTCACCGCGGGAGTCTCAGTATACGACAGGCGTCAGCTTCGCTGAGGAACACGAGGGCGTAGAATTGTGGTGGCGGGCGACGGCTCCGCAGCGGTCGCCTTATGCCACACCCATCCCACTCCCCCGGACACCATCGCGCCATTCTCGCCGGGATCGCCAGTCGCGCGATGGTCGAGCGCGGCCTTTTGCCCGCCTTCTCGGACGCTGCACTCGCCGAAGTCGCACGCCTGCAGACAGCAGCCCCATCGCGGCTGGCGGCCGGCTCCGGTGATTCTTCAATTCGGGATCTGACCGCGCTGCCCTGGGCCTCGATCGATAACGATGACTCCCGGGACCTCGACCAGCTGACGGTCGCCGAGATTCTTGCGACAGATGAGGTCGCCATCAAGGTCGCGATCGCCGACGTCGACACCCTCGTACCGGACGGCTCGGCCATCGACGCACATGCGCGACAGAACACCACCTCGGTCTATACGGCAGGCGGCATTTTCCCGATGCTGCCCGAAACGCTCTCGACCGACCTGACCTCGCTCAATCCCGGCGTTGAGCGTCTGGCTGTCGTGGTGGAATTCGTCGTGGCAGCCGACGGCTCGATTCCGCGCTCGGACATCTATCGGGCCCGGGTCCGCAATCAGGCCAAGCTTGCCTACAACGGGGTGGCCGCGTGGCTCGACGGGACATCACCGGCGCCGGCTGCCGTGGCCACCGTTGACTCTCTATCCGAGAATCTGCAGGCCCAGGAGCGCGTCGCCAAGGCCCTCAGGAATCGACGTCACGTACAGGGAGCGCTGAGCCTGGACAGCCTGAGGGCTCGACCGGTCTTCGAGGGCGACCTCATCAGCCGGCTTGATATTGATCGAAAGAACCGCGCGACCGAGATCATCGAAGACTTCATGATTGCCGCCAACGGCGTCACGGCTCGATACCTCGCAGCACAACGCTTTCCGTCAATCCGGCGGGTCGTCCGCACGCCGAAGCGCTGGGATCGCATCGTGACGCTGGCGTTGACGCACGGCACGAGACTGCCGGCGCAACCCGACTCTGTTGCCCTCGACGCGTTTCTGGTGGCCTCACGCGCGACGGACCCGGAGCGGTTTCCCGACCTGTCCCTGTCCATCATCAAACTACTCGGGTCGGGCGAGTACGTTGCCGAACAGCCCGGCGTGACGCCGCCCGGGCACTTCGGTCTCGCCGTCAGAGATTACACACACTCGACCGCACCGAATCGGCGCTATCCAGACCTGGTGACGCAGCGTCTCCTGAAGGCCGCGATGGCGAGCCGCGCCGCGCCGTACGACTTTGAACAGCTCGACGTGCTGGCCCGGCACTTTACCGCGGCGGAAGATGCCGCCAGCAAGGTGGAACGTCAGGTGAGCAAGTCGGCGGCAGCCTTGCTGCTCGAATCACGAATCGGTGAGCGCTTTGACGCACTCGTGACTGGTGCATCTGAAAAGGGCACGTGGGCGAGATTGCTGACCATCCCGGTCGAAGGACGACTGGTCCGTGGAAACGGTGCCGATGTCGGCGACCAGATTCGCGTCGAACTGGTCTCGGTCAACGTCGAACGAGGGTTTATCGATTTCGCATCGGTCACGACCGGTGCCCGATCCCGGCGCCCGTGATCAGCTGGCGCTGAGCAGAGAGCTCCGCGCCACGTCGGCCAGCCGTGGCAGCGCCTGCACCGGCAGACGCACCGTGAAACGGCTGCCCCGCCTGAGCCCGTCACTGGCCACGTCGACTCTCCCGCCGTGGAGCTCCGCCAGCCGCCGAACCAGGGTCAATCCCAGCCCCAGTCCACCGCGTGTCTTGTCGCGGGATTCCGACAACTGAACCAGCGGTTCGAAAATACTCTGCAACCGCTCCGCCGGGATGCCGGCGCCATCGTCCTGAACGGTCACGATGGCATCGCTGCCTTCCGATGACACGGCGATGTCGATGTGCCCCCTGTCGGGCGTGTACTTGGTGGCGTTGTCCACCAGGTTCGACACAATCTGCGCCAGTCGGACGGGATCCGCGTGAACGAAGATGGGGTCGTGGGTCAACCGCACGGTCATCACCTGCTGATGGCGCTCAACCTCGTCACGACGACCCTCGAGTGCGTCCTTCACGAACACACCCAGATCGAGCGACTGCACTTTCAGTTCGAGCTTGCCACTCTGAATCCGTGCGACATCCAGCAGGTCGTCAACGAGACGATTCACGTGGAGACTCTGGCGACCGATCATCTCCACGCTCTGCTGGATGGCGCGATCCTGACCAGCGCACGCCTTGAGAACCGCCGCCGCGGTGGTGAGCACTGACAGGGGATTGCGAAGTTCATGGCCCAGCGTTGCAATGAACTGGTCCTTCCGAGCCTCGCTGCGCGCCGCGACATCGCCGGCTCGCCAGACCTGCCAGGCAGACGACGCTAACAGCGTCAACACACCGAGGACACGGACATCCTCACCGTCGAACCGGCGTGCGGGATCGTGACTGACAACCCAGAGAGTGCCCGCCAGCTTCCCGTGGTCGTGGATTGGCAGCACGAGTGTCTCCTCGATCAGCGAGGTATTCATTCGGGTGGGCGTCAACACGCCTGATCCCGCCGCCCACTCGAAACCGTCGGCAACGAGCAGGCTCACACCCGCACCATCGGCGCGACAGAGGTCCACGACGACGTCTGTCAGCACCTGCAGGAGGGTCCCGGGACAGTCGGCAAGCGCAGCAACCAGCGTCTCAACCGCACGATGCTCCGCGGCAAAGTCGGGCGCACGATAGGCGCGCTGCCCGAGTCGGAGAGTCATGTCCACGTCGGCGAGGTTGAGCGCAAGCGGATTCGGGGGAATTGCGGTGGGATGATCAAGGCACTGCATGGTCTTCGTCCTGAGCGAGCATAGAACCTCTGCAGCACCGGCGATGTACCGTTTCGCACAAGGCACAGTCGTCTCGTCTGCCGGAACGGGGTGTTTCTGCCAGTGCGAGATTTTTCTGGCTGGCACAGCGACCCTTTGTGGGATAGAGCTGTTCCATGCGTCATCGCGAAGGACACAGAACCGCCCGGATCGGCTGGTTGCGTGCGGCAGTACTCGGCGCCAACGACGGCATCGTCTCGACGGCCAGCCTGGTCGTCGGCGTCGCAGCGTCTGACGCCAGTCGGGCGCAGGTGCTGGTGGCCGGCATGGCCGGTCTCGTGGCCGGCGCCCTCTCGATGGCAGCGGGCGAGTACGTCTCGGTCAGCTCACAAGCCGACACCGAAAACGCCGACCTCACGCGGGAGCGGACGGAGCTGGCCAGTTCGCCGCAAGCTGAGGAAGACGAACTGACCGGCATCTACGTGCGTCGCGGTCTCGATCACGCGCTGGCGCGAACGGTCGCGCAGCAACTGACGGCAAAGGACGCGCTCAAGGCGCATGCCCGCGACGAGCTCGGCCTGTCCGACGAGCTGTCTGCGCGCCCGCTGCAGGCAGCGCTGGCGTCTGCGGGGACCTTTGCCGTCGGCGCGGCGCTGCCGATGCTGACGGTTCTTCTTGCCCCGACCGCGATGATGTCGCCGGTGGTGGCAGGCGTTTCGCTCGTGTGCCTCGCCGGTCTGGGTGCGCTGGCCGCTGGTGCCGGCGGCGCACCGCCGACCACGGGGGCCGTGCGCGTGGCGTTCTGGGGCGCACTGGCGATGGGACTCACTGCTGCCGTCGGGGCGTTGTTCGGCGCGACACCCTGATGCGCGCGCTGGTCTAGCGGGGCGTTCGAGAGAGGTTCGTCTGGCCAAACGGCCGATACTGACCGTCAGGCAAGCGCACCAGGTCTGTAACCTCCAACCTGTCCGGGCCCAGCAGCACGTAGGTCGTGCGGCCGCGTTCGGTCGACTCACTCCCCCAGTCGCTCGTCAGAGTGTTTCCCGACAACGTCAGGCTGAGCGGAAGAATCACGCCGCGGGAGTCGATCCAGGTGCCGACGCCTCCGGTCGCGTCCGGCGATGCCGCACGGTAGTAGCCGTGGCTCTCGAGCACCTCGATTGGACGAGTCGCAGTCGGAGCCATCTCGTTGCGGAATCGCAAGTGCACGAACCGGCCCGCAAGTTCGAGCGACCACGTCATCGCGACGGTCGCCGGACGACCGCTGACAGTCCCGCGGCCGTTCCAGTCGCCGAGCAGCGCGGACAGCACCGGCGGCAGCCTGGCGGACCCGGCCTGTGCCGCCGGAAACGCTCCGGCCCACACGGTGACGATCGCCGCAAGCACCCAGATGGGTGTTCTCATGCTGACCTCCGCGCCAGTGCGTCGAGTCGTGACTGAAGGAACCGGCGTTCGGGCTCCGAACACTGGCGTTTGAGGGCTTCGCGGTAGGCGCGCGCCGCCTCTTTCGCTTGTCCTGCCTCAGCGAGCAGCTCGGCGCGGACGGCCGGGAGCAGGTAGTACCGCGCAAGCGACCCGGCGCGATCGACCGCCGCCAGCGCAGCCAGCCCCTCAGCAGGGCCGGCGACACGAGCCAGCGCCACGGCGCGATTCAGTCGCACGACCGGCGTCGGTGTGAGCAGCACCAGGCGGTCGTACAGCGCCAGGATCGTCGTCCAGTCGGTCGCGGTCCCGTCAGGCGCCGCAGCATGCGTGGCGGCAATAGCAGCCTGCAGGTGGAAGGCGCTTTCACACGACGCCTGCATCGACTGCTCGAGATGCTGGAAGCCCAGCGAGTTCAAGGACATGTCCCACGTTCGGCGGTCCTGGTCTTCGAGGCGCACAAGCTCTCCTGCCGCGTTCAGACGAGCCGGAATTCGTGCGGCATGCAGCGCCATCAGTGCCACCAGCGCATGTGAGCGCGGCGTTGCCACCTCACGCGTCCCGGCGATCAGTCGGCCAAGCCGCAGTGCCTCGCGGCAGAGGTCAGCCCGAACCAGGTTGTCGCCGGCGTGAGCGGTGTATCCCTCGTTGAAGAGCAGGTAGATCACATCGAGCGCTGAATCTACGCGGGGCACGAGGGCCCGCCCGGCGGGCAAGACAAAGCGGATCCTGTGCGCACGAATCAGTCGCTTGGCTCGCACCAGACGTTGCGCGATGGCTCGCTCGTCTGCCAGGAGGGCACGGGCAATCTCGGCCACGCTGAAACCGCTCACTGCTTTCAGGCTCAGTGCCACCCGCGCGCCGCGCGGCAGCGCGGGGTGACAACACATCATCACCATCCGCAGCTCGTCGTCGGCCCAGTCCGGCTGACGTGTTGTTGAGTCAACGACGGCGGCGCGGCGGTCTTCCTCGATCGCGCGCGCCAGCCGGGCGGCTCGAGCATCGAACCGGACCTGCCGTCGCAGCAGATCGATCGCGCGATTGGTCGCCACCCTTCTGAGCCACGCTCCAGGCTGATCCGGGACTCCGCTGAACGGCCACTGTTGAAGCGCAACGATCAAGGCGTCCTGGACAATGTCTTCGGCGAGCGCGAGCCGGCCAGGGCCAAGTCGCCTCGTGAAGTAGGCAACAAGATGTCCGGCTTCGGCGCGGAAGAGCCGCTCAACCAGCGGAGACGTCACCGCGGACGTCGCGGGCACTCTGTCACCTGCCATCAACCTGACGAACCTCGATCGCACCGGAATAGTCCAGGTGTGGACAGTCGTGGGCTAGGCGGACGGCCTCGTCGTAGTCGGCGGCCTTGATGACGAACAGGCCGCCCATGACTTCCTTGCTCTCGAGATAGGGACCGTCACTGACGAGCACTTCCCCCTTCGTCCGGCGCATGACCCGGCCAGGGTCCGAGGTCAACTTGGTTCCCTCCACCAGGAGGTCTCGGTCCCGGAGGGACTGTCCCCACGCCATGTAGCGCTGAACGACGGCCTGCATCTCCGCCGGGCTCATGGTTGCAAACGACTTGGGCTGGTCGTGCAGCAGCAGCACAAACTTGGGCATACGGACTGTCCTTTCGTGTTTCTTACGATGCCGACCGACGTGACTGGTTCAGAGACGAACGGGCGCGCCCGGTATCGACATTGCGGGGGGCGCTGGCGAAGGTTACGCTGTCCCGTGAAGAACCTCACCAACCGCTTTCGCGTGATGCCGCGCTCCCGCACGTCGCTGGCTGCGCTCGATCCCTGTGACACCGACGGTATCAGCAAGGCGACGGCAGGCGACCGCCTCGAGAAGGGCATCGCCCGGCTCTCCGACGCGCAGGAGCGTCTCTATGCGCTCAACACCTGGTCGGTGCTCATCATCTTCCAGGCTCCTGACGCCGCCGGGAAGGACAGCACGATCAAGCACGTGATGTCCGGCGTGAATCCCCAGGGATGTCAGGTGTTCAGCTTCAAGGCGCCGTCGGCCGAAGAACTTGACCACGACTTCCTCTGGCGGTCTGCCAAGGCGCTCCCGGAGCGCGGACGCATCGGCATCCACAACCGTTCGTACTACGAGGAAGTCATCGTCACCCGCGTCCACCCTGGGATTCTCGAGCGACAGCAGCTCCCGGGGAAGGCCGGCGACGGATCGTTCTGGCAGCGGCGGTTTGACTCGATCAACAACTTCGAACAGCACCTCGTGCTGAACGGAACGCTGGTCCTGAAGTTCTTCCTGCACATTTCGAGAGACGAGCAGCGCAAGCGCTTCATCGAACGCTTGAGTGAACCGGAAAAGTACTGGAAGTTCTCGCCTGGAGACCTCGTCGAGCGTCAGCACTGGGACGACTACGCCGCAGCATACGAATCGGTGTTCAGGGAAACAAGTACTGCGCACGCCCCGTGGTTCATCGTACCTGCCGACCACAAGTGGTTCACACGAATGGCGGTGGCCGAGATTATCTGTGACGCCCTCGAGCACCTCGAGCTGTCGTTCCCGACGGTGTCGAAAAGTCAGAGGGAAGAGTGGGCTACATCGCGTGCGGCCCTCGAAGCGGAAGACGTCAGTTCGCGGGCGCCGCGCCCTCGCAGGCCAGGCCGTCCGCGCCGAGGTCGGCCGTGAAAGCGATGCCCTCGATTGGCACATAGATCGAGGTGAACTCGGGGTGTGCCGTGTCGCACACGGTGGTCACGTTCACTCCACGTTGGGCGCTGCCGCGCTCGGGCAGCGTCCAGCGAACCTCCATCAACACATCCCCCGAAGTCGCGCATAGCCCGGGCTGGCCGGCGATCAGGTCGTCAACCCGGCGCAGTGCTTCGAGCAACTGTCGGTGGTGGTCGACCCCAATGCGACCACGGCACACCGGGTACCCCACTTTACGGCGATCGGTCATCACGAACGTGTCGCTGACACCGTCGAGATCAATGCGCAGAAAGGTCGCGCCGTCGCCAGGCAGTGGCCTGACAACCGATGCGGTGAACGGCGCGCGTTGCCTCGCCAGTTCCTGTGCACGAGCCTCGGCACGGGCGCGACGGTCGGTCACGAAAAGCGCCGCGAGGACGAGGCACGACAGCCCGGCAACGGTCACCGCGGCGTTCGAGACCGGCTTGACCTTCCTCGGTGACACCTTCCATGCGGCAAGCCCGCCGGCGACCACACCGGACACAAAGCCAATGACGCCCCACCAGAAGACGATGGCCGGCCCGGCCAGCCCGCTGCCCTCGGGCGTCAGCCAGGCCCCGGTCCACAGTCCGGCGACGCCTCCAGACCAGGCGAGGCTCATGGCGATCAGCACGCGGCGGGTCATCATCGCAAGTAATAATCGTGAGCCTAACATGGCTGAATCATCCTGGCCCGCGCTTCCCTACGCACAGTGGAAAGACACCTGCGAAACCCTCCATATGTGGATGCAGGTGATCGGAAAGGTGGCCGTCGCCGCTTCGCCGCCGCTCAATCACTGCTGGGGGGCAAGACCAGTCCAGCGAATTTCTACTGGGGGAGCTGCGACCTGGCGTTGACACGCTTCTCGGGTCGGCTGGCACCACCGCGGGAAGGCCCGGCCTTCATGCGGGACGCCTACTCACACGAGGTGATCAGCCACGGCTTCTGGCCGGGGAACGCTGCGGTGCCCGAAGCAGTGTTCTACGCCTATGCGGTTCCCGAGCCCGCAGGGTTGAAAGACTTTCGTGCGCTGCCGCCTGCTGCCTACTACCTGGGCGAGATGGGTGAGTTCATCCTGCCCTACGAGGCGGTGAGAACCTCTGCTTCGCCAGCAGACACGCTGGCCTCGTTCATTGAGAGTACGTATGCGCAGGCGGCGACACTCGGCGGCTGGGATCGCGCGGCTCTCGAACGCTGACGGCGGGTCCTGCGGGACCCGCCCTACGTACTGTTTGTTTGGAGGTACGTAGGCCGGGTCCGCAGGACCCGGCGCACGGCGTCGCCGCTAAGCGCCAACCGTCGCGCGGAATAGCGTTCCCTTGCCACTCAGATCGTACGACTGGCTGCTGCCAGGAATGAAGGCCGCGACACCGCTGGCGAGCACCGCCGACGACGAACCGCTGCTGCTGACGGTCACCGCACCGTCCACGCACAGCAGGATCTCCGGACCTGATACCGGACGGGTGACCACACCCCCGCCCAGGTGAATGCGGGACAGCCGGAACTCGGGAGCTGGCGTATCCCAGACCTCTTCATCCCGATCAATGCTTCGCGCCCGCAGTGGCTCAATGGGACCGTCGCTGAACTCGAGCACCTTCAGCAGTTCGTCGAGGTCAACGTGTTTGGGCGTGAGTCCACCCCGAAGCACGTTGTCCGAGCTCGCCATGATCTCCACGCCCACCCCGTCAAGGTATGCGTGCAGGTTACCCGCACCAAGGTAGATGGCCTCTCCGGGCTCGAGGTGTACCAGATTGAGGAGAAGAGCCGTCACGATACCGGGGTCGCCGGGATAGAGTCGCGCGAGGCGCATCGCCCACTCACACTCGGCGCGGAATGGTCCGTCGTACTCGGAGCACGCTGCAACCACTGCCGCCACCATCTCGCTGCGGGCCGGTTCTGGCTTGGTCATGATCGCGTGCAGGGTCGCTGAGAGGCCGGCCGACAGATCCGACCATCGCAGCGGCGCGAGCGTCGCATCAACTTCAGTGACTCCGAGCTCGTCGAAAAGCGCCAGCGTCTCGGACACACGACGGAACCCGCACAGCGCGTCGAAGGGCGTCAGCGCGCAGATGAGTTCGGGCTTGTGACTGCGGTCCTTGTAGTTGCGATGCGGCGCGTCGATGGGTATGCCGAGACGCTCCTCCAGCTCGAATCCTTCCCGAGCCTGTTCCGCACTGGGATGGGCCTGCAACGACAACGGCTCACTCGCGGCCAGCACCTTCAGTAAGAACGGCAGCCGCGAATCGAAGGCCGACGCGACAGCGGCGCCAAGCTCTCGCACGGGCTCTCGAGCGATCTGATCAACGAGAAGCACCGGTGCGCCGCCTCGGATGATGCGCGACGACCCTCGCGGATGGGCACCCATCCACAACTCCGCCTCGGGGCCAGGCGCAGGCGAGCGACGACGCTGCAGCTCCGCAATCGCGGTGCGCGAGCCCCACGCGTAGGGCATCACGACGCATTCCAGCAGATCAGCCATGACGTTCACCGCACTCCGACAATGGTGCCATCGGGCAGCAGGTCGATTGCCATCGACTGTGGCTTTCGTGGAAGCCCGGGCATGGTCGTGATGTCACCGGTCAGTGGAACGAGGTAGCCGGCACCGGCCGCGATTCTGACTTCCCGGACGGTCATCTCGAATCCTGTTGGGCGACCGACGAGCTTCTCGTTGTCGGACAATGACAAGTGGGTCTTCGCAATACACACGGGCAGCTCACCGAACCCAAGGGCGACCGCCTGGTCCATCTGCTTGCTCGCTGGCGCGGCCACGTGTACGTCGCTGGCGCCATAGATTGTGCGCGCCACCTTCCGGATCTTGTCCACGGGCGAATCGGTCAGTTCATAGGCGTAGCGGGGCTGCACTGTTGTTGTTCGCGCGCGCTCCACGATCAACCCAGCCGCCTCGGTGGCGCCTTCCCCGCCGCGACCGAACACGTCGGCAGCGGCAGCGGCCACCCCCATCTCCTTCAGGCGGTCGATGACACACGACACCTCGTCCCGCAGATCCTCCGCGCGAAGATTGAGGACAACCACCGGTTCGAACCCGAAGAATCGGGCACTCTCGATGTGCCTGAACAGGTTGTCCATGCCCCGCAACAGGGCGTCGGCGTTCGGGCGCGCTGTGTCTTCCGCCTTCACACCGCCGTGAAACTTGAGGGCCCGCACCGTCGCCACCAGCACCACCGCGTGCGGCCAGATACCCGCTGCCCGACACTTGATATCGAGAAACTTCTCGGCACCGAGGTCGAAGCCGAAACCCGCCTCGGTGAAGACCACCTCGGCGCGGCGCAGTAGAAACCGCGTCGCGATGATGCTGTTGCAGCCGTGGGCGATGTTCCCGAACGGGCCGCCATGGACCAGCGCGGGGGCCCCTTCGGTGGTCTGAGCGAGGTTCGGCAGCATCGCGTCGCGGAGCAGCGCCGACATGGCACCCTCAGCGTGCAGGTCGCTCGCGCGTACGGGCTCTCCGCTGTGAGTGAAACCCGCGAGCATGCGCCCGAGGCGCACTTTCAGGTCCGCGTAGTCACGCGAAAGACAGAGGATGGCCATCACTTCACTGGCCGCGGTGATGTCGAATGCACCTTCGCGCGGGACGCCCATCGCGCGCCCTCCGAGTCCGGTGATGACCCGCCGAAGCGAACGGTCGTTCAAGTCGAGCACGCGCCGAAACGTGACCGCGCGCGAGTCGATTCGCGTGGGACCGTCAAAGTGCAGCTCGTTGTCGATCAGGGCGGCGAGGAGATTGTGAGCGCTCGTCACGGCGTGTATGTCGCCGGTGAAGTGCAGGTTCACTCGCTCCGTGGGAATGACGGCCGACTGACCGCCGCCGGCACCGCCACCCTTGGCGCCAAAGACCGGTCCCAGTGAGGGCTCGCGCAGGGCGCACGCCGCCCGCACACCCAGACGCCGGGCCGCCTGCGTCAGCCCGATCGCGCAGGTGGTCTTCCCTTCTCCGGCCGGCGTCGGACTAATGGCCGAGACCAGCACCAGCCGTCCAGTCGGCGGGTCATCTCGGAACGTGGCTTCAGGCGTGATCTTGGCGACACCCGGTCCCCACGGTAGAAGATCTCCCGCAGCAACACCGATGTCGGCCGCTACCTGTTCAAGTGGACGCATTCCTGGTTCATTGTGTCGGCAGCGCAACGTGAACGGGATAGGCACGTTCGCCCGCAAGAATCTTGACCTTCAGTCGGTTCTCGGGCACCGGGATCGGGCACGTCGTGTACGGATTGAAAGCGCACGGCGGGTTGTACGCCTGATTGAAGTCCAGCACCGTCGTTCCATCCTCGCGCAGGTCGGAATAGAGGAAGCGCGCCGCTTCATATGTCTCGCTGCCGCTCGAGGCGTCCTTGAATACGAAGTAGAAACGGTTCGGGCGGGTGGTGAATGGACGGAGCCGCAACGTCTCACCGTTGAGCGTGAACTCGACGACACCCTCGGTCTTGTACTCGTCGAGGTCGCCAAAGGTATTGACCACCTGAACATTGCGCGGACGGCCATCGGGAATGAATCGCGCGACAACGCGGTACGCCGGCTGGATGTCGAACCAACGGAACCCCTGGAACTCTCTGGCCAGGGGACCATTCGGGTCCCAGACGCGGAGGGTCTTCCGAGGTCCGCTGCGATGAATCACCATCCGCACATCGCCAACCGAGAGTTCGTCAGCGTCGGGCGTCCCGTCGTCGTTCAAAACGACGGCGGCCTCGACCGCGTTTCCGTCGAGCTGCACACCAGCCCCGGGCTCGGGCTCGAACGTCACCGCTTCTTCCGCGAGCACGAACCTGCCGATTGTGGCGGGAACCGAATCGGGTAATCGAAGCCGATTGCCAGGCGCGGAGCCGGCAGCCTGCGAGCCTTGTTCAAGGAAGTGCAGGCCCGCGATCGTCGACCAGTCGCGGCGATAGTCGGCTTCGTGCTTGGCACGCCACGCTTCGGTCTCCCGCTGCGCCTCAGCAACGGAGGCGCTGTCGCCGCACGCCGCGGCGAGGACGCACAGCAGGGCGGCGCCGCCGCCAAGCAGGAGCCGTAGCGGCCACTCGACCCCTGGGGAGATCAACGCGCTGCGCATGTGAAGGTTCCTCGATGGAAGTGTATGCTCAGTCCGTGGCTCCCCGGGTCAGATTTGCGCCTTCACCAACGGGATATCTGCACGTCGGTGGGGCTCGCACGGCTCTGTTCAACTGGCTCTACGCCAGAAGCCTTGGTGGCACCTTTATCCTTCGCATCGAAGATACCGACACCGAGCGCTCGTCCGATGACATGGTCACCGGCATCCTCGAAGGCCTCAGGTGGCTGGGCCTGACCTGGGACGAAGGGCCAGAAATCGGCGGGGCCTACGGTCCCTATTTCCAATCGCAGCGGTTCGACCGTCACCGCGACGCCGCAGCAGCATTACTGGCACGGGGGCAGGCCTACCGATGCTACTGCTCGACCGAACGACTTCAAGAGGAACGCCAGAAGGCGGAGTCACGCGGCGAGTCCTGGAAGTACGACCGAGCCTGTCTGCAGCTCTCCGCAGATCGTCTGGCTGAGCTCGAGCGCGAGGGGGTGCGTCCCGCTCTCCGCTTCAAAGTCCCTCAAGGCATCACGGCATTCGACGATGCCGTCCATGGGCGGATCGAGTTCGACTCGGCGAACATCGAGGACTTCGTCATCGTGCGATCCGATGGTCACCCGATCTATCACTTGTCGGTCGTCGTCGACGATGTGGACATGCAGGTGACCGACGTCATCCGCGGAGACGATCACATCTCGAACACGCCGAAGCACGTCCTGCTCTTCACAGCGCTGGGTGCGCCCGTGCCCCGATTTGCCCACGTGCCGCTGATCCTCGGCGCCGACAAGAAGCGGCTGAGCAAGCGCCATGGCGCCACGTCGGTGCTGGAGTATCGATCTGCCGGCTACCTGCCCGATGCCCTCCGTAACTTCCTTGCGCTGCTCGGCTGGTCGCCGGGAGAAGACCGCGAACTAATGACGGTGAACGAACTGACGTCGCTGTTCTCGCTCGAAGGTATCAGCGGTGGAAACGCGGTGTTCGATACTGCAAAGCTCGAGTGGATGAACGGTCAGTACATCGTGGCGATGCCGGACGACACGCTGGTCGAGGCCGTGATCCCGCTTCTGCGCGAGGCGTCGCTGTGGCCGCCAGCGGACGAGCGCGCTGACGTGTCGTGGCTGGTGCGCCTGCTGGCGCTGCTGCGCCCGCGTGCCAGGCGTCTGACTGACTTCGTTGAACAAGGTCGACCGTTCCTGGTCGATGACGTGGAGTTCGAAGCCGAGGCCGCCGGGAAGCACCTCGCCGGCGAGGCGGGCCGTCATCTGCTGGCGCTGGTCGACGCGCTCGAAGTTACCGCCCCGTTTGATGAGGCCGGAGCCGAACGCACGGTGCGTGACACCGCCGAAGGGATGGGGGTGAAGGCGGGGGTGCTGATTCACCCGACGCGCGTGGCACTGGTTGGTCGCACCACCAGCCCCGGACTCTTCGAGACCATTGTCCTGCTGGGTAAGCCGCGGACGCTGCGGCGGCTGCGGCGAGCCGCGGCAATGGCGGGGGCGCCGGTCAGCTAGGCGCGACGCCGAAGCTTTCGAGCGCGTGCGCCTCTGACTCGCAGATATCGACGACCTTGAGGAGTCGAGCCATCGACAACAGGTCGTGCAGGCGTTTTGACGGATTCAGCAGCTTGACGCCACCGCCCTGATTTTTTGCAGCCAGGAACGTTCCCACGAGCACGCCCAGGCCGGCGCTGTCGACGTACGACACCTCGGCCATGTTCAGGACGACCCGCTGACCCTTCAGCAGACGGCTGCTGACCGCCTCCTTGAGGGCGGTGTCGCCGTCACCGAGAACCAGCCTGCCGCTGATGTCCAGCACCACCACTGCTGGGCCTACCGCCCTCTCCGCAATCGTCATCGCATCCTCACCTGATGTACCGCGAGCGGAGGGTATCAAGTCCTGTGCCCGGTTCGCGCACGGGGAAACGCCGACTTTTCCGGTGCCAGATCTTACAAATCGAACAATTTTGGAAACGTTTTAGACGAATAAGCCATTGTTGTAGATAGACCGTATCGGCGGCGAGTCAGGCGGGGCAAAACGCGGCCAATTCCGCGAGGTGCGGCGCAGCGCCGCCCCGAACAATCGGGAACAGGCCTTGCTATTCGAGTTCTTTCGCCCCGACGAGGAGACCGGCGACAGGAGGAACATGGCGGAAGCCCCCACAGAACAGCATGAAATGCAGGCGGTCGTGGACGCGGTCTACGAAAAGTACCGACCGCTCTCGGACGGCGAAGTTGCAACCTACATTCCTGAACTGAGCAAGGCAAATCCAGACGATTTTGGCGTAAGCCTCGTGACTGCTGATGGACGGCTGTTCGAATCGGGCGACTGCGACCGGGCGTTCACCATCCAGTCGATCTCCAAGCCGTTCACCTTCGGCATGGCGATCGATGCACTGGGACACGACAAAGTGCTGCAGCACGTGGGCGTCGAACCGAGCGGTGACGCGTTCAATTCCATCGAACTGCAGAACGGGAGCAACCGGCCATTCAACCCGATGGTGAACGCCGGCGCCATCACCGTGACGGCGCTCCTGCACGCCAAGTACGGCGACCAGACGCTCGACATGCTGATTGACCGGTTCAGCGCCTTTGCCGGCCGCCCGCTGGCCATCGACCGTGACGTTTATGAGTCGGAGCGGCGCACGGGCCATCGGAACCGGGCGATCGCGCACCTGCTGCTCAACTTCGGCATCGTGCACGAGCAGGCGGAAGCCGCACTGGACCTCTACTTCAAGCAGTGCTCGATCCTGGTCACCTGCCGGGACCTGGCGATGATGGCGGCGACCCTCTCGAACATGGGCTGCAACCCGATCACCGGCACCTCGACGCTGAGCGTGGCCTGCGTGAAGGACGTACTGTCGGTGATGTTCACCTGCGGCATGTACGACTATTCGGGGCAATGGGCCTACCGGGTCGGGGTACCCGCCAAGAGCGGTGTCGGCGGGGGGGTCGTTGCGGTGGTCAACCGGCAACTCGGGATCGGCACCTACTCACCCCGGCTGGACCGGTATGGCAACAGCGCCCGCGGCGTCGAAGTGTGCGCCGAGCTGGCGTCGCGCCTGGGTCTGCACGTCTTTGACTGCCTGAACGTCGGGTCAGGCTACCTCGACACCATCCTGTGAGACGGCGCCCCGCGAGGGGCCCACTTGCGGGCGCGTCGAAGATCCTTCTAGAATTAGAGGTTCCCTCGAGTACGACACGAGCGGCACACTACTGGGACGTCGTTCAACGGTAGGACACCTGCCTCTGGAGCAGGTTATTGGGGTTCGAATCCCTGCGTCCCAGCCATTTCCACGCGAGCGCT
Organism: Vicinamibacterales bacterium; assembly: GCA_040081265.1. Lineage (GTDB taxonomy): Bacteria > Acidobacteriota > Vicinamibacteria > Vicinamibacterales > UBA2999 > JBEBGV01. Next base: position 58,855 of record JBEBGV010000001.1, read on the forward strand.
CAGCCCACCTCACGGGGCAGAGCAATCGTCACCTGTAGTCCAGTGTTGGTCGGCGGCGCGTCGAGCAGCATCGTGCCCCGATGCAGGTCGAGGATGCGCTGCACGATCGACAACCCTAGCCCGCTCCCAGGCGCCCGCGTTCCCGGCGCCCGGTAGAACCGACGACCGACGTTCGCACGCTGTTCGGCTGGAATGCCGGGACCCGTGTCCCGGACCGTCACGCGCACCTCGGAGGCGTTCACCTCCATGTCCACGTCGACCTTCGTGCCCGGTGCGCTGTACCGGATCGCGTTATCGATCAGGTTCCTGAAGAGAATCGCGAGGAGCCCGCCATCGCCGGACACGACCGCGCCACCGTCATCGTTGAGTGCGATGTCCATGTCCTTGGCGATGGCCAGGGGTGCGAGCTCGCCGATGGTCGCCTTGAGCACATCTCCGAGCTCGACCGATGTCGGCTGAAAGGACACGGCGTCCGGGGCCAGTCGTGCCAGCGTCAACATCTGCTCGACGGCGTGGGTCGCGCGATCGCAACCGGCCATCACGCCGTCGAGCGCCCGGGCGCGCTCGCCGTCATCGGCCGCTCCCCGCGCGACCTGCGCCTGCGCCCGAATGCCAGCCAGCGGCGTCCGGAGCTCGTGTGCCGCATCAGCCGTGAAGTTGCGCTCCTGTTCGATCAATCCCTGGACGCGCTGGAACAGTTGATTGATGTTGGTCACGAGCCCGCCAATTTCTGCGGGTGCGTCGGCGACGTCAATCGATGTCAGGCTGTCGGCAGCCCTCGACGCGACCTGCTGGTTGACGTGCGTGAGCGACCGCATCGCCCGGCCCACGGAGACCCAGATGAGGACGCCCAGAACAGGCACCGTCACCGCCAGTGGCACCACGAAGTTGCGCGCGACCGCTGTGGCCAGTTCATCGCGCTCGTCGAACTGCTCGGCCACCTGGACCAGCACGCGGCTCCGTGGATCCCAGGCGCTGAAGACGCGCCAGCGCGATCCGGCGACGGTCGTATCGCTGAATCCGTCCCGCTCGCCCGACAGTGGCGCGTCCGGCGCATTCTGAGAATGCAGACCAAGCACGGTCCCGCCTTCCCAGACCTGGAACATCACACGGCGGCTGTAGCGGTGCAGCAGCGGCGCGTGTTCGGTGTCGATCTCGTCATCGTCACCGCCTGATCGGACGCTGACCAGCGAGGCGGTCTGCGCGAGATGCCCGTCGAGCAATTCAGACACTTCATGTCGCGCGTCCACGAAGCTGAGACCCGCAGCGATGATCCACGCGGCCGACACCACCGTGAGCAGCAGCACCAGGAGCTGGCGTCGGACGGAACGTTGGCGCGTCTCAGGCATGCTCGCCTCGCGGCATCATGTATCCCACACCGCGAATCGTCTTCACGACCTGAGCGCCCAGCTTGCGACGCAAGTGGTGCACATGTACCTCGACCGCGTTGCTCTCCACCTCATCCCCCCACCGGTACATCCGTTCCTCGAGCTGTTCGCGCGACAGCACGCGGCCGGCATTGAGCATCAACTCCTGGAGCAGGGTGAACTCTCTCGGCGACAGATCCATCGGCTGACCGTCGCGTGTCACCATCCTCCCGGCCGGATCGAGCACCAGCTGCCCGATCTGCAGGAGAGGCGCCGGCTCGCCCTTGGACCTCCTCACGAGCGCCCGCAGCCTGGCCGCGAGCTCGTCAAGGTCCGTCGGTTTGACCACGTAGTCGTCGGCTCCGCTGTCCAGGCCGGCGATCCGGTCCTGAACGGCATCACGGGCGGTGAGGATCAGCACCGGAACCTTGCTGCCTCGAGCGCGCTCGCCTCGCAGGAGCTCGAGACCTCCGAGGCCAGGCAAGCCAAGGTCAAGGACAACCGCGGCAAACGGCTCGACGCGGATCGCGGCCTGCGCGTCTCGCCCGTCCTGTACCCAGTCCGCATCGAATCCGCGCTGCTTGAGTCCGGCGGCCAGGGCGTCACCGAGCAGAGGGTCGTCCTCGACAATGAGCACGCGCATGGTCACCTCCTCGTCAGACGGCGACGCTCTCGATAACCCACGGACCGTAGGCGTTGATGAAGTGCGCGCCGTGGCTGCGGAGAATCTGCACGACCGTGTCACGCTTCCGGCGTCCGTGCGCGGCGACATCAACGACCAGGTGCCCGCGCACGAGTTCGGCCTCGTAGTGGCGGAGATGATCGCCCTCGGTCGTCAACCGTTGCAACGCACGCAACGCATGCTTGACGCCACCACCGCAGACACCGTCGGCGTCGATCTCGCGCACGCCGTCGGTGCCCGCCAGGGCGGCGAGTTCGTGCTCCGGGACGCCTGCCCGTTCGAGCATCTCGACAGCGGCCTGCGCCTTCTCCGCATCGTCAATCACGGCCATTACCCGGTTCGTCAGGTTCCACAGGGTGTGTCCATTGGGGTTCGTGGTCATAAAGCCTCCTTGGGTGTCAACCTCGAATACCAGTGTAGGAGGCGGACCTTACCGGGCCCTTAAGACACCGCTGCCGGGAAGCTGCTTCGTAATTTAGTCAGAGGTTCCTGCGGTGCCGGGAACGGCAGCGCCGCTGCGGATCTCGGTATGACGAATGAGTCCGCCGAGGTTCGCGGTGTAGGCCAGAGAGCCCGCCGTCACGAGCGCGAGGGCGAGACTGGCCATCATCATCGGACGTGACGGAGATGAGGCACGGCGGGCGCTCCAGAGCCCCGCGAGCGCGAGGACGCCGAGCGCCTCGCCGAGGACGAGCGAGACGAGCGCGGCTTCTTCGTGTGGCTCTACCCAGGGTTCGATGACGCCTGCCACGTCTTCGATCGCGTCCTCCGCGGGCTCACCCGACAGATAGGTCGGGATGGTCGCCAGGGCCGAGACGACGAAGACGACCAGGGCGAGCCTGGCGAGTTCAGGACGGGCTCGAAGCGTCGCCCAGGCCAGTACGGCAAGGCCGAAGGGAACGGCGAGAACAGGAACGTGGTTCAGCAGCAGATGTAGATGGGCCGGATTCATAGGTCAACTCCCTCGAAAAAGTGCACAGCAGGCACCACACAGTCCTCACCGCAGGTCGAATCGGTCGAGGGTCATCACCTTGGTCCATGCCCTCACGAAGTCGCGCACAAACCTCTCTTGTCCGTCTGTCGCAGCATAGAACTCCGCCAGTGCACGCAGCTCCGAGCTCGACCCGAACGCCAGGTCCACAGGGGTCGCCGTCCATCTGACCTTGCCGGTCGCGCGGTCGCGTCCCTCATAGAGGCCGTCGGAGGTGGCGGACTTGCTCCACGTGGTGGACATGTCGAGCAGGTTCACGAAGAAATCGTTGCTCAAGGTGCCGGGCCGGTCGGTGAACACCCCGTGTCCCACCCGTCCAGCATTCGCATTCAGGGCCCGCATGCCGCCGACCAGCACGGTCATCTCGGGCACCGTCAGCGTCAGCAGGTTCGCTCGATCGACCAGCAGCGCCGCGGGCGAGAGACGTTGACCACTGCCGTAGTAGTTCCGGAATCCGTCTGCGGTCGGTTCGAGAAAGGCGACGGACGGCACGTCCGTCTGCGCGTCGGATGCATCCGTGCGACCCGCTCGGAAGGGCACCTGCACGTCGTACCCTGCCTTCTTCGCGGCCTGCTCGATCGCGGCATCGCCCCCCAGCACGATGAGATCAGCGAGCGAGACCTTTCGGCCGCTGGACTTCGTGCCGTTGAAACCCTTCTGGATACCTTCCAGCCCCGCCAACACCCTGGCCAGTTCTGCCGGATTGTTAACCTCCCAGTCCTTCTGCGGCGCGAGGCGGATACGCGCGCCGTTCGCGCCACCGCGCATGTCTGTGCCACGGAACGAGGCCGCCGACGCCCACGCCGTCCGGACCAGTTCGGGGGCGGTCAGGCCCGATCCGAGGATTCTCGCCTTCAGGTTCGCAACATCCTTCGCGTCTATCAGCGGATGATCGACTCGGGGAAGGGGGTCCTGCCAGATCAGGTCCTCGCGGGGAACCTCCGGACCGAGATAACGCGAACGCGGCCCCAGGTCGCGGTGGGTCAGCTTGAACCACGCCTTCGCGAACGCCAGCCGGTATTCCTCCGGGTTATCCGCGAAGCGCTTTGCAATCGGCGCGTAGCTCGGGTCAACCTTCAACGCGAGGTCGGTTGTGAGCATGGTCGGCGCATGCCGCGTGGTCGGGTCGTGGGCGTCGGGCACGGTGTTCGCGGCCTGACCATTCGCGGGAATCCACTGGGTCGCACCGGCTGGACTCTTGGACTTCACCCACTCATAGGCAAAGAGGTTCTGGAGGTACTCCGAGGTCCACGCCGTCGGCTTGGACGTCCACGCGCCTTCAAGGCCGCTGGTGACCGTGTCGCCCGCGTTGCCCTTGCCGCACTTGTTCACCCATCCAAAGCCCTGCTGCTCGATGCCGGCGGCTGCAGGCTCTGGGCCCACACACTCGGCGGGAACGTAGGCACCATGCGTCTTGCCAAAGGTGTGGCCACCGGCGATGAGCGCCACCGTCTCCTCGTCGTTCATTGCCATTCGGGCAAAGGTGTCGCGAATGTCCTTCGCAGCGGCGAGCGGATCAGCATTGCCGTTCGGCCCTTCGGGATTCACATAAATCAGGCCCATCTGCACGGCCGCCAACGGGTTCTCCAGCTTTCGGTCGCCGCTGTAACGCTCATCGGCAAGCCACTTCTTCTCGGCTCCCCAGTACACGAGGTCCGGCTCCCAGTCGTCCCGGCGCCCACCGGCAAAGCCAAAGGTCTTGAAGCCCATGGACTCCAGCGAGACATTGCCGGTCAGGACCATCAGATCGGCCCAGGAGATCTTCTGACCGTACTTCTGCTTGACCGGCCAGAGCAGACGGCGTGCCTTGTCGAGGTTGGCGTTGTCGGGCCAGCTGTTGAGCGGCTCGAAGCGCTGCTGGCCGCCACCGGCACCACCGCGTCCATCGGTCACGCGATATGTGCCAGCGCTGTGCCAGGCCATCCGGATGAAGAACGGTCCGTAGTGTCCGTAGTCGGCGGGCCACCACGACTGCGACGTCGTCAGGACCTTCCTGATGTCCTGCTTGACGGCGTTGAGGTCGAGGCTGTTGAACGCCCTGGCGTAGTCGAACTGTGCGCCCTGCGGGTTGGACTCAACCGCGTGCTGCCGGAGAGGCGAGAGATCGAGTTGGTCAGGCCACCAGAACTGGTTCGGCTTTGGTTCACCCTGCGCATTGACGGCGTGCGGTGACACCAACGATGTCGCAGCCACGACAAGAGCGGCGAGCACCGTCATCAGTTTCTTGTTCATCGATTTCTCCATATGAGACGACCGCATCAGCCCTTGTCGCACTGGGCTCTACGTCCTGGGGCGAGCACTGAGCGTGGGGGAACGTTAACAACGAAAGATGTGACCACCATGAGAGCGGACACGCTGGAAAGGCGCGGAGTCGCTTCAACACTGTGACCGACCGGGGAACCGTCGCTGTTCGAAAGTGCACACCGTAGGGACGACTCGCACCACGTTGACACTGAAGACGCTAGCCCGACTGGTGCGTGGCGGCTCCGACGACCCGCCCATGCAGTCTTGGCGTGGAGAGCACCCGGTAGAGGGTGAGGAAGATTACAGAGGCCACCGTTCCCAGGTACAGGAGGCTGGCCCACAGGGTCGCCCTCTCGCTGCCGAGCGCCAGCCCGTGAACCCACGCCAGCCAGAACGCGACGAAGCTGGCGTAGTGCAATCGCCGCCACACCTGCCCACCAAGATGACGACGGAGGTGGAAGCTGGCGATGAGCAGCACCGACAGCCAGATGGCAATCTGCCCGCAGGCCACCAGCAGCGGTTCGTAGCTGCCAGCGAACGGCACGACAATCGCCAGGAACGAAAAGCTCACGAACCGGTCGCCCATCAGCACCAGGCCGTGAAAGCTCGCGAAGCCCACGGCGGCCGCGCTGAGGAACTGGTGTGCGTCGAGCAGGAGCGGTGGCCGCATCCAGCTGCGGCCTGTACCTGTGCTGAGGAGCAGACCCCACATCACTGAGCCCCAGAGCAGCAGGTAGGCCACGAACCCGGACGCCCGACTCAGATACCAGAACGATGTCGAGCCCTCGGTGATGCCAGTGGCACCCACACCAATGGCGAAGCCCCCCGTGGCGAGGGCGATGCCCACGACCGTGCTCAAGAGCACGCTGCCAGGCGCCGCCTCTCCCACGTCAATTGCTATGGCCCGATGCATGAGGTTCCATCTCTTCCTGTCGAAACGTGCCCACGGGTAACACGCGTCCCTGGACCGTGGTCAGCAGTCCGGAGAGGCCGCGCGCGAGCAGATAGACGGATCCGGAAACGCTTCCCAGCACCAGCACGACCTTGGCGGCGACGTCGGCGATAGCGGCGCTCGGTGCGCGAACCGTGACGGAGTGGAGGTCGCTCTCTGCAGCCGTTCCGGTTCTCGGATCAACGACGTGGTGCAACATGCGGCCGCCCCGGCGCCACTGACGTCCACCGATACTGCTGGTCGCCAGTGCACCCTCGGCCAGGCGCACGACGGTGTGGTCGCGTTCCGGTTCGAACCCGTCCTGCACCGCAATCGGCCATGCCTCGCCATCGACCACCCCGATCACACGCAGATCGCCGCCCGCGTCCACCAGCACCGGGCCGAGTGGCGCGAGCTCGGACGCCACGTGGTCGACCGTCCACCCCTTGGCAATGCCGCCAAGGTCGAGGGCCAGATCAGTGGGCAGCGAGACCGCGTGCGCTGCGCCATCGAGCCTCACGCGTCGCCATGAGCCGAACGCCTGTCCGCTGGCGACGCCGGCCTCCTCCACGCCGAGGCCCTGAATCGCTTCGAAGCTCCGGTCGTACCCCATCCGTTCGAGGGTGCGGAGCAGCGTGGGATCGTAGATTCCGCCGCTGTTGTCGGCCGCCCGCAGCGCTGACAGCAAGACGGTCCAGAGCAGCGGCGACACCGCCTGAGGACCCCGACCTGCCGCCTGGTTGAGGCGACTGAGAGAGGAGGTGCTTCGGAACCGGCTGAGCTCGTCCTCGACGCGCGCGAAGGCGCCTTCAGCCCACTCGAGGGCCTGGTCGATGATCGTCGCGCGGTCGGCAGCGGTGCACCACAGCCAGACACCGACGTCGGTGTTCATCGCGCGGAAATGACGTTGGTGCAGCATTGGCTGACTCAGGAGCGTCGTGTGCGTGTGATCGGGGCCTGAAACACCGGCTTGTCTGGCATTCGCGGCAATCTGCGGATGCCGGTCTCATCGGACTGCGTCACCTGCGGCGAGATGACGACGCTGGCCGGCGTGTGCTGGTCGCGTGGAAACACCATCCAGCCGAGAACGGTGGCGCCGAACCCGGCCAGCAGCACCCACGCCTTCCACCACTGACTGGCGTCGCTTCCCGTTGATCGCTTAGTCGTCATCTGACTCTCGATGGCGAGAACGTCGTTCATGGCGATCCTCGTCGCCCCCAGACGCCAGCTGTGATTGCGCCGCCTGCAGCGAGCGGACCTGGGCGTAGGCGTCATCGAGTGCTCGATATGCTTCCTCGAGCTGCCCACGGTAGGCCGCGACCTCACTCTGAGTAACGTCCGCGTCGGTCGGCTGGGCGAGGGCGGTTACGACATCCGGGCGGGGTGCAGCCGAGGCGACGTGCACCCAGCCATTGCGGAATGCGACGGCCAGCGTCGCGCTGCCCAGAACAAGCAGCGTGATCAGACCGGAGATGATGACGACGGACCGATTCGAAGAACCTTGCATGGCGAAGCTCCTTTTCTTGTGGAACCATCGCGCACAGTGTGGCGGCCAAACCTTATCGGCTCCTTAACGCCTTGTCGCATCCTCCTCAGGCGTGTGCGGAAAACTCCGCGCCCACGGATTCCTCTCGCTACCGGCTGTATGTTCTGATTTGCACGGCAGGACCAATGGAGGTACGAGATCCTTCTCTTCTATGAAAGCCCTCGTCTACCACGGCCCGGGCGTGCGCGCCTGGGAAGAGAAACCGCAGCCGACGATTACCACCGCGTCGGATGCCATCGTGCGCGTCACGACCTCGACTATCTGCGGCACCGACCTGCACATCCTCAAAGGCGACGTCCCTACCGTCACCGACGGGCGCATTCTCGGACACGAGGGCATCGGCATCGTCGAGAGTGTCGGAGCCGGGGTCACCAGCATTCGCACCGGCGACAAGGTCCTGATCTCCTGCGTGACCGCGTGCGGCAAGTGCGACTTCTGCAGAAGGTCGATGTACTCGCACTGCCGGCACGGTGGGTGGATCCTGGGGAACACCATCGACGGGACACAGGCCGAGTACGTGCGCATTCCACATGCCGACACCAGCCTGTACCCGATCCCCGCCGACGCCGACGAGGAAGCGCTGGTGATGCTCAGCGACATCCTCCCGACGGGCCTTGAATGTGGGGTCCTGAACGGGCAGGTGAAGCCAGGTGACAGCGTCGCCATCATCGGCGCCGGGCCGGTCGGGCTTGCGGTACTGCTGACCGCGCAGTTCTATTCCCCGGCGACGATCATCGTCATCGATCTCGACGACAAGCGCCTCGAAGTGGCCAGGGCCTTCGGCGCAACGACCCTGATCAACAGTGCCGACGGCAAAGCCGCGGAGCGCGTAATGGCGTTGACCGACGGTGCAGGTGTCGACGTCGCTGTCGAGGCGGTTGGTGTACCGGCCACCTTCGAGATGTGCCAGGCGATCGTTGCTGCGGGTGGAAGAATCGCCAACGTCGGCGTTCATGGCAAGCCTGTCGACCTGCACCTCGAGAAGCTGTGGGATCGCAACATCACCATCACGACCCGACTGGTTGACACCGCAACCACTCCGATGCTGCTCAAGGTGGTGCAATCGGGAAAGCTGCAGCCACAGAAGCTTGTGACCCACCGTTTCGCGCTTCAGGATGCGATGAGGGCCTACGACACCTTCGCGAATGCGGCGGTGGAAGGCGCCTTGAAAGTCATCCTGACCAATAGCATCCGATGACCCAGCCCTCGTCGCTCCGTGGTCTCAGTGAGGCGGATGCTGAGACCCGACTGAAGGCAGACGGCTATAACGAGCTCCCGCGGGCGAACCGGCGCACCCCGTTTCGAATCGTCCTCGAGGTGGTGCGCGAACCGATGCTTGCGCTGCTCCTTGGCGGCGGCGCCATCTACCTGGTCCTGGGCGACTTGAAGGAGGCTGTCATCCTTCTCGCCTTCGCGATGATGTCGGTCCTGATCACGGTGGTTCAGGAAGCGCGTACCGAACGGGTGCTGGAGGCGCTGCGCGACCTTACCAGTCCCCGTGCATTGGTCATTCGCGACGGGGAGCGCAAACGCATTGCCGGGCGGGACGTGGTGCGTGGCGATCTCGTCGTCCTGGCCGAGGGGGACCGCGTGCCGGCCGATGCAGCTCTCGTCGAGAGCCACGATCTGCGCACGGACGAGTCGCTCCTGACGGGAGAGTCGATTCCCGTGCGCAAGATCTCCAGATCAGATGGCGTGCCGACGGCAGGGCTTCGTCCTGGCGGCGACGATCTGCCCTCCGTGTTCTCAGGGTCACTGGTAGTGAGCGGGACGGGCATTGGCGAGGTGTTCGCGACTGGTGCCCTGAGCGAAATCGGGAAGATCGGCCAGTCGCTCAACGCCCTGGAGCTCGAGCCTCCGCGTCTGCAGACGCAGACCCGCCGGCTCGTGCGCGTGTTCGCCCTGGTCGGTGCCGCCGTCAGCGTTCTGGCGGTGGTGCTCTACGGCACGTTGAGAGGGGGATGGCTCGACGCGCTGCTCGCCGGCATTGCACTCGGCATGTCGATGCTGCCCGAGGAGTTCCCGGTCGTACTGACGGTCTTCATGGCGATGGGGGCCTGGCGCATCTCACGCGCGCGAGTCCTCACCCGACGCGCCGCCGCGATTGAAACGCTCGGCTCTGCCACGGTGTTGTGCACCGACAAGACGGGGACACTCACCGAGAACCGAATGACGGTCGCCGAGCTCCGGCGCGAGGGCTCGGAAGTCTTTCGGCCTCGTGACCCCTCGACGATGCCTGAGGCGTTTCATGACCTGGTCGAATTCGGCGTGCTCGCCAGCGCGAAAGACCCCTTCGACCCGATGGAAAAGGCGTTCCACGAACTCGGCGGCCAGGCATTGGCGGGAACCGGGCGCATGCGCGGCACCGAATGGACCATCGTCAAGGCCTACAGCCTCCAGCCCGACCTCCTCGCCATGTCGCACGTGTGGCAGGCCACCGATAGCGGTCAGGACTCCATCGTCGCGGCCAAGGGCGCCCCTGAGGCGATCGCCGATCTCTGTCATCTCGGCGCCGTTGAACGTGCCGCACTCACCCAGTCCGTGGACCAGATGGCAGCAGAGGGCCTGCGCGTGCTGGGAGTCGCCCGCGCCCGGTTCGCTGGTGATGCGTGGCCGGCCACCCAGCACGATTTCGTCTTCGAATTTCTGGGCCTGGTCGGCCTCGCCGACCCGCTGCGAGAGAGCGTCCCCGATGCCGTGAACGAATGCAGAACCGCTGGCATCAAGGTGGTGATGATCACCGGTGACTATCCAGCCACCGCTCAGGCAATCGCCCGTCAGGCAGGGCTCGACGCCGTGGACGTTCTCAATGGGCAGGACCTCGAGAAGCTGAGCGCGGAAGAACTGGCCGGCCGCGTCAGAACCGCGACGGTGTTCGCGCGAATCATGCCCGAGCAGAAGCTGCGCATCGTCAACGCGTTCAAGGCGAACGGCGACATCGTGGCGATGACTGGCGACGGCGTCAACGACGCGCCTTCACTCAAGGCGGCGCACATCGGCATCGCCATGGGCGGGCGGGGGACCGACGTGGCCCGCGAAGCGTCATCGATCGTCCTGCTCGACGACGACTTCGGCTCCATCGTCAAGTCGGTCCGGCTCGGCCGAAGAATCTACGACAATCTCCGTAAGGCCATGGGCTTCATCTTCGCTGTCCACGTGCCGATCGCCGGGCTGGCGCTGTTACCGTTGCTGCTCGGCCTTCCGATCTTGTTCGGGCCGATGCACATCGCATTCCTGGAAATGGTGATCGACCCGGTGTGCTCCCTTGTCTTCGAGGCGGAAACAGAGGAAGACAACGTGATGCGCCGCCCTCCGCGGTCCCCGGATGAACCGCTCTTCTCTGGTGCGCTGATCGGCTGGAGCCTGCTTCAGGGAAGCTTCGCCTTCGTGCTCGTCGCGATCATCTTCATCGTCGCGTCCCGGCGGGGGATGCCGGAAGCCGAAGTGCGGGCGCTGACATTCTTCTCGCTGGTCCTGACGATTGTGGGCCTGATCTTCGTCAACCGCTCCTTCAGCGCGTCGCTGGTCACGGCACTCCGGCGGCCGAACCCGGCGCTGGTGTGGGTTCTGCTCGCGGTCACGACGATGCTGGGCTTGACCCTGCTCTGGCCCTTCGCGAGTGGCCTCTTCCGCTTCGGACCACTGCACGCCGACGATCTCTCATTGACGTTCGGTGCCGGCGTTCTCGTTCTTGCTGCGCTTGAACTCTTGAAACCTCGATGGCGTGCTCGGTTGCAGTCGCAGTCGTAATCGGGGCCGCACATGCTCTCGGTGTCCCTCACTCGACTGGTTACGGGCGAGGTCACTGAGGGCCGAGAGGCTCCGCTGGAGCACGTCTCCGGTCGCACCGGCAACTCCACAGTCACCCTGCCGGATCGCCTCGAGCGAGGCGACCGCCATGTAGACGAGGTTTCGAAAGTGCACGTCGTCGTAGTCGTTGATAGCCTGCTGCCGTGCTGTGTACTCGCTGACGGCGTCCGCAATGGCGTCGTCCAGACACTGGTTCAGCGTGCGAAACTCGTCAGCGCGGATGGCTACGCCGGTGTCCACTGCCAAATCCGTTATGGCCTGGCACACACCGCCGTAGTCGTGGACGAGTTGGTCGACCGTGAATGCTTCGGCGAACAGGTCGCGTCCGTGCTCGGCCGCGCTCGCGCTCATGTCGCTCGCGCTCGCGGAACCGTGGCGCAGGACATCCACGAGCTGGTCCACGAACACAGGAATCCCTGCGTCGGGCCTGACCGCAGTCAGCGCACCCGCCCGCCTCGTTTTCTCCGCCCACCGATCGAGAAGCTCGGTTCGATTTTGGCTGATGAGATCGGCCAATAGCATGGTCGGCATGCTCGCAATCGTAACGTCCAGCCAGGCGGCCGGCTGTTCCAAATGGCACATGACCTAGGCTACGATGCCTTCCGCACCCTTCCATATGACCGGACCCATTTCATCGTTTCTCGAGCATCACTTCCGTCACTTCAATGCGGCAGCCCTGATCGACGCCGCCCGTGCCTACACGCATCACCTGGATTCGGGTGGCGGGATGCTGGTCACGCTCGCAGGAGCGATGAGCACGGCCGAGTTGGGCTTGTCGCTCGCCGAGATGATCCGCAAGGGCAAGGTGGACGCCATCTGCTGCACCGGCGCCAACCTGGAGGAGGACGTCTTCAATCTGGTCGCGCACGACTTCTACGTGCGTGTGCCGCACTATCGCGACCTGACGCCCACTGATGAACAGGCGCTGCTCGAACGGCATCTCAATCGCGTGACCGACACCTGCATTCCCGAAGCCGAGGCCATGCGGCGGATGGAGAAGGTGATGGTCGAGGAGTGGACGTCGGCCAACGCCGCGGGCCAGCGGTACTTTCCCCACGAGTTCTTCTACCGCGCGCTCAAGCGCCCGGAACTTGCCGCGTCGTTCCAGATTCCGACCACAGACAGCTGGCTCTATGCGGCGATGGAGCGGAACCTGCCGATGTTCGTGCCTGGCTGGGAAGACTCGACCCTCGGCAACATGTATGCGGCGCACTGCATTACCGGCGAGATCGCCAACCCGCACACCGTGCGCACGGGCATTGAGACGATGATGGCGCTCGCGGCCTGGTACACCGACGAGTCAGCCCGCCGCTCGATGGGTTTCTTCCAGATCGGCGGCGGCATCGCTGGCGACTTCCCCATCTGCGTCGTGCCCATGCTGCGGCAGGACCTCGAGCGAGACGTCAAGCTCTGGGGCTACTTCTGCCAGATCAGCGATTCGACGACAAGTTATGGGTCGTACTCGGGAGCGGTGCCCAACGAGAAGATCACCTGGGAAAAACTCAGCATCGACACGCCGAAGTTCGTGATCGAGTCCGACGCGACCATCGTCGCGCCGCTGCTCTTTGCCCACGTCCTCGGCTGGTAAGACTCGCGTCTGTTTCGTAGGGCGGTACGTAGGGCGGGTCGAAACGACCCGCCGGCCATCAACCCCGCCGTATTGCGGCTAACGCAAGTCCCAGCAGCACCACGTTCACGAGGACGCCGATCCTGGCGTCCGGCCATCCCGCCACGCTCAGCAGCAGTGACGCGGCTGCAATCGCCATGAGCTTCCACGCCCACGTCGCGCCGGTGGCGATGCCCACACCATCGATGGCAAACGTCACCGCGGCGAGAAGCCAGAGGACGCGGTGGACTCTACAGCTACGACTGGCTGGATCGACTGTTCGGGTACCTCGATGCTCCGAGCGCCGAGAAGGTCTTACCGCAGTGTCAGCACCTGGCGGTCGGCGACGAGATTCGGATCGGATGGGGCGGAGGCTTCCCGGTGGTCGCCGTGGATCCACGGCGTGCGCTGGTATTGAGCGGACGTGCGGACGGCGTGAGCTGGGTCTGGCAGTTCGGCCTCTACCTCGTAGATGTCCGGCGCACCCGTCTCGTGTCGCGCAATCAGGTGCAAGTGCCGAGGACGGCCGGCTCGTGGCTGTTCATGCGTGCGATCGAGCCCGCCGCATTCCTGATGACGCGGCGAATGCTGCTCGGTATCAAGCGCCGCGCGGAGAGGCTGGCGGGGATCACAAGCAGCGACGATGCTATCCTGCCGCTCGGAGAGCGAAGCGATGCCGCTAGCGGTGTTTGATGAGTGGGCGCTGACCGTCGATGCTCTGTGCCGAGCACACCTTGCATGTGGCTGGCGCGATTTGTGTGGTGACTCTGAACCCCTTCAACGCGGGTTCGAAGGGGGTGAGACTCCGATGGCCTTCGTCCGGTGGCTGACCGAGAAGTACGACCTCCAGTGGATCGACGGCGCCGGGCACTCCAACTGACGTTACTGGCCTGGGTTATCCTCCCTGGGTGGATCCCTCCCGGCCAGCGCGGGCAAGTTCAGCGAACTACGCAGACACGGTTGAAGGCTTCCTCGCGAGTGAATCACGCCACGTGCTCGGCGAGCTCACTCACGGGCACTCCCATGAGCAGTTGGACAAATCCCAAATCCGTGCCTGGGAGATTGAGATCGAGATTCTAAAGGAAGCGTTGCCGGGGCTAAGCGGAAGTCTCTATCTCGAATTCAGTGTCCCCCGGCTCGGTAGTCGAATCGATGCCGTTCTCGTCTCAGGCCCCGCACTCTTTCCGATCGAGTTTAAGTGTGGCGAACAAAGGTTCACCCGCGACGCCTATAACCAGGCGTGGGACTACGCCCTCGACCTGAAGAACTTCCACCTCGGTAGCCATCAAGCGCTAATACTGCCGATGGTTGTGGCAACCGAAGCCCCGCGCGGGGATCTCGACTGGGCCCCGGCACACACCGACGGTGTCTATCCTCCGCGACGCTGTTCCCGTGCCGAACTCGGAAACGCGATTCGCAATGGTCTCTCCTCGGTCACCGGTGTTGCTCTTAATGCCGAAGCGTGGGGCCGCGCTCCTTACCAACCGACCCCCACAATCATCGAAGCGGCCCGAGCGCTCTATGCCCGCCACACGGTCGAAGCCATTACCAGGAATGACGCAGGCGCCAAAAACCTGACGGTAACGTCCTCGGCAGTTGAGGGGATCGTCGAGCGCACCCGGGCGAACAACGAGAAGGCGATCGTGTTCCTGACCGGAGTACCCGGCGCCGGCAAAACCCTGGTGGGCCTCAACGTCGCAACCCAGCGCCGGAATTCTACTGGCGCACGCGCGGTGTTCCTTTCCGGCAATGGCCCTCTGGTCGCGGTCCTTCAGGAGGCGCTCACCAGGGACGAAATGAGACGGATCGGCAAAGGCGAGCGCAAGGGCGCAGTCAAACAGAAGGTCAAGCCCTTTATCCAGAACGTACACCACTTCCGTGATGAAGGACTCCGCACTTCGGCCGCACCATTTGATCACGTTGCCATTTTTGACGAAGCGCAGCGCGCGTGGAATCGGCGCAAGACCGCCAACTTCATGAAGCAGCGAAAGGGTCTCGACGGTTTCACGCAGTCAGAGCCTGAGTTCCTGCTCTCCTATCTCGATCGACACGAGGATTGGGCCGTCATCCTGTGCCTGGTCGGAGGGGGCCAGGAAATCAACGACGGCGAAGCTGGGATCGCTGCGTGGTGCGAGGCCATTGAGTCGTCGTTCCCACACTGGCGGTCGTACCTGTCGCCCGAGCTGTCGGACGCAGAGTATGCAGCCGCGTCCGCCCTCAGAACTCTGTCGTCTCGCTCGCCGGTCACAACAGACGATCGTTTACATCTGTCGACGTCCATGCGGTCGTTTCGCTCGGAGAAGGTCTCGGCGTTTGTGAAAGCAGTGCTCGACTGCGATGAAGCTGGCGCGCGTGCGGCGCTCGCTGACGTCGCGCTTCGCTATCCAATTGTCGTCACACGCGATTTGGCCAAAGCCAAGGAATGGGTAAGAAGGCAGGCGCGAGGAACGGAACAGTTTGGTCTGGTTGCGTCTTCCCAGGCCCAACGGTTGAAACCACTTGCGGTCGACGTGCGGGTCAGCGTGGACCCCATACATTGGTTTCTCGGGGCCCCGAGCGATACCCGATCGAGCTACTACCTCGAGGACGCTGCCACCGAATTTCAGGTTCAGGGACTCGAAGTGGATTGGGCTTGCGTCGCATGGGATGCGGACTTGCGCCTGCATGACAGCGGCTGGCGTTATCACTCGTTCCGAGGGGACTCCTGGACCAACGTTCACAATGAGGACCGACGACGATATCTCCTGAACGCCTATCGCGTTCTCTTGACCCGGGCCCGCCAGGGTATGGCGATCTTCGTTCCCACTGGTGACGCGGCCGATCCCACGCGCCGTCCGGAGTTCTACGACGAGACATTCGAATACCTGACAGGCCTGGGCCTCAGAACTCTTTAGGCAATGAGAGGGCGCTTGGCGGGTCCTTCCGGACCCGCCCTACGTACTTCGCCCTCGCACCTACGATCCGGGCGGCGTGTAGCTGGTCGTCTTCCTGGCCGCCTTGTCGATATCCTCGGCGCTCAGCAGCACCCGGACGGACGCCCCGGCGGCACCGGTCGATGACACGGCCAGCGACATCGCCGCCGCGCTCACAGCGTCCGGCAGCTCGGCGATCACGATGGCGTCAGCACTGCCGAAGGCGAAGTAGAAGACCTCCATCTTGCCGCCCAGGCTCTTGATGGCTTTCTGCGCCGCAGCCCGTCGCTTCGTGCCGCCGTCCTTCAATACACCCTTCGCACCCTGGGCCGTGTAGGCCACTTCCAGCAGATATTTCGGCATCGCGTCTCCTTGTGAAGAGGGAATGATAGTCTTTCGCCCGTGACAAACACAGACAGAGACCGCGCCTGGGCGATCTTCACCGCCCGCACGATCCTCGGCATCGTCTTCTTCATTGCCGGCGTCTACAAGGTGTTCATGTGGGGCCCGCTCGAACATGCGCGTCAGCTGTTCGTCGTGCCGTACTCGGACACGTTCCTGCCCGTGTGGGCGCTCTGGGCAACCGGCGCCGCGGTGCCTGTCATCGAGCTGATCACGGGAGCGCTGGTGCTGATTGGCCTGTGGACACGTCCCTCGCTCTTCATTCTGGGGGGCATCCTGATCTTCGTGTCGTTCGGCCACCTGCTGGTGCAACCGTCAACGTCGATCAACCCGTATATCCTGCCGCGTTCCGCGCTGCTGCTCGTCGTGCTGCTCTTGCCAGCGGCCGCTGACCGCTTCTCGCTGGACGGTCTGCTCGCGCGCCGCGCGAAAGCGAGGGTGTGATGGGCTTCGAGACGGCGTGGGCGGTGTTCGTGCCGAGAACGATCCTCGGCTTCGTCTACCTCTTCGCAGGGATCCACAAGATCGTCAACGTCGGCCCACTTGCCTACGGGCAGGCCCTGGCCATGACCGACGGCGCACGATTCTTCCCCGCCGCACTCCTCACAGGTGTCGGCACGCTCGTACCCTTCATGGAAATCGCTTTGGGCGTGCTGGTCCTCGTCGGACTGTGGACACGACCTGCGTTGCATGCGCTGGCGGTACTCCTCTGCCTGATCGCAGCCGGCTATGGCGTGAGCGGACTGCTGCACCCGATGGGTGCAACCGCGATGAACATCACGATCGTCAATACCTTCATCCTGCCCCGTGCCGCGCTGATCATCGTGACGCTGCTGATTCCGGCACACGCCGATGCACTCTCGGTAGACCGCCTGCTGGGACGATAGCGCTTACTCCCCGTCGAACTGGTCAGACGAGGGCAGTGGGGATTGCGGGGCTGGGTTCAGGGCGGCGTCGGCAATTCCGGCGATCAAGCCGGCAAACACCGGCCCGTGGAGTGGTGTCACGCTGTACCAATACAGCAGGCCGAGCAGACCCCGTGGCCGGAACCTGGCGGTCTGCACCAGGGTGGAGCCTGGCTTACCGTCGGCGTCCGCTGATGCTGCGATTCGGAACTCGAGCACGGCATCACCGGGGACGCGCATCTCCGCGCGCAGGGTCAGTGAGCGCGGTGGCTCAATGGCCGCCACCCGCCAGAAACCTACGGCATCGCCCCAGGCCAGCTGCGTCGGGTGGCGTCGATTGCGCTGCCACCCGGGACCACCAATCAGGCGGTCGAGAATTCCCCGGGTAATCCACAGAGGGTTGTAGCGATACCACCCTCTTCGCCCGCCGAGCGTGGCAACCGCGTCGAAGACACCCTGCGGGGACGCCGCAACAAACAGCTCTCGCCGATCCTCGAACACCTTGCCCCCGGCCCAGTCGGGATCCCCGCGCACCGGACCTGCCGCGGTCCACGTACTTTCGACGTCGGCGCGAGCCTCGGCGTTGAGTGCACGCGCAATCGCTTCTCTGACGCCAAGGAGAGGTTGCGGCATCAAACCTGCCGCTTGGGGATCGGTCACCACCACACGGTTGCGGAGGCCCTCAGCCAGCGGCTGAGCAATGGCGGCATCGACGGGCGAGATCAGATGAATCCAGAGAGCACTCACCCGCGGGGTGAAGAGCGGCACAGGAATGATTCGCCGACGCGGGAGCCCTCGCAGCTCCGCCATCAACTGAATCAGCGTCTCGTAGGTGACGATGTCTGGCCCGCCGATTTCGAGGGTACGCCCACTGGTCTCGGGCACCTCCAGACACGTCACCAGATAGTGGAGGACATTGCGCACTGCAATCGGCTGGCACTCGGTGCGCACCCAGAGTGGCGTGAGCATCACGGGCAACCGCTCGGTGAGGTAACGCAGGATCTCGAACGACGCCGACCCCGAGCCGATGATCATCGCGGCCCTGAACGCGGTCAGCGGCACCGGTCCCTCGGCCAGAATACGTTCGACCTCGCGGCGAGAGGCCAGGTGCTCGCTGAGCCGATCACTGCTCTGCGACCCGAGTCCCCCGAGATAAATGATCCGCTCGACGCCCGCCGCGGCCGCCGCGCGATGGACGGTTTCAGCCAGTTCACGGTCGCGCTGAGCGTAGTCGTGACCTGCGGACATCATCGAGTGGACGAGGTAATAGAGCGCATGACACCGGTCGAGGGCAGCCTTCAGCTTCGGCTCGTCCTCGAGGTCAAGGCTCACGATTTCGACATTCGGGTGCGAACTCCACGGCCGGTCCGCGATCTTGCGGGGTGACCGGACAAGACACCGCACGCGGTAGCCCGCCTCGAGGAGCCTGGGCACCAGCCTGGTGCCGATGTAGCCTGTCGCACCCGCCACGGCAACGAGCACAGAGCCACGCACGGGAGCAGCCATCTCCATGAAAGGTACACCGCTCTGGGTTAGACTCGCACCCATGCACCGCAGGGCGTTCGGCCGGCTCGGCTTCTCTGTCCTCCTGCTCCTGGCTGGACGGCCCGCCAGGGCCCAGCGTGTGGCTGAGTTCGTGCCGGACGTGCTGCCGCTTCTGCCCGTCACCGACGGCGTCATGTTCCCGAACGTCTCGAACGAAATCCAGATCCTCGCGCCCGAGCACAAGCTGCTGATCGAGGACGCGGTGAAAGAAGACAGTCTGATCGGCCTGGTCACCCTGACACCCGCAGCCCCGACAGCACCGCGCGGGCGCGGTGAGATCTTCCCGATCGGCGTGGTGTGCGTGGTCGACGATGTGCAGCGGCCCGCGGATGGGCGCCTCTACATCAGGGTGCGGGCGGTCATGCGTTTCAAGGTGATCAGCGAGGACAGGACGCGGGCGTATCGGATGGGCCACCTCGAGCTCAAGCCGGAGACGCTGACTCCAGCCGACGCGATGACGCTCAGCACCCTGCGCGAGCAGATCGACGAGCTGGTGAAGATCGTCGAGCCGATCGTCCTGCCAAGACGCGCAGACGATGACCACATCAACGAGCTGGCGTTCTACCTCGACATCGACCTGTATGAACGCCAGTCGCTGCTGGATCAGGACGGGATCATCGCCCGCGCACGGGCGATGATCGAGTTGCTGACGATGAAGGCGGCGAATAAGCGCTAGTTCGCCGGCAGAAGACCGAGCTGGGCCGGGAAGATCATCGCATCGATGATGAACCAGTTTTCCTTCAGCTTGCCCCCCTCCCACTTCACGATCTCGATGAACGGCACCGTGGCAGCTTTGCCAGTGGCCTTGCTGATGCCCATCGGCCGGTACGCGGCCGTGTTGGTGCCCGCGAATGTTCCCTCGGCGACTGTATAGTCGCCTGCGCCCCACACAGAAGTCAGCGTCAGCATCGCGTCGGGAAAGGCGGTAAAGAGCCCTTGGATCAGCGCGGAATTGCCCTTGCTGTCCAGGTCCTTGGGCTGCGTCTGGTCGTGGAACACCACATCGGGCGCGTTGAACGACTCGATGCCGGGGATGTCGTGCTTGTTGAACATCTCGAGCTGAGCGCGGTACGCGGCCGCGTTGGCACGCTCGGTCTCCGATCCCGTCGCCGCCACAATCACGGGCGACGCCACACCGGTCGTCGTGAGCGGGCGGCCAGGAGCCGGACTCAGCCCGAGCTGATTCATGAACGTGCCGTTGTCCTGATAGCTGGCTTCCTTGATGGCCTTGTCACCGGCAGCGTTGCCCTGAACGATGTGCGCCATCAGATACCCGATCGGCTTGTTCGTCGCCGGCGTCTCTTTGCCGTCAGCTCCCTTGAGCGGGCCGGAGTTGGTGCCGGTCATCAGGGCAAGGCTGGCAATTGTGTCGCCGCTCGTGAGGACCAGCTGAAGCGCTCCCTTGAGGTCTGGAACCGCAGTGGCGAACTGTTGAGAGGAGGCGAGCACGGCGTCTGGGCCCTTCGCGGTCGCCATGGTCATGTCCTTCTGCACCGATTCGATCTCGTCGGCGTAGCAGCCCTTGAACGCCTCCCACGACTTGCTGTTGAACAGGCTCCAGCAGTTCTGGTACCACGCCACCCGCTCGGCCGAGGTCGCCACCTTCGGCGCAGCCGGCGCCTGCTCGGTCGTCGCCGGCTGTGATCCGCCGCAACCCGCGGCGACAACGCCCACGACAACCACCAGTCCAAACCAACGTGAAAGCTGACGTGTCATACGCTTTGCTCCTTTGCAGTCACTTACGACCTCACGCCGGGTCCTGCGGACCCGGCCTACGTACCGCCCCGACGTACGTAGGGCGGGTCCGCAGGACCCGCCGATCACCGGGATTCGAAGGCGCCGAGATTGAGGTTCACCGTAAACGTCCGGCCGCGCGAAGGGGCGAACTGAAAATGCTCGCGGTAGTAGGTGTTCGCCAGGTTCTCGACTGCGAAGACGAGCCCGAGCCGATCGCGGCCGCGCGACAGGTCCACGCCCCATCCGAGCCGCTGAACGGTGAAGCCCTCGAGCGACAGCAGGTCCTGAGCAATCCGGAAGGGCGACGTGAGAAGCGTCGGCGTCACCCGCTCGACGTCGGTTTGCGTCCGCACGCCATACTCGACCCACCACCGGCCCCGCGGCTCGGTGAATCGAGCAGACGCTACCACCTTCACCGGGGTGATGTTGTCGGCGGGCGCCCCGTCGAGCGACGAACCGGTCAGCGGATCCACGCCATCGGTGATCGTTCCTCGTGTAAAGGCTCCCGACGCTGCGAGAGTCAGCACGCCCTGGCCGAGAGTGATGGGAGACGTTCCCGACAGCTCGACACCTGAGATGCGAACGTCGGCGTAGTTGGTCGCCTGTGCCAGCCCGCCCGACGGCGTCGTCGCCACGACGAGATCCTGGGCGACGAAGTCCTTGTACTGATTCACGAACCCGAACACACCGCCAGTCAGGTGGCGGAGGTTGATGGTGGCGCCAACGTCAACGTTGTTCCCGGTCTCTGGCCTGACCTTCACGTTCGGCGCGATGCTGCCTGCGGTCGCCGGGCCGGCAAAGAACATCTCCTCGAGGTTCGGGTGTCGGTAGCTGCGCCCGACGCGAACGAAGGGGCTGATCTTCCCGCCAGCATTAGCGACCACACCGACGTCGCCGGTCAGCGCCTTGCGGGTGTAGGTGGCGCCGTTGGGGTCAGGCAGCGTCGAGGGATCAATCGCTGGACGGGCACCCGCGACGACCGCGTTGATGTCGTAGCCCGGCGTCGCCTTGCTGGTGACGTTGTAAAAGTCACCGCGGAGCCCGGCAACGAGAGACATCCGCGAGTGGAAACGCCACTCATCCTGAGCAAACACGGCGACGTCCCGCAGGCTGGCATCGGGCACACGCACGGGACGGGCGAGCGACGCCGGCCCGAGCTGCACTGGCGACGGGAACACCACCGGCGCAGGCCCGCGAGCCCCGAGCACCACCTGACCGACCATCGACGTGGTCGTCGACGTCGTGCGCACATCACTGCTGCGATCGCGGTAGGCCGTGAGCCCGGTCGTCAACACGTGACGCGCGACTGGCGTGAACACCGCCAGCAGGTCGACGCCGGGCGTCCAGACGCGCTGTGTGGTCTGCGACAGGATGTCGAGCCTCATCACGGCGATCGGAAAAAACGCGTTCGCCGTCGGGGCTGGAAACTGGACGGGAAGCCGGTTCTGCAGCAGTCGTTCGGTGCGCTGGTAGTGCGCGGTCACCGACAGGTTCGCGAGCCACGGCGTCACGGCCTGCGCCTCGTACCGTACCGACGCGCGGTCAAGATCGCTCTGCGGCAACGAGGTCGCGTTGAAGAAGTAGGGCTGGGCAAAGTCAGGAAACCCCACGTCTTCCATCCGGCGCCGCTGGTAGCGCACGCGAACGGTGCGCCGTTCTCCGACACGCACCAGACCTGAGGCGTTGACGAAATTGCCGCTGGCGCCTGAGCTCAACACTTCGTTGCTCGTGCGAACGTACGGGGCGTTGAAGGGGTCAGGAAAGGCACCGAAGGCAAAGCCGAAGTTGTCGTCGACGGTGTCGGCACGCCTGAGTTGTCCGGCCGTGAAGAACCGCCTGGTATCTTCGGTCGTCAGCTTCCCGGCTTTGTAGTTGTCGAAACTCTCCACGCCTGCCTGCAGGCGCACGGCGTAGCGAGGCGAGGTGAGGCCAATCGTCGCCGTGCCGCGGCGGCCCTTCTCGTTGCTGCTGAGGAAACCGTTGAAGCCGTACAGCGCCAGCGTCCGATCGGAGAAGGTCGGCTCGTTGGTGATGATGTTGATGGTGCCGGCCAGCGCGTCAGACCCGTAGAGCAAGGTGCCCGCGCCGTTGACGACTTCCACGCGACTGATCGCATCGACCGACACGAGACCGACTTCCGCCCCGGTGCGGTCCGTCGCCTGACGCGCCGTGTTGAGGCGTTCCCCGTCAACCAGGACAAGCAAGCGCGTCGAGTCGAGTCCTCGCAGACGCGGACGCACGCCAAACGGACCGTTGCCCACCGGCGTCACGTTGGCGAGCGACGAGATGGCATCGCCGCTCGACAGCGTATTGCCCTGGGCAATCGACTCGCGCGTCAGACTTTCGACGTGAAGCGGAATCTGTCGCGTCTCACGCTCGGCGCGCGTTGCGGTGACGCTGACCTCGGCAGTGACGCCACCGAGGTCGAGCGTCACCGGCACCTCGAGCTGCTGAGCGGCGTCGGCAACCAGCACCGTCCGCGCCGCCTCCGAGAAGCCGGCACGGGTGACGAGGACGAGGTAGGTGCCGACGGTGGGCACCTCGACCCGGTAGCGACCCTGGCTGTCGGTTTCGACGACCACTTCCTGTCCGCTGGCCACGGCACGGAGCACGACCCGCGCACCCGCGAGAGAGGCTCCAGTCGAATCGGTAACCTGACCACCGATCGTGGCGGCCGAGGCGGTCAGCCCGAAAGCGAGGAGAAAGATGATGGCAAAGGCGGCACGCCGAGTCGCGAACGCCGAATGATGGGCACAAGACATCCGGTCATTGTAGCGCCCCGGGCCCCTATAAATAGAGGTGCAGTTGCAGGAGCACCGTGTGGATCGGGGTGCTGCCGCTCGGCTTGTCGCGATAGTAGGTGGTGTTCACGTTGACGTGGGTGCGAGGCAGAAGCGTGGCCGAGAGCGCCAGCCTGACGATCTGCGGCTGGGGCCCTGACTCGGTGCGAATCTGCGGTGACACCTTCAACCACAGGCCGCGAACGGCCTCGAAGGCGGTCTCGTTGACGAACACGAACGACGCGCCGTTGAGGTCGTCGCCGCGTACGTCTCCTTGTGACCAGATCGTCAGCTTCGATGTGGGCGCAAACCCGAACGCGAGGCCCGCGGAACCCTCTTTCGGCGCGATGTCGGATTCAGCACGGAAGAGGCCGGAACCGACCACTGTCATCGCCGGTCCGAGATCGAGTTGCCATCGGCCTGATGCGTTGAACGATCGCGCCCGCTCATCGTCGATGATCGACTCGGCGAGCCCGGGCGACACCATGACCTGAACCAGGGAGCGGGACGTGTTGCGGCTGACCTCGAACCCGTAGACCTGGTCGTACTTGTCGAACCCGAGCCCGACTCGGTTGTACGAGGTGTGATCGGCCAGGTGCACGCCGTAAGCAGGAAAGAATCGGCCGGCTCTGAAACCGAGGCCGCTCGTCGATTCGTAGGCCGCCCAGTGTTCGTAGGAACCGAAGGTCGGCTCGGGTTTCAACTCTCGACCGGCTTCCCCGTAGAACGTCCAGCCGTTCTTCTGAACCGCCGCAATGATGTCGGCGTTCATGAGGATGTTGCGGGAATCGGTGAAGCCGGCAAACGACGAGCGCACGCGCGATGGCCTGAGCTCGGCTCCGAGCTGCAGCGGTCCCAGCTTGTCGCCCAACGCGCCCCACAGGAACTGGGCCTCGGGCTCCGGAGCTGGATTGTCCGGGTCGACGGTTCCGCGATTGCCCGTCGTCGAGAGCTCACGGCTCGAGAGCGAACGGCCATAGGACGAGAGCAGGCCACCGCCGGCTGGAGAGATATGACACGACGTGCAGCGCGTGTACTGCTTCGACAGAAATGCCGGCTCCGCACCAGCCAACGACGCGAACAACACCAGGACCGCGGCGAAAGCGACGACACTTCTCATCGAGCATTCTCTCCAGACGAGGCTTCGAAGGTGACCTGTACGGTCACCTGTTCTTTCACCCCGACGCCGAGATATCGGGGCTTGGCGATGCCGAACTCTTCGAGCACCACCGGAAACGACGCGCGCACGCGAATGCCTGATCCGCTGCGCCGAAGCTCCGCTTGTCCGGTCACGGCCCGTTCGGCGCCATGCAGGCGGAGCCGCGCGGTGAACGTGCCCTTGCCGACAGGTTCCGCGCCGGCGATTCCGCTGAGCCTGACGTCGGACAACACGGCGCGTGCGAAGTCGGGACCCTTGCCGACCTCGAGGTAATTGTCGCGCAGGTGCTGATTACGCAGGCTGATCCCGGTATCGAGCGCAGTGAGATCGACGATGAACTGACCGGCCCAGGGGTCGGCCGGGGTCGGGCCCGGCATGACCGAGCCACTCAGCAGTTTCGTTCTGGCCTCGAAGCTGCCGCCGATCGTCAGCGGACACTGCACGCGCACATCGCCTTCGCGGGCGACGAACGTTCCGGCGGTGCGTAGGGCGGGTCCAGTCTGTTCCGATGTACGTAGGCCGGGTCCAACCTGTCTTGATGTACGTAGGGCGGGTCCAAAGGACCCGCCGAACAGGCCCACGACTAGCGCAACCGTCCAGATCTGCGTCATCTCACACGGTGAAGGTCAGCGTCGTCCCGCTGACCTGGGTCGGATACTGCGTCAACGCGCGGTTCGCTGGACCCGACGCGACACTGCCGCTGGTTGTGAACTGTGAGCCGTGAAAGGTGCACACATACCGACCATCCGCAAACCCTGTGACGGTGTTGGATTCGTGGGTGCAGGTTGCGTTGAGCGCCGTGTAGGTATCTTGCCCGGTGTGTGCGACCAGGAACGCCCCGAGCGATGTTCTGACCAGCGCGGCCGATCCGACTGGGGTGAGGGCGGCGGCACCGTCCAAGGCGATCGACACCAGGCGCCCGGCAACGGTCGCGTTGACCGAGGCGAGTGGCGGGGCTGACACACTCGACGGCGAGGCAGGACCTCCGCCACAGCCGACGATGGCTCCCGCCGCAAGAAAGGACGCCGCCATGCAGGCACGGCTGCAGAATTCACGGCGGGTATGGACTTCGAACTCCGGGGATTTGTTCACGGGCGGCTCCACTGGGGCAGGCACGCGCCTGAAGTTAGCAAGAATCGGGACACACGCCCCCGCCCACGTGAACGCCAATTTCTTCCGGTTTTCTGCCTGAGGTACTGACCAGTCTGGGAAGCGCTTACGGTCACCGTCCTCGACAGGTAACTACTGAACAGCCAGCAGCTCGATGTCGAAGATCAGCGTCGCATTGCCGGGGATGGGAGGGTTGCCTGCTGACCCGTATCCGAGGCTCGGCGGGATGATGAGCCGGCGCTGGCCACCCACCCGCATTCCTGGAACGCCCCGAATCCCAGCCCTGAATGACTCCTCCGGTCCCCAATGTGAAGGGGAACGGGGTTCGGCCAGGGGACAGCGACGAGTCGAATTGGGCGCCCTTGTTGCCCACGGCATTAGCGTCGTAGAGCCAGCCGGTGTAGTTCACGGTCAGGCGCCTGCCGTTGACCGCCTCCGCACCGGTGCCGACCACCAGATCGGTCTGCGAAAACGGCACGTTGGCTGACGGGGCCGTGGGAGAGGACGAGGAACCGCACGCGCTGACCGCGAAGACGGCACAGACAATCCAGTATCGAACGTTCATGAAAAGGCCTCTGGCCGTGCTCGACGGACCTGATGGGGCGCTGACCTCTTCATGGTAGCTGAGGCAGGCGCTCACACGCGCATCGCGGGTTTTAGGCTAGTATTCAGCGTTCGCCCCGACGCCTCCGGCGGAAGACAGGTGGCAGAACACAAGGAGAGATCGAATGCGTTTGATGACAACCACGTTCGGCGTTGTGCTGGGCCTGCTCATGGCCGCGGGCACTGCGGCCGCGCAGGCACCGGCGCCCCAGCCGATTACCAACCCCACGCCCGGCTGCACGGCGACGCCGGCGCAGATCGAGCAGGTACGCCAGGCGGGAATCGCCTTCACCCGCAGCGCCGGCGCCGAGCGCGTCGCGCTGGCTGACCCGAGCTACAAGCAGCACAATCCGGCCTTCGTCAAGGGCGCACGGGAAGCCGGGATGTCCGATTACGACTACTTCAAGGCCCGCTTCGGTGGACCGCCCGCCGCCCGCGCAGGTGGACCTCCCCCGAACCCGAATCCTGCGCCGCCTGGGAACAACACCGAGATCGTCATGGTCGAGTGCGACCTGGTGACGGTGATCCACAAGAACAACCGCCAGGACCCGACCGCGGCGCCCGGCACGTTCTACGAGGTCTTCACCTTCGACACCTTCCGGGTGCGCAACGGCAAGCTCATCGAGCACTGGGACGGCGCCGTGATCAACCCGCCCGCTCCGGCCGGCGGCCGCGGTAACTAGCACGATTTGGCGTATCGCCGGGTCCTCAGGGACCCGGCCTACGTTTTCGGGCTATAATCCTAGGGTCTGTGAATCGCACCTAGGATTCCCGCGGGACGTTCTCCGTTTCTCCCCAGGTTTCGCCCCTCACATTCGCGCGCCTCGTCTTGCGCGCCGTTCAATCAAAATCGTTCGCCTGCTACGCGCAATCGGGAATCGCTCCAGGCCATTTCAGGAGTAATCCCCTTTGCCGTTTGCAACACTCGGCCTCTCGCCGTCTCTTTGTACCCCGCTCGTTCGTCTCGGCTACACGCAGCCAACCCCGGTTCAGACCCAGTCCATCCCGCACGTGCTCAAGGGATCGGACCTGCTCGCCCGCGCCCAGACCGGCACGGGCAAGACCGCGGCGTTCGGCCTGCCGATGATCGATAGGCTCCTCGTGCGACGTCAGAACACCGGCCGTCGTATCGCCCCGATGGGCCTCGTGCTCGTGCCCACGCGTGAACTGGCCCTCCAGGTGCACAAGTCGCTCAGCGACTACGGCGCACCGCTGAACCTGCGCGTCACACCAATCTTCGGCGGCGTCTCGATGCATGCGCAGGTCAAGGCCCTCCAGCGCGGCACCGACATCGTCGTCGCCACGCCAGGCCGGCTGCTGGACCATCTGGGACGCAAGACCGTGGACCTGTCGAAGGTCGAAATTCTCACGCTTGATGAAGCTGACCGGATGCTCGACATGGGCTTCCTGCCGCCGCTGCGCAAGGTGCTCGCGGCGCTCCCGAAGAACCGCCAGACGCTGCTCTTCTCGGCCACCTTCGCCGCAGACGTGGTGAAGCTCGCCAGCGACTTCACCAACCAGCCGGTTCGCGTTGACGTGTCCGAGGGGCAGGCTGTCGCCACCACCGTGACGCATCGCGTGCACCCGGTGGGCGAAGGCAGCAAGACCGCTCTGCTGACGCACGTGCTGATGCAGAATCCGGCCGGCCAGGCGCTGGTCTTCTGCAAGACCAAGCGAGGTTCCAATCGCGTTGGCGAGTATCTCGAACGCACCGGCGTGAATGCTGCCGTGATCCACGGCAACAAGAGCCAGAGCGCCCGCACGCGCGCGCTGACTGACTTCAAGGCTGGTCGCGTGATGGTGCTCGTGGCCACCGACATCGCGGCGCGCGGGCTCGACATCGTGCAGCTCCCGCTGGTCGTGAACTACGACATGCCGCTCGTGCCCTCGGACTACATCCACCGGATTGGACGCACCGGACGGGCCGGCCTCGCAGGACGCGCGGTGTCGCTGGTATCGCCAGCCGATCGTCCCCTGCTCCAGGACATTCAGCGGCTGCTGCCAGACCCGATCGAACAGGTTGTGCTGGAAGGCTTCAACAAGCCAGGCGACCCAGCCAGCGCCGATCGGCCTGGTTACCGCTCGCGTCCTGGCAGCCGCCAGCGTCGCAGTGGCGGCGCCGCGCCTTCGGCCCGGCGTAGCGGCCCCGCGGGTTCAGGCGGTCGGCCGCCGGCACGCAGCGGTCGCCGTCCCTCGTTTTAGGCGAACGTCCACACCTGATAGCCGTCGCGGAGCTCGCGCAGAAATGTCGCGAGGATCCACGACGGCACCTTCACCGTTCCTGCTTCCCGCGCACGTCCCACAATCGAGGCGTTAGCCACCGCACGGTAGCCCGCCGCTTCAATTGACTCCTTCGGATGCGAGCTGCCGAACTCGAACTCGGCGCCCATCTGGCTGAGTTCCCGTCGCAGCGAACGACTGAAACGTCGGCAGAACGCCTGCGTCATCACATCGCAGATGAAGGTGGCATCGGGCAGGTGCGTGCGGATGGCGCGCGCCGTCTCGGTGAGCGCCGCAGGCGTCAGGTACATGCTGACGCCCTCCATCACGACGATCGCATCATCATCTCCGGCAAACGGAGCCAACGCTGCCGCAACCTGCGCGCCACCGAGGTCCACCGGTACCCGCGTGAGCGCGTTTGGAGCGCTCGCCGCAGGCAGCTTCTGTTCCTTGAAGTCCACGACCTCCGCGCTGTCAAACTCCCACCAGCGCCCGCCGGTGAGCCGGTAGGCGCGCGTGTCGAAGCCTGCCCCCAGCAGCAATACGCGCCGCTGAGGGTTCGCCTTCAGCGCGTCGCGCAGCAGGTCGTCGATCAGTCGGTGACGTGCGACGTTGCTGGCCGACGACCCGCTCTGGCGGAGCATCGGCCGCAACTGGGCACGAATGTCATCATCGAGAAAGCGTGCGGCGAAGGTATCGCCGCACACAGGTCGCACGCGCTCCGCGTCGTCAGCGCGGAGCGCGCAGCAATAGAACGCCGTTCGGGCGACCGGCGTCACTTCTGGCCGATGAACTTCCTGAGCTCGGCGATCGGCACTGCGCCGCGGCCGTGAATGGGCGCAATCGTCGCCACGTTCAGCTTCAGCCGTCCGATTTCTTCGTACAGCTTGACCGCGTTGGGTGGCGGCATCGCCGGAACAGGCGCGTCCGCCGGACCAGGGCTGTAGGCGTCGGCTTCGACGAGGATGCGCGGACCAGGCAGATAGATCAGCGTGTACTCGTTGGTGTGGGTGTCGCCGGCTGTCGCATAGATCTCGATCCTCTGCTTGCCGTCGGTCAATTCGAACTTGTCTGACACTGGCTGGAAGAGGGGTGCCTTCTGTGCCTTCGACTGCGAG
Source organism: Vicinamibacterales bacterium (assembly GCA_040081265.1). Taxonomy (GTDB): domain Bacteria; phylum Acidobacteriota; class Vicinamibacteria; order Vicinamibacterales; family UBA2999; genus JBEBGV01. The sequence continues at coordinate 88,523 of JBEBGV010000001.1, forward strand.
TCTGGCGCGACCGTGGCGGGCGCCACCAGAGTCTTCTCGAAGTACGGGACGTTGGACGCGTGCGTCACGATGGTCACGCCTTCGGCTGCGTACGTTCGCAGGCCGCCCGTGTGGTCGAAATGATGGTGCGTCGTCAGCACGTAGCGAATCGGCTTGGTCGGCACCAGCTTGCGCGCTTCGGCGAGAACGGCCAGCGAACGCTCTTCAGTCTGTGGCGCCTCGATCACCGCCACGTTGTCGGCGAACTCGACGACGAGGCTGTGGTGGGAGCCGCCGGTGAGATGCCAGACGCCGGGTGCAAGCAGCGTGCTGGTGACCGTGACGGGCGGGATAGTGGCCGCAGCCACTGCCTCAGGCACGGGCAGTTCGAGCCCGGGATTTGCGGCGACCTCGGAGATGGCCAGATCCCAGGACGGAAAGCCGCCCTCTTCGATGGCAATCTTCGCCGGGAACTTGATGCCGTTGAAGTCCTTGTAGTCGCTGTAATTGGCGATGCGGGCGGTGTCGCCCATCACCGGGTTGGCGATCGTCGTGGACACGCGAGTGACCAGATTGTCTGCGCCGATCGTGCCCTCGACCTTGTACTTCCCGAGCGCGGTAAAGGAGACGACGCTCGGTGCAGTGCCTTCGCTCGGCGCCAGCGTTGCGTTGCCTGCTGCCAGCGCGCCCTTCACGAAGCCATGCGGGGTGAGCCAGATCTGCAGCTGACGATCCTCAGCCGCCGCCAGCTGTGGCACCGGGCCATTGGCGCCGATGTTCCAGGCCTTGTCGCCCACAACCTCGGTGTTCTGCTGCTGTCCGCCGAACACCGCCTGCGCAAACGTCATCTCCTCGCGGGACGCGCGCTTGTCGTAGTCGATCGTCCGCGCGTAGGCCGTCAGATCACGACGTGGCCACGCCTCGCCTGCTGTCAGCGCCTGCCCGACGAACGTGTTCATCCCCGTGCCCGAGTACCTGATAGACGTTGGATTGCCCATCGCCTGCTGCGCATCCTGCAGCACACTCGTCGCCGTCTTCGGTTGCGAACAGGCGGCGGTGAAGATCACCACGCCGGCCGCGAGCCATCGCCACTGTCTCATCTCGTGCCTCCGGAAAAGTTGCAAACGGTGAATCATATCTCTATGCCACGACGCGCGAGCCCTCCGGCCGAGGTAGATGTCACAGAGTCCCTGGTGCGGGCTCTTCTCGAAGAACAGCACCCTGACCTCGCGGCCCTGCCTCTCACCGCTGCAGGCGCCGGGTGGGACAACGCGCTCTTCCGGCTTGGGGATTCCTTCGCGGTGCGGCTGCCTCGCCGCGCCGTGGCCGAACCGGGTCTGCTCAACGAGCAACGATGGCTGCCACAACTCGCCCCACGACTACCGCTTCCGGTGCCCGCGGCGGTCCGGCTCGGCGTCCCAGGTTGCGGCTACCCCTGGAGCTGGTCCGTCACACCGTGGTTTGAGGGCAGGGTCATCGAAGGTCCCACGCTGGGGCACAAGGCCGCGACGACGCTCGGCCAGTTTCTCGCTGCGCTGCATGTGCCCGCGCCGTCCGACGCGCCGGTCAGTCCATTCCGTTCCGTGGCGCTTGCCTCACGTGATGAGCGGTTGCGCAGCAACGTTGCGGACCTCGAGGGCATCGTGGATGGCGGTCGGGTTCTGAGGTGCTGGGATGAGTGGCGACGTGCGACCCCCTGGCCGGGACCGCCCCTCTGGGTGCACGGCGACCTGCATCCGTACAACGTTCTCGTCTCTGGCGACGACTTCGCGGCCGTGATCGATTTTGGTGACGTGTGTGCGGGAGATCCCGCTGTTGATCTCGCGGCCGGGTGGATGCTGTTCGCAGCGGCGGCTCGAGCGACGTTTCGCGCCGCGTACCGTCAGGAGGCCGTAGACGACGAGCAGCTCTGGATACGGGCGCGTGGCTGGGCGCTGGTGCTCAATCTCGTCTGGCTGGTTCAAGCTGCCGATGACGAACCGACGACGCGTCAGACGCTGGCGACGATAGAAGGACTGGTGGGTGGTGACTAGTGAGTTCCTAGTTCCTGGTTCCTGGTTCCTAGTTCCTGGTTGCTGGTTGCTGGTTGCTGGTTGGGACGTACGTAGGCCGGGTCCGAAGGACCCGGCGTTCACGGGCGCCGCTACGATCCCGACCGCGGGGTCTTCCAGATGCCCCGACCTGAGTCGGTGGACACTGGACCGCGCGGTGCGGCAGTCCGCGGCTGCGGGCGCGACGAGGGAACGAAGTGTTCGGATGGAAATTCTTCGAGTCCGGCAACGGCGTCATCCGTTCCCGTGGCGCGCAGGGTCGAGGGTTCAGCCGGCATGTCCGGGACGAGCATGGGAAAGGCGGGCGAGGGACCGCGACGTTCCTCGACCTCGGCGACGCGACGGGCACCGGCGCTTTCGGCTTCAGAGACCATCGACGACGCGGCCGAGCGCACGCGGGCAACGGCCGTCAGAACCGTAATCAGGTTGAGTCCCGCCAGCACGACGGCCGACGCGCGGTCGTCCTGCCAGAGCATCGCCGCCAGGGTGACGATGTCAGCGAGTGCAATGACGGTAAGAAAGCCGATCAGTCGGCGCCTGGCGCCAGAAGACACCTGCATTCTTGGTGTAATCGGCTTTTTCGCGTCGGACCACACCTCTGCTTGTTCAGCCTATCTGTTCTCCTTGTGAGCTGACCACCGCAGGAGGCCTCGCACGATTCCATACTCTTCACGGGTGAGTCTTTCGCGCAACGATCGCTGGCGCCATGCGAGACCGTCCGCGTTCCACACACACACGTCCCGGCCTGAGATCGCTTGGATGATGTGCTCCAACGATTCGCCTCGGCCGGACCGTGAGGGATCGAGGACAAACGTCGCACGCCACCGTGTCGCGCCGACCAGGCTGCGAAGAGTCGACGTGCGGAACGGTTCGAAGCGTGGGTAAAGCAGAGACGAGAGCTCAAGGCCGAGGGTACGGCTGAGTTCAGTCAGAGTGGACTCGTCCCGGCGATGGCATAGAACCGTGACGGGATGGGCCAGCTTGCAGGCGGCGAGGCGAGCGAGCAACGCGTGAAGCACAGGCCACGGGCCAGATCGGATGACAAGCACCGGGCCTTCCACCAAATCTACACTGACCTGCTCCTCGACCTGCGGTGCTGCCTCAAGCAACGCCGCAAAGACCCGCTGTAGCGCCACCTCGAGGGGAAGCGTCGGGTCGATCGTGCTTCTCGAGGAGCGCATGCTCGGCAGGAGCGTCCACGGAGCCGCAGCGGTCAACCGACGCCGAACCCGACGCGACGACACAGGCGTCTCGACAACACTCCGCGCCGCCAACGTGGCTGCACGCATTCGGGCGTGCAGGGCAGCCGTATCTTGTGAGTTTCTTCTTCTTACGAGTTCGTCGCACGGGCTCATCAGACGTTCTCTCCGTCGAGGACCATGGCATAGGCATCGACCGTCACGGCCGACGCCAGCAGGCTTTCGACATTCATCGACGACGACGGCCGTTCCGCGCTTTCAAGGATGTCGAGGTAGCGCGGGTGGACGGCCGTCCCGGTGTCACAGGTTGTCAGCAGGTGCGCACGCAGTACGCGACCGAGCGGCGCAAGAGACGCGCGATTCGACGTACACCATCGCAGGGCTCCTGCGACGCCGTCGGCGTCCGCGCGGTCTTCCACGAAGAGCGGATACTCGGTTGGAAAGACGTCGCCCACAGCCCGACCGCGTGTGACGACTACAGGCAGCCCGGCCGCCGCTGCTTCAAGCCAGGCGTAGCCAAACGGCTCTTCGTGTTTCAGGAGAAGAACGGCGACGTCGTATCCGGCGAGACGTGCCATCAAGTCATCTTTCTCGAGCCGCCCGACCAGACGGACACGGTCTTCCAGGCCACGCGCCTTGAGGTCTGCGCCTAGCTGTTCGGCGTACGTCGTCGCCGCGGGGCCGATGATGTCCAGCGTAAAAGACGGCGAATCGGGAACATCCGCAAATCGACTCAAACCCCTGATGAGCTGTGACACGCCCTTCATCGGTTCCACCTGGCCGAAGTACACGAACCGCAGCGGGCCGCCGTGCCGACCCGGCTCCGCCTGTGAGGGCATCGCGGCAAAGTCGACACCGTTCGACACGAGATGATGGGTGCGGTAGCGTCCAACGACTGAGTTCATCTCTCGCACGTGCGACGCACAGGAGATCGCGGTCATACTCTGCTTCATCCGAGCCGCGCGCGCCAGCCAGTGTATGGGGCGACGATATCCGACCAGATAACTGTCAACGTCGTCCATCAGATGGATGAGAACCGGCACTGCGGCGCTCAGGGCGGTTTCCAGCACGCCGATTGGCCCAATTCCTATCGGGTTCCCTATCCAGATGCGATCGGGACGGAAGCGTTCGATCTCCGCGCGCAACGCGACGACATTCGCCCTCAGCACTCCGCCGAAGGCGTCCGTTCGCTGCTGACGCCACGCGCTTGAGTGCGCAAGACGACCAGCCAGGTCTGACTCGTACGCCAAGACCGGCTCGAACACCTGGCGCACGCTGACGTCGGCGACCGGCCGCGTCTTGTTCAACACGCCGACGGCGGTCGAGGTGACGACCTCGACCTCGTGACCCGCCTTGATGAATGCACGCGCGACATCGAGCATTCCGAGCTCGTAGCCCCCGCGTACGTGGGGGGGAAAGATGTTGGAAATGATCATCACGCGCATCTGGAAGTGTCCTCAATGCGCGCGCAGACACGCGGCCAATAATCGTCCCATGCGAACTTGGCAGCGAGTGACTCGCGTGCCGCAGTGATACGCTCTCGGCGTCCGTTGGCCGGCAGGGCGGCGAGACGGCTCAGACAGCCGCGCAATCCCTGCGTGTCCCCTTCGTGGAAGGTCCAATCGGTGAGGCCAACGCTCCCCATTACCTCGCGGTACGCGGGAACGTCTGACGCGACGGGCAACGTGCCGTCGCGTAAGGCCTCGCAGAGCACGAGGCCCAACAGTTCCGGTTGCTCAATCAGCCGTCCGTCGAAGAGCTGATGAGTTGAAGCGCTAATCAGTCCGGTGGTCTGCTTGATCAGCTGCCGCACGTCAGCCCGGGGGAGGCATCCGTGGAACTGCACGTGTTTGTCCCGCCCGCGCTCCCGCAAGAATGAAGCATACGCATCGTCTGGAGCTGGGCCGACGATGTGAAGCACTTCGTCAGGCTCAAGAGCGTCGATCGTGGTTTCCAGCCCTTTGTGCGGCAGCACGCGACCGAGCGCCAGGTACTCGTGGCCTCGCCGGTCGCAATCATCGATCACGCCCAGGTCGCTTCGCCAGATCGCGGCATGCGCCCACGAGGCGTGCCGCGCGTAGGCTCCGGCTCGTCGCGCGGCGTACGCCGAGATCTCGACGACGTGGTGCCGGTGACACGGCTGATATAGGTCGGTAAACACTGCTCGCAGTGGCTCGAAGCCAAGCGACGTTAAGAGTAGGTCCTGATCCGAGGCAGTTGACGCAATCACGTCGAACACGAGATCCGTCGCCAGGTACTGATGAACCCACACGCGGTCGCGATCCGCGAGTCGTGTCAGCAACTCGGACCACTCAATTACATCGGGAGACCCATCAGAACGGAGGTCAGTCCAGACGAACGGCGTAGACAAGCGAGTAGTCAGATTTGTCTGCGCGGGCGGCACGCGGACGGGCGCGGCCAAGATGACATCGTCCCCACTGGCAGCAATCGCCTGGGCGGTTTCGAGGGTGTACAACTCGCCTCCGCCTGTTACGTCGAGCGGCAAGAGGCTGATCAACGCCACGTTCATGGGAAGACCTCGGCAATGCGCGTTTGATCCCGAGCCAATACCAACTCGGAGTTACACCAGTCATCGAGCTGGCTGACGTCCATGACGCGGGACACGGCAAGTTGATCCGTTCGACGCCACACCTGAAAGCCGTGCGTGGCGAAGGTGTCCATCAGGCCACGAAGGTCCGCGCCAGCGCCGCACAACGCGGGCGGGTTCCACTCGAGCAACACGATTGTCCTGGGCGTCACGTGCTCTCGAAAGAAGCGGCGGCCGCCCTCCCAGATCATCGCCTCACTCCCCTCCGCGTCGATCTTGATGCAGTCGAACGACTCCCGCTCGTTGGCGAATACTTCATCGAGCGTGGTCATCGGCACGACACAGTCGGTTGGTCGCTCATGCCACTCGTTGAGGAGCCGTTGAGGGAGTGTTGAAAGGGTTGAACCACCCTGGTTGTGGCGGAACGTATGAAGGGTCACCTCGCCGGGTCGGTCGCCAAGCGCGGTCTGGTGGAGCGTGCAGACATGGCTGAAATTGTTGAGGCGCACATTGCGGGCGAGCACGTCGTGCGTCCCGGGGTTGGGTTCGAAGGCGTGGACGTGCCCACCCGCGCCAGCGAGTGCTGCCCCCAGGAGCGTGAAATAGCCGATATTCGCTCCAATGTCGAGGAAGCGGTCGCCTGGACGGATGACGCGCTGCAGGAGACTTGTCGTCGGTTCGTCCCATAGGCGATGCAACAACAGCGACGGCGTGATCTGCAGGTCATCCGCAAAGCCAATGAGTGGAAGTGCGTGGGCGGTAGGCATGAAGATCAGCCCATCCCCCAGGTAGGTCGCTGCAGGTCCGGGGTTAGCAACGATGGACATCACTCGCAGCAGGTCGCGCTCGAGGCCCGCCAGTCTGTCGTCTACTGCGGCGTCGTGCGGTGCCGCCAGCGCACGTTCGATGGTGCCCCACGTGCGCCCGCCGTCAACGGACAAGGACACGTCTCGGAGTGCGTCGAGCGCCTGCTGAAGGTGGCGGCCTTCAAGGCGTTGGGTTGCGGACGAACTCGGCCGCTGCAACTGCTCGGTATGTGACATCGTGAACTGCGCTTTCGTCTCTCGGAAGAATCGATGTCCGCACTGAGGTGCAAGCCGAATGCCGGAGTGTGGTCGCTGGAACATGCCTTGCTTCGGGTTAGCCGGAGACTTGATGGCTAAAGCGGGCGTGCGAAGGACGGGTGGATTTCTTCAAGCGAATCGGGATGCTCACCGAGCCCGATGGGGTACAGATCCCTGTTCGACCGTGACGGCCGAGCGGCCGAAAGGGGTCGGAATTCCGACACTGCATGCGGCCCGCGGCGCGGGCGGCCCATTGGGGTTGGAAGTGCCTAGTGGCGACTGGTATCCCCTGCACCACGCGAAGTATCCGCTGGTCGAGGCGCGGGCCTGGCTCGCGTCCGTGCTGCAGACACTCAACGGGACTCGAGCGCTTTGCGTGATTGGTGCGGGCGCGGGCTGGGTGGTTGACGCCGCTGAGGAGCTTCCCGGCGAGGTGCGGGTTCTGGTATTCGAACCCGACATAGCTTGCTGTGTCGCCATGTTCGAACGCCGCGACCTGCGAGAGCTCATTCGAGCCGGGCGTCTTCTGGTCGTGGCCGGTCCAGAATTTGAGGGTGCTGGCGACGCGTGGCGTCTATTTGGACGGATTAATGCGGAACCCCCGCTGCTGGTTCATCCGGTCGTGGCCGTCGCCAGACGAGCAGCGACCGTAATGGCGGCACACCTCATCCGAAAGTCTATCGCTGATGCAAGTGCGAATGAACGAGCCCGCCGCCGGTTTGCGGCGCCGTACCTCCTGAACACGCTGAGCAACGTCCCTTCCCTCGCCACTGAGTCGGACGCTGGGGCGTTGTTCAATCTTTATCCAGGCAAGCCGGTCGTCATCGCAGCCGCGGGCCCGTCCCTCAACAGAAATCTGGAAGAACTCAGGCCCCATCGGGACAACGTGGTCCTCGTCGCCGCGGATACGGCCTTGCGGACAATTCTCGCCGCTGGTCTGGCGCCAGACTTCGCGGTGGCCGTCGACCCTGGAAAGCCCAATGCTCGCCACTTGATGTCACTCCCAGAGTTTGAGCAGACCGCGCTCGTCGCCGAAGCTAGCGTGCAACCTACCAGCCTGGCGAGATTCGTCGGTCGAACATTCTTCTTCCGAGTGGATGAGCACCACCCCTGGCCATGGCTTCATTCCTCGGGCATTGACGTGAGCAGACTTCAGGCGTGGGGCTCGGTCATTGTCACGGCGTTCGATCTGGGAGTGAGACTTGGAGGTAATCCGCTGGTGTTCATCGGCGCTGACCTGGCCTATACGGACGGGCAGCCGTATTGCCGTGGCACCGTTTACGAGGACGATTGGGCAGTACGCGTTGCGGAGGGTGAATCGCTCGATGACATCTGGCGTCACGCCATTTCGATGCGTCCGACCGTTGTGGAACATCACGGTGGCCAGGCGGTGGTCACCGCTGCGCATCTCGTGCAGTTCCGCGACGGTCTGCTCAATGCGATCCGGTCGGTGAGTGCACGAGTCATCAATGCGACCGGGGTCGGCATTCTCCGCGACCCCAGGATAGAGTTTCTGTCACTCGACGCTGTCCTGCGCGGCGCGACCCCAATCGCTCGCAGGCCCTTACCACGCCGCATGCCCTCAACGTTCACGGTCGGGACACTGCAGCGGAACACCGCCAGGCTGGCGCAGCGTCTCGATCCGTCACCAGAGGCCTGGGGACCCGTGCTCGCAGAACACGACCCGCCCGATCCTACCCTGCCTGATCAGTGCGAATCGGTTCGGCTGGCATTGGCGCACTGGGCCCAGGTGAACGACGGAGCGACCGGTGCACTGGGTGACCAGCTGAAGTCCGCATAGGCATCCTTCGCAGTCAGGGACGCTCACGACCAATAAAGCCGTTCGAAGGCGCTTACCGTGAGGTCCCATGAGTAACGGCGCTCTACCAGACGTCTGGCACCGCGTTCTACGTTTGCCAGCAGCGTCGGGCGTCCTAACACGTGGAGGATGCGGTCGGCGACGCCACGCGCGGTGGCGGCCGAAAGAGTGAATCCTGTACGACCGTCGGTGAGGAAGTCGGCGATACCTGCCACTGGACTGGCCAGGACGGGGACCCCTGTCGCCATCGCTTCAAGGACAGCAAGACCTTGCCCTTCATCAGACGACATGGATACAAAGAGATCCCACCGGAGCAGCCAGGGTTGCACCTCTCGGACCTTTCCTGCCAGGACAACTGCTCCATCCAGTCCCTGCCTCTGGACAGCAGCGTGCACCGTCGCCGCGTAAGCCTTATCGGCGATCGGCCCCACGAGTTCGAGACGTGCGGCCGGCAGCCGTTTCCGAACGCGAGCGAACGCGTTCACGAGGTCCAGCTGACCCTTGCGTGGCTCAATCCGTCCCACAAATCCAATCACTGGCCCACTGGGGCGGTGACGCCGGCGGCCTGACGACTGAGGGGCAAGCCTGCTCTCAAACGGCAGTCGATCGAGAGGAAGACCCCATGGCAAGTAAACGAGTTTCGCAGCGGGCACCCCGTAGCTGACGAGGAGATCGGAGTAACTATGGGCCGAGCAGACCACGCGATCGCACTGCCTCAGACCCCACGTATCCTGCCGGTTCATCCACTCAGGTCGGTCTGGCCCCCAGCTGTACATCTGACCGATCACGCGTACGTTCCGACCTCCTTCACGAGCGGCGTGCACCGCGCAGGCGGGTACGCCGGCGTGTGCATGAATCACTCCGGGACGGAGGTCGTCGATCAGCGCTTGCAGTTGGCCCACGCCTGACCAGAACAGGTCCTGGTCTCGATGGAAGAAGTCTATCGAGTGATGTGTGACCCCGGCCCGGCGCAGACGCGTACGGTAAGCAGGCCAGTCAGCATGCTCGACAGTCTTGCCAGTGGTCACTATGGCGACGGGACCGTGTTGTCGCTGCGCCTCGCAGAGTCTGGTCACGACGCCGCCAGCGCCGCTCCAGAGGAAAGGGATGACGTGCAGGACAGGGGGACGACGCATCAGCAGCGATGATAGTCCGCTGTGCTTACCGGCCGTACTTGGCTTCTTCGGCGTAGTAGGCGGGGAACCCGACAGCGGCCTTGAGAGCTTCGAAATCCATCGACTGCGGCGGGCGCTCGCCGCGTGCCAGCGGCACCAGCGCAGCGCGCATCGCAGCAATGGACACGTTCAGCAGGCTGAGCGGGAACACGGCGATGCCGTAACCGATGTCCTGTAGCGCCTGGGGCGACAGAAGGGGGGTCTTGCCACCCTCAATCAGGTTCGCCATCTTCGGACCCTCGACGCTGCGGCAGTACTCGCGCATCTCTCCCTCGTCGAGCGGCGCCTCCATGAACGTGATGTCCGCACCGAGTGCCCGGAAGGCGCGGCATCGCTCGATCGCCTCCTCGAGGCTCACGCATGCCCGGGCGTCTGTCCTTGCCATGATCAGGATGTCGTCGCCGGCATCGCGCGCATCCACCGCGGCACGAATGCGCGTCAGCGCCTCGTCGCGACCGACGACGGACTTCCCTTCTGTGTGGCCGCAACGCTTGGGCGCCACCTGGTCCTCGAGCATGATGCAGGCAAACCCGGCTCTCGCATAACCCTGGACCGTGCGCTTGATGTTCTGCGCGCTGCCAAAGCCGGTGTCGCCATCGCCAATCATCGGGATCGATACGGCCCGGCAGATGTTCTGGCCCTGATCGACGAGCTCGCCGTAGGAGATGAGCCCGGTGTCCGGCATGCCCAGACGCGCGGCAGACACGGCAAACCCGCTCATGAAGCCCAGCTCGAAGCCGGCTTCCTCGATCAGCCGGGCTGACATCGCGTCGTGACACCCCGGCATGACAAGAATGCCCGGACGGGCAAGCAATGCTCGAAGTCTGGCCGCGGGCGTCAGGCGTGATGCTCCATGCGCGAGTTGTGCTTCATGTCAGGAATGAACAGGTAGAACAGCAGTGAGATGAAGATGCAGATGGTGGCGTACCAGAAGAACCAGGTCTCATGGCCTGCGTTCTTGAACCCCAGCGCGACAGAGTCAACTGTGCCGCCGAAGATCGATGCGGTGAGCGCATACGGCAGCCCCACACCAAGCGCGCGCACATTGGTCGGAAACATCTCGGCCTTGACGATGGCCGTGACCGATGTATACCCGCTGACGATGACCCACGCCGAGCAGATGAGCAGACCGGCGACGATCGGACTCTTGGTGTTCTGGATCGTTGTCAGAAGCGGATAGGTGAAGATGGTGCCAAGTATTCCGAAGGTCACAAGCAGCGGCTTGCGTCCAATCCTGTCCGACAAGCCACCGCAGATTGGCTGCAGGATGATGGCGACGAGCAGCGAGATCGTCACGATGGTTGTCGTCTGGTTGTCGGTGAGGCCCACCGACAGCCTGAGGAACTTCTGCATGTAGGTCGTGTAGGTGTAGAACGCGGAGGTCCCACCGACCGTGATCCCGACAACGAGGAGCATCGTCTTCCAGTGACGCATCGACTCCCTGAAGCCGATGTTGGTCTTCTTCAGCCTCGCCGCCTCGGTGTAGTGCTCGCTCTCGTGCATGTCGCGGCGCATGAACATCGTGTAGATGGCCAGCGCCGCACCGATGACGAAAGGAATCCGCCAGCCCCAGGCACGGAGCTGGTCGGGCGTCAGAAAGATCTTCTGCAACACGAGGAGCAGGGTGATGGCGCAGAGCTGGCCGCCGATGAGCGTCATGTACCAGACGCCGGAGTAGAAGCCTCGTCGCTCCGGATGCGCGACCTCTGACAGGTAGGTGGCGCTGGTGCCGTACTCCCCGCCCTGACTGATTCCCTGCAGGACACGGGCGATGGTCAGGATGAGCGGGGCTCCGACGCCGATGCTCGCGTAGGTCGGTGATACGGCAATCATCAGCGACCCGAAGCACATGAGCAGCACGGACCATGTCAGCGCGTTGCGCCGGCCATGTTTGTCGGCCAGGTGTCCGAACAGGAGCCCGCCAAATGGGCGCGCCACAAACCCCACGGCGAACACGGCAGCCGCCGAGAGTTGCTGGGCAACGGGATCGCTGTTGGGAAAGAAGGACGCCGCGAAGTAGAGCGCGAAGGCAGCGTAGGCGTAGACGTCGAACCACTCGATGAGATTTCCCATCGAGCCGACGAGAATGGCCCGGACGCGGCGTCGGGTGTCGGCGCGGTCAAACGCGTCGGCGCGAGGCGAAAAGGTCGTTGTGACGACCGCTGTATCCATCGAGTCGGGTCGGGTGATGATATCTCGTCCGGGGCCGTATCCTGCTAAGCTCGCTGACCGATGGAAAAGCCGGTCAACAGTCCCGCGCAGGTGCTTTTCGCCAGCCTGATCGGGACGAGCATCGAGTTCTTCGACTTCTATATCTACGCGACGGCCGCGGTGCTGGTCTTCCCGCGTTTGTTCTTTCCGTCCACGGATCCGACCTCGGCAACCCTGGCATCACTGGCCACCTTCGGCATCGCCTTCCTGGCGCGACCGATCGGGTCGGCACTGTTCGGCCACTTTGGTGACCGCATCGGCCGCAAGACGACGCTGGTCGCCGCCCTTTTGACGATGGGGGTGTCGACGGTGGTGATTGGCTTGCTGCCTACCTATGCGTCGATCGGCGTGATGGCGCCGCTGTTACTCGCAACGTGTCGCTTCGGTCAGGGGCTGGGCCTCGGCGGTGAATGGGGCGGCGCAGTACTGCTGGCTGTCGAGAACGCGCCTCCTGGCAAGCGCGCGTGGTACGGCATGTTCCCGCAGCTGGGGGCGCCGATCGGCTTTCTGTTCTCGGGCGGGATCTTTCTCGTGCTGTCGCGGTGGATGACCGACGAGCAGTTCTTCTCCTATGGCTGGCGCATCCCTTTCCTGGCGAGCGCGGTGCTGGTGCTGGTCGGCCTTTACGTACGCCTCACCATCACCGAAACGCCGGTCTTCCGTGAGGCGCTGACGCGTGGCAAGCGCGTCCGCGTACCGATGCTCGAGGTGCTCCGCGAGTATCCCGGCACGCTGGTCGTGGGGACGCTGGCGTCGTTGGCCACCTTCGTGCTGTTCTACCTGATGACCGTGTTCGCACTGACATGGGGCACGACGGCGCTCGGATTCACACGCACGCAGTTCCTGCTGATTCAGCTCTTCGGCGTCATCTTCTTCGCCATCTTCATTCCCGTCGGTGCCGTTCTCGCCACGCGAGGACGACGGATCACGCTCATCTGGGTGACGGTTGCCATCGGGTTGTTTGGCCTGGTGTTCGCGCCGATGTTCCAGCCCACGGTCCTTGGCGCCGGCTTGACCCTGGCCGTCGGGCTTTCCTTGATGGGTCTCACCTACGGTCCGCTCGGCACCGTGTTGTCAGAGCTGTTCCCGACGTCGGTTCGTTACACCGGCAGCTCACTGACCTTCAACATGGCCGGGATCTTCGGCGCCTCGCTGGCCCCCTACATTGCCACCTATCTGGCGGGTCGCTACGGGCTGCAATACGTCGGCTATTACCTGACGGCAGCCGCCGCCCTCACGCTGGTCGGCCTCTTGGCGATTCGGGAGACGAAGGACGAGGAGTTGGATTAGTTCCTGGTTGCTAGTTCCAGGTTGCTGGTTGCTGGTTGGTGGTGGGTAGTGAGTGGTGGGTGGTCGGGGGATAATTGAAGGACGATGTTTCGACCGACTGACGACCTCCGGATCACCCAAGTCCGCCCCCTGATTCCACCGGCAATCCTGCTCGAGGAGATGCCGCTGACGGAGCGGGCCTCCAACGTCGTCTCGAACGCACGGAGCCTCATCGCCAACGCCATCACCGCGGCTGACCCGCGCCTGGTCGTCATCGCCGGTCCCTGCTCCATCCACGACACCTCGGCCGCCATCGAGTACGCCGGACGGCTGAAGCGGCTGGCCGATCGTTTTGAAGACAGCCTGATCATCGTGATGCGGACCTACTTCGAGAAGCCGCGAACGTCGGTCGGCTGGAAGGGTCTCATCAACGATCCGGACCTTGACGAGAGCTACCACATCAACAAGGGACTGCGGCTGGCACGCCGGCTTCTGCTCGATATCAACGAGCTGGGCCTGGCGACAGCGTCGGAGTTCCTCGACACGCAGATTCCGCAGCACATCGCCGACGTCACCGCCTGGGTCGCTATCGGCGCGCGCACGACAGAAAGCCAGATTCACCGTGAGCTGGCGTCGGGTCTGTCGATGCCTGTCGGCTTCAAGAACGGCACCGACGGGACGGTGAAGACGGCGGTGGACGCGGTGTTGGCTGCCCGCTCGCCGCACTGGTTTCCGTCGGTCACCAAGCAGGGTGTCGCGGCCATCTTCCAGACGACCGGCAACGACACGTGTCACGTGATCCTTCGCGGTGGCAGCAGCACGGGACCGAACTACGATGCGGCCCACGTGACGGACGTCTCGACCAAGCTGCGCGCCGCCGGACTGCGTGAGAGCGTGATGATCGACTGCTCGCACGGGAACTCCGAGAAGGATCACCGACGCCAGGCGGTCGTGGCCGGCTCGGTCGCCGAGCAAGTGGCCGCGGGGTCGCGTCAGATCTTCGGCGTCATGCTCGAGAGTCACCTGGTGGAAGGCCGTCAGGACATCAAGGCCGGCCAGACTCCGGTCTATGGCCAGAGCGTGACCGACGCGTGCCTGTCGCTCGAGCAGACCGAGCCCCTGCTCGAGCAGCTGGCCCGAGCCCAGCAGGCGCGCGCGGGGTCAGACCGGGGTCAGACCGGGGTCAGACCAGGGTCAGACCAGGGTCAGACCTCGGTCTGACCCCTCCGACCCGCCGATACATCGAAGAGATGAACGGGGCCTCCGTGAACGCCGGGTCCACAAAGCGGACCCGGCCTACGTACCGGTGGGCCTGGAGCGCACTGGCGCTGGCCGCGGTTACCGCGGGCGCAGCGTGGTATCTCCTTAGAACACAGTCACTTCCAAGCCTGGACGCGAACTGGGTGGCGCGGGTGCACGTGCTGGCGGGCGACGGCATCCCTGGCGTTCGCGACGGCGGGGCTGGCCGTGCGCGTCTGGCTGACCCATTCGGTGTCGCGGCAACTCAAGACGGCAGCGTGCTCGTGGCCGACGGCGCCGGGCACCGCATCCGGCGCATCGCTCCCGACGGCACGGTCTCAACGTTTGCGGGAACCGACCGCGGGCTCACCAACGGGCCGGCGGCGAGCGCTCGATTCGATACGCCATCGGGCGTGGCAGTCGCCCCAGACGGAACCGTCTACGTCGCCGACACCGCCAACAACGTCATCCGCCGCATCTCCGCCGATGGAACTGTCTCGACCCTCGCTGGGAGCGGGACCGCGGGATTCGCCGACGGCACAGGTGCCGACGCCCGGTTCAACGGCCCCCTCGGTCTGGCCGTGGCCGCGAACGGTTCGCTGCTCGTCGCCGACACCTATAACGACCGCATCCGGAGAATCAGTCCGGACGGTGCGGTGACCACGCTGGCCGGAAGAGGGATCTTCGGATCCGTCGACGGACCCGCTGCCAACGCTCGTTTCGACACGCCGTGCGGCGTTGCGGTAGACGCCCGGGGCACGGTCTACGTTGCCGACACCGGCAACAACGCGCTCCGGATGATCTCGCCTGCCGGCATCGTGACCACGGTGACTCCCCTCCCGCCGAGCGGGGTGTTCCGACCGACCGGCGTCGCAGTTGACGCGTCGGGCATGCTGTATGTCGTCGACGAGGCGGGGCGGGTGATCGAGATCCAGCCCGGAGTGCGGGCCAGGATCCTTGCCGGTTCGACTGCAGGATTTTCAGATGGCAGCGGCGCCGAGGCACGATTCCGAACCCTCGCTGGCATTACGCTGCTGGTGCCGCCACTGCCCTCCCCTGTCCCATCATCGACCCTGGTCGTCTCGGACCGCAGAAATGCGCTGGTGCGCGTCATCGACGCCAGCGGATACGGCGCAGTGCGTCTGCCGGCCTCGCCGCGCGTGCTACCCGGCTTTGACTTCGACACATTCGCGCAGACCCCCCTGCTCTGGCCTGTTCACCCGCAGGAGGGGCCGTTCGAAATCACCGGCACGATGGGCGAGATGCGCGGCGGAGAGGGCGAAGAGCGGTTCCACGCCGGCCTCGACGTCCGCGCGGAACAGGGAACGCCGGTGCGGGCGGTACGCGACGGGGTGGTCACCGATCCCGTCGCCACCTCCGACTTCGACACGCTGAACGAGTCGCTGCGACTCGGGCCAATCGTCTACGTGCACCAGCGCGTGGGCCGGACGCGCACCGGATTGTTCAACGATGAACGTCTCGCGCCGTCGTTCGATGACCTCGGAAAGCTCGTGCGGGTTCGCGTGAAGCGTGGCTCGCGCTATGCCGTTGGCGAAGCGATGGGCACGACCAACGCCTTCAACCACGTCCACCTGAACGTGGGATGGCCCCGCGAGGAGATCAACCCGCTCGCTGCCCGCCTCGTGCAATTCAGGGACACTGTGCAGCCGACCATCGCGCAACGCGGTATTCACCTGCTCGACAGCACAGGTAACGAGTTCAAGACCCGAGCACGCGGGCGTCTCACCGTGACCGGGCCTGTACGCATCGTCGTCGACGCGTGGGACCAGGCCGACGGGAACCGCTCCGACCGGCGTCTTGGACTCTATCGGCTTGGCTATCAGGTGCTGGGGTCGGATGGCCATCCTGCGCCTTGGTTCAGCGAGATGCGCGAGACGCTCAGGTTCGATCGCCTGTTCCCGAGCGAGGACGCGGCACGCCTGGCCTACGCGCCCGGCAGCGGCATCCCCTTCTTCGGGCGTCGCCGGACGCGCTTCCTCTACGAAGTGACCAACGAGATGAGAAACGGCGCGGCGCGCGCCGGAGTGTGGGACACAGACGCCCTTGCGCCCGGAGACTACACGCTCCGGATTCTGGCGACCGATATCAGCGGGAACGTCGCGATCGGCAATCGCGACCTGGCGGTGACGATCGTTCGTTGATTGCCGGGTCCTGCGGACCCGGACTACGTACGACGGAACCCTGATCGCCGGGTCCGCTGGACCCGGCCTACGTCCGTCTATCTGTAGGGCGGGTCGGAACGACCCGCCGTGCGTCCTGCGTGGTCTAACGACCCTCAGCCGCAGGAGCGGGCGCAGGCGCCGCGCGGCCGGGTTCGTTCACCGTCGGCTGGGTGCCTGCCGTCGTCGAGCCACGCGGCGAGGTGTACCAGCCGCGAGAGAGATAGTCGGTCAACGTCAACCCGAACATGATGAACAGGAAGAAGAACGCCATCCCGACGATCAGCTTCGTCAGCCTGCTGCTGTACTTCACGTGCATGAAGAACAGGACGACGAGCGTAGCCTTGGTGACGGCGATCGCGATGGCAACCGGAAAGTTGAGCGAGCCCAGATTGACGAACGCCACGCCTACGGTGACGGCGGTGAGCACCATCAACGCGCCGAAGATGCCGTAATACGTGCTGGTCGGAGAGATATGTCCTGACATGGCGCGCTTAAGCGAAGTGTCCCGCGCGGTCGACGAGGTAGAGCAGCGGGAACAGGAAAATCCAGACGATGTCGACGAAGTGCCAGTAGAGACCGGTCAACTCGACCGGCGTATACCACTCGGGGGAGAACCGGTTCTTCCACGCCATCCAGAGAATGACGCTCATGATGCCGAACCCGATGACCATGTGCAGCGCGTGCAGGCCCGTCATCGCGAAGTAGAGCGAGATGAAGATCTGCACCTGATCGGCGTGCGGGCCCTCGAACGTGAAGTTCGGCCCCGGGATGTGGTTCAGCTCGTACTTGTGCTTGTACTCGAAGAACTTGACGACGAGAAACGTCAGGCCGAGGACCATCGTGGCGATCAACTGCACGACGGTTGCGATGCGTCGGCCTGTCTGTGCCGCGCGAACCGCCATCGCCATCGTCAAGCTGCTGCCGATCAGGACGACCGTGTTGAAACCGCCGAGCTGGATGTCGAGTTCGCGGCTGCCTTCCGCCCAGGCCTCTGGATACCAGAGGCGATAGATCATGTAGGCGGTGAACAGTCCGCCGAAGAACATCACTTCGGTCACGAGAAAGATCCACATACCGAGCGTGGACGCCTCGGCCTGCTGCTGCAGGGTCTCGAAGTGATGCTGCTGCGCCGGGTGATGCGCGTGGACGTGGTCGTCAGCGTGCGCGGCTAGTCCGTTAGGCAACTCTGGTCTCCCGCTTCGCGTAGTCGTAGGCCCCTTCGGTGACGATCGGCGTGTCCGGGAAGTTTTCCGGAAGCGGCGGCGACTGCGTCGTCCACTCCAACCCCGTCGCAAGCCACGGATTCGCGCCGGCCTTCTCACCGTAGAAGAACGACCAGGTGAAGTAGATCATCGGGAGCAGGTAGCCAACGCCAAGAATCATGGCGCCACCGGTCGACATCACGTTCAGCACCTGAAATTCCGGTGGATACATGTGGTACCGACGCGGCATGCCGAGATAACCCAGGATGAACTGGGGGAAGAACGTCAGGTTGAACCCGACGAACACCAGCACCGCGGCGACCTTTGCCGCCGCGTCCGAGTACATCCGACCGGTCATCTTCGGCCACCAGAAGTGCAGGCCGGCGAAGTACCCCATGATCGCCCCGCCCACCATGATGTAGTGGAAGTGGGCGACGACGAAGTAGGTGTCGTGGATGTGGATGTCGACGCCGAGGGAGGCGGTGAAGAGACCCGTCAGACCGCCGATGAGGAACAGCCCCAGGAACCCGAACACCCAGATCATCGGGGCCTTCCACCAGATGGCGCCCTTGTACATCGTGGCGGTCCAGTTGAAGGTTTTCACGGCCGACGGCACCGCCACGGCATAGGTCAGGATTGAAAAGACCATTGCCGAGTAGGGTGAAATGCCAGCCACGAACAGGTGGTGGGCCCACACGAGGAAGCCGAACACAGCGATCGCCAGGCTCGAGAACGCGACGAAGGAGTAGCCAAACACCTGCTTACGGGAGAAGCAGGCGATGACCTCGCTGATCGCACCCATCGGCGGCAGGATCATGATGTAGACGGCCGGGTGCGAGTAGAACCAGAACAGGTGCTGGAAGAGCACGGGGTCGCCACCGAGCGTCGGATCGAAGATGCCAAGGCCGGCCACACGCTCGAGCGCGAGCATGAGCACCGTGATGGCGATCACCGGCGTTCCGAGAATCTGCACGAGGCTCGTGGCGTAGACCGCCCACACGAAGAGCGGCAGCCGGAACCACGTAAGGCCGGGGGCGCGCATCCTGTGGATCGTCACCATGAAGTTGAGCCCGGTGAGGATCGACGAGAACCCCGTAACGAAGACGCCAAGGCCCGTCAGGAAGACATTGCTGTCCGACTGGTCGGTGCTGTACGGCGGATAGAATGTCCAGCCGGTATCGACGCCACCGGTCAGCATGGCGCCAAACGTGAGGATCATCCCGACCACGAACACGTACCAGCTGAGCAGGTTGATCTTCGGGAACGCCACGTCCTTGGCCCCGAGCATCAGGGGCAGAACGAAGTTGCCGAGAATGGCCGGCACGGCCGGAATCAGCACGAAGAACACCATGGCGACGCCATGCATGGTGAACATGCGGTTGTACGTGTCGCTCGACACCAGGTCGCCCTGCGGCGTGGCGAGTTCGAGACGAATACCGGCGGCGAAGACCGCGCCGACGAGGAAACCCAGCGTGACCACGGCCATGTACATCAGGCCGATGCGCTTGTGGTCCTTGGTCAGGAGCCACGACGCCACGGTGTGCTTGACGTTGAGATAATTGACCGGTGACTCGATCACCGTTGTCGTCGTCATACGTTCCTACCTTTGGTCACCCTGCGGCCCTATCGTGGCCCGGCGGCCGGCGCAACCGCACCCGCCGCGCTCGCCTGCGTTGCCGCGCCGCTGCCTGACAGCGACTTCACGTACTCAATCAGGCTCAACATTCCGTCTTCATTCACCAGACCCTGGAAGGTCGGCATCAGTGGACCGTATCCTTCCACCAGTTTCATCTGCGGAGTGAGGACCGACTCGCGGATGTAGCCCTCGTCTGCGACCACCGTCTGGCCGTTGGCAAGCTTCACCGGCGCTCCGAAGAGCCCGGCCAGCGACGGGCCGCGGCCGGTGTTGTCGTTGCGGTGGCAGGTGTTGCAGGCCAGCTGCTGGAAGAGCTGTTCACCACGCGCCTGCATCGTGCCACCGGTGACGCCGCCGCCGGCGAGCCACGCCTGATAGGCGTCCTGCTCCATCACGTACACCGTCCCGATCATCCCCGAGTGCTTGGTGCCGCAGTACTCGGCGCAGAACAAGTGGTACTCGCCGGTCTTGGTGGGCTGAAACCAGATCGAGCTGTAGCGCCCGGGAATCGCGTCGGCCTTGACCCGGAACGCCGGGATATAGAGGTCGTGAAGCACGTCCTCGGCAGTGAAGGTGACCTTGATCGGCCGGCCCAGAGGAACGTGCAGCGTGTTGATCTCACGCATGCCGTCGGTGTGCTGGAATCGCCACATCCAGCGCTTGCCGGTGGCGTAGATTTCGAGCGTCTGGTCGGGCGGGCGAACCGACTGGAAGTAGACCACCGATGACCAGGCGAAGATCACCATGGCAATCACGAAGGGAATCAGTGACCAGCCGACTTCAAGCGGCACCGATCCGTGAATATCCGCCCCCACCTTCAGGCCGCTGTCGTCGCGGTACTTGATCGCGAAGAACATCACGAGCGCCGAGACCAGCAAGGCGAAGAACGCCGTGACGGCGACGATGAAGAAGTAGAGGTTGTCCACCTGTGGTGCGATGGTGGACGCCTGCGGCGGAAAGAGCGGAACTCCAAACATAAGCTTAGGTGCGACCTTCGAGGGGCGTGTGGGAATCGCGGCGGCGCGTCAGGAACATCACCCCGAGGATGAATGCCACCGTCAGCACACCGCCCGCCCGGATCAGGTTCATCACGATCACGCCGTACCGGCCGCTGGCGGGATCGTAGTGATAGCAGTAGAGCAACAGCTCGTCGATGACCGAGCCGATGTTTCCCTGCCCCGACTCGACCAGTGCCAGGCGCAGTTCCTTCGGCGAATACTCGACACCGTAGAAATACCGGGACAACCGTCCCTCAGGCGTCACCACCAGCACGCCGCTGACGTGAGCAAACTGCTGCGTCAGGTCGTCCCATTGATAACTGAATCCCGCAGCCTGGGTGACGCGGGCGATGGTCGCTTCGTCACCGGTGAGCAGGTGCCAGCCTGATGCGGTCGACTGCGCCGCCCAGTAGTCGAGGTGGGTGCGCTTCTTCTCGGCGGCCGCAGCCGGTGTGTCACGCGGGTCGAAACTCACCAGCACGACATCGAAGTCCTTGCCCGCCTCGAATGACAGCGCTCGCAGGGAACTCGAAATGCCGTTCATCACCTGGATGCACAGCATCGGGCACTGGTAGTAGACAAACGCCAGGATGACCGGCTTGGTGCCGCCAAAGTACTCACCGAGCTGGACCCTTCGGCCTGACTCGTCGAGGAACGAGGCATCAAGCGGCAGCTGCTCGTTCAAGCGCTGGCTGAAGCTGACGTCCTTGAGGATGGCGGGTCGCTCTGACGAGACGATGCCGCTCTTGTCGTTGTTGAACCCCGACAGGAAGTTTGGCGTCTGGGCCCACGCCCCGCCCACACCCAGGATCGTCAGGCACACGCCAACCGAGACGCCGGTGCGTACCGCGCGCGCGAGTCGAGTGATGAGAGCAACCTGGATCATCATGGGAGCCTGCTACTTCCGCTGTTCCAGCAGCCGTCCCGAGCTGGAGTCGGTGGCGAGCATGCCTGGCTTCTCTGCTGCCGCGTCCTGCTGACGTGCGGGCAAGCCGCGCTCGAGGGTCAGGCGAATCGCCTCGTCGATCGGGATATGCACCCGGCCGGTCGCCCGATCAACCCATCCGTAGCTGGCGAGCGTTCCCGCGTCGGTTCTGCGGAATGCCGTCATCTCGCGATCGGGATACTGCTGCAGCTGCGGAGCCGGCGGCAGCGGAGCCTGTTGCCCTGCTGCGAGCGGGTAGCGCTGCTCGCCGGTTTCCTTCGTCCACGAGATTGCGCCCGCAAACGCCCCGGCAAGGGCGAGGTGCGTCACGACGGCGATCACCAGCAGCCAGACGCCGAACCGTACGGTGGTGCCGACGTCTGCGTCGGTGTGTTCGTAGGTCGACCCCGGCGTCGCGAGGTACTCAGCGTCCGCGTCGTGATGACCGTGATGTGCGGAGTGATCAGACATCAGTGGCCTCCCGACGATTCGAGTGACTCGCGGAGATACGGGTCGCCCAGGGCGAGGAGCGGTCGCTGCGCGAGCTGGGTGAAGAACATCCAGAGCCAGAAACCGCCGATCGCCAGCGGCGCCGCCAGATCGGACAGCCGCACGAAGAAGTGGCTCGCATGCTCACCGGCTTCGAGGTGGAGGTTCTGTCCCGTCGCCGCGAACTCCGGCGACACCATCATGAAGAGGTCGGCGTAGCGCATGAAGAGCAGCCACAGCGCGACCACCACGAGCCGGTGCGGCGTGCGCTTCAGGTCGCGCGACAACAGCACGAGCCACGGCACCGCGAAGTGGAAGATGGCGAGAAACAGTGCCAGATACTGCCAGCCGTTGTTGATGCGCGCCAGCATGTAGGGAATCTCTTCGATGAGATTCGCGGCATAGGTCAGCAGGAACTGCGAGAAGTTGAAGTAGGCCCAGAGCATCACGAAGGCGAACATCAGCTTGCCGAGGTCGTGGAAGTGACTCGGCTTGAGCAGCGTCGACATCGGCTCCTTGCCGACGAGCAGGCGCGAGATCACGATGGTGAAGGCCAGGGCGGAGAGGCCTTGCCCGCCGAGCATCAGGAACCCGAAGAGCGTCGAGTACCAGTGCGGGTTCAGGGCCATGATCCAGTCGATGCCCGCAAAGGTGATGGTCAGGGCATAGAACACCAGCCCGGCGCCGCTGACACGCTGAATCGTCTGGTTGACGTTCAGATCGCCGGTGTCCTGCACGCGCGACAGTCGGCTCAGCACCAGGGACAGCGTGATCCAGCCGGCGAAGTAGACCAGCGCGCGCGCGACCCAGAACGTCATGTTCAGGTAGGGCGCGCGGTGGTTCAGGATGTGGTCGGAGGCCACGAGGTCGGGGTGCGCCCACGGGTACAACTGGCTCGTGCCGAAGAGGATCGGGACAAAGAGCACCGCGAGCAGCGGCAGCGTGCGACTGGACGCCTCGAACACACGGCGGAACACGCCCCACGCACCACCGGAGAGGTGCTGGATCATGATGAGTGCCGTGGAACCGAGCGCGATGCCCAGGAACAGCATGAAGGCGGTGAGCCACGAGCGGAAGAAGTGCCCGCTGCCATCGACGACAAAGCTCACCGCGCAGAGGGCCAGGCCGATGCCACCAGCGATGAGGGACTTCGAACGGTAGGCCCCGAGCTCGGCCGGAGGATTGAAGGTGGTCGCGGCGGTGCTCATCGTGCCTCCCCTGCCGGTGCCTCGGCTGCCGCGCCCGCCGGACGATCCAGGTCAGCGCGGCGATCCGCGGGGACATCTGCGACGGTTGCGGACCGAGAGGTCTGCAGCGCGCGGATATAGGCGGCAATGGCCCAGCGATCCGCGACCGGCACTTGTGCAGCGTAATCCTGCATCATCCCGAAGCCATTGGTCATGACGTCGAAGTAGTAGCCGACGGGCGCGTTTCGCAGGCGCTCATCGTGAAACGACGGTGGCTGCCGGAAGCCGCGCTGCACGATCATGCCGTTGCCGACGCCGGTCATCCCGTGGCACGGGGAACAGAAGACATCGAACCGCTCGTGGCCGCGCGCCATCACGTCGGCGGTCACTGGCATCGGGAACGTCTCTGCCGGACGACCATCGACGACGCCCTCGTAGAGGTGGCGGTCTTCGTTGAGCTGGCCGCGCGCAACCGTGTTGGCAACCACCATGCGGGATGAGCTGCCGTTGGCGAAAAACGTTGTGGACTGCAGCGGGCGGTAGCGCGGGCCGTTGTGCATGTCCTGGCGACACGCGGCGAGCACGACGCCCAGCGTCACGACGAGCAGCGTGAGAGCGTTACGGCGCAACTTCGGAGACTCCCAGCGGATGAAGGTTCTTCAGAAACGCAGCGGTCCCGTTCCGGTCAAACAATGGATCCGCCGACTCGATACACAGGAAGAAACGGTCGGTCGAGGCGCGCGCGAAACTGGGGACGTTGAACACCGGGTGATACGGCTGCGGCAGCTTGTTGAGCGCCCACATCCCGATGAACGCCGACAGGGCGGCGCCAAGCACGGTGGTTTCGAACGTGACCGGGATGAACTGCGGCCAGCTCAGATCAGGACGGCCGCCGATATTCATCGGGTAGGCCGTCGTCGAAGCCCACACCTGGAGGCCGAAGCCGGCGAGCCCGCCGACCAGTCCGCCCATGAACACCAGCTTCGGGAGGCGCGTGCGTGGCAGATCGAGCGCCTCGCTCAACTCCTCGATCGGAATCGGCGAAAAGGCGTCCATCTTCCGGTAGCCGGCCAGGCGTGCCCGTTCGGTGGCATGCACCAGCTCGGTGGCTGTCTCGAACTCGGCCATCAGGCCGTAGAGCGATGAGGGCGTTTCTGCGTGCGACATCGGATTAACCGTGATGCTCCATCTTCAGCTTCGCTTCCGGGGTAATCGTGCGCATCTCGAAGATGGCCAGCGCCGGCAGGAAGCGGATGAAGAGGAAGAACAGCGACAGGAACAGCCCGATCGTCCCGGCAAACATCGCGAAGTCCCAGCGCGTCGGTGTGTAGAGATCCCAGGACGAGGGGAGGAAGTCGTGGGAAAGGCTCGTGACGATGATGATGAAGCGCTCGAGCCACATGCCGACGTTGACCAGCAGCGACAGCACGAAGAGCAGCGGAATGTTGTCGCGCACGCTGCGGAACCAGAACAACTGGATCATCACCGCGTTGATGGCGATGAGCGACCAGTAGAAGAACGCGTAGTCACCGGTCATACGGTTCCACATCATCGCGCTCTCGTAGGTGTTGCCGGCATACCAGGCGAAAAACGCCTCGTTGGCATACCCGTAGGCGACGATCATCCCCGTCACCAGCATGACCTTGGTCATGTTGTGGATGTGCCGCATCGTGATGAACCCGTCGAGCTGGTAGTACTTGCGCAGCGGGATCGCCAGCGTCATCACCATCGCAAAGCCGGAATAGATCGCGCCGGCCACGAAGTAGGGCGGGAAGATCGTCGCGTGCCACCCGGGCAGCACCGACACCGCGAAGTCGAAGCTCACCACCGAGTGCACGGACAGCACCAGAGGCGTCGAGATACCCGCCAGGAGCAGGTAGGCCATCTCGTAACGGTGCCAGTGCCGGGCGGACCCGCGCCAGCCGAGCGAGAGCATCCCGAAGATGACCTTCGCGGTCCTCGATTTCGCCCGGTCCCGGAGCGTCGCCATGTCGGGCACGAGCCCGGTGAACCAGAACAGCGCCGAGACTGTGCCGTAGGTCGAGACGGCGAACACGTCCCAGATCAGCGGGCTTCTGAACTGCGGCCACAGACCCATGGTGTTGGGATACGGGAACAGCCAGTAGACGGCCAGCCACGGACGGCCGGTGTGGAGCAGCGGGAACATCGCCGCGCACGCCACGGCAAACAGCGTCATCGCTTCGGCGAAGCGGTTGATCGAGGTGCGCCACTGCTGCCTGAACAGCAGGAGGATGGCGGAGATCAGTGTTCCGGCGTGGCCGATACCGATCCACCACACGAAGTTGATGATGTCGAACGCCCAGCCGACCGGGACGTTGTTGCCCCAGATCCCGATGCCGGTCAGCAGGAGCTTGGCGATGGTCACGTTCAGGAGCATCAGGAGCGCAAACGCGATCGCGAAGCCGAAGAACCAGCCAATCGGTGTCCGCTTCGACAGCACGATGTGGCTGATCGACTCGGTGACCGACTCAAACGAGTGTCCGGGCGCAATGACCGCCGGCGTCCGCGCGTGCAGCGCGGCCAGTGCCGCGTCGCCGCCGGTGTGCTGCACCTTGTGCTGCGTTTCAGCCATTACCCTTCACCTTCGGTGCGTGCCGCGCCGGCTGGCTCGAGCTGCGTGTTCGGGTTGCGAACGATGGCCAGATAGGTGGTCCGCGGCCGCGTATTGAGTTCGGCCAGCAGCGAGTAGTTCCGCGTGCTGCTCTTCAACTGCGAGACCCGGCTGTTCGGGTCGTTCAGGTTCCCGAACACAATCGCCTCGGTCGGGCACGCCGACTGACACGCGGTCAGCACCTCGCCGTCGCGAATCTCACGATCCTCGAGCTTGGCCGACACCCGCGCGTGATTGATCCGCTGCACACAGTAGGTGCACTTCTCCATCACGCCGCGGCTGCGCACGGTCACGTCGGGATTGCGCTGGAGCTTCAGGCTCGGCGTATCCCAGTCCTGATAGAGCAGGAAGTTGAATCGCCGCACCTTGTAGGGACAGTTGTTCGAGCAGTAGCGCGTGCCGACGCAGCGGTTGTAGACCATGTCGTTCAGGCCTTCGTCGCTGTGCGTGGTCGCCGCCACCGGGCACACCACCTCGCACGGCGCCGTCTCGCACTGCTGACAGGGCATCGGCTGGTGGTAGGTCTCTGGCGTGTCTGGATTGCCGCCGTAGTAGCGGTCAAGGCGCAGCCAGTGCATCTCGCGGCCGTTGAGCACCTGCTCCTTCCCGACGACGGGAACGTTGTTCTCGGCCTGGCAGGCCACGACGCAGGAATTACAGCCGGTACAGACGTTCTGGTCGATCGCCATGCCCCACGCGTATCCGGTCTTGCTGCGATCGGCATACATCGTCAGGGTCTTGGGCGCCTCCTCCTCCATCTCCTTGAAGACTTCGGGGTTGGCGGCGAACTCAGTGGTCGTCGCCACGCGAATGAGGTGGCGATCGTTTTCAAGCGCCCAGTGATCCTGCGTGCACGCGAGTTCGTAGGTGTCGCCGGTCTTGACGAGCTGCACGCCGGACACCGTATCGAGCGCGGCGGAGGTCCTCAGCACGTTCACGTTGAAGCCGATGCCGTTGGCGGCCCGACCTGCACGCGTGCGGCCGTAGCCGGCCGAGAGCGTCAGCGTGTCCTGCGCATGGCCGGGCGAAATCCAGACCGGAAGCCGCAGCGTCCGCTCGCCCTGCTTGAGCTCAACGACGTCGCCGTTGACGAGCCCGAGACGCGCGGCCGTCCCAGGCGCCATCAATGCCGGGTTGTCCCACGTCAGCTTGGTCAGCGACTTCGGCAGCTCCTGCAGCCAGGCGTTGTTGGCGAAGCGACCGTCGTGCACGCTGGGATCGACGCGGAAGGTGATGTCGAGGACGTCACCCGCTGCCGCCACCGCTGTTGCGGCCGGGATTGTTCCGGTCGCACTGGCCGAGCGGGGTTCAAACGCGGTGCCCGGGATGCGGCCGTCGTGCAACCACTTCCTCCAGGCATTGTCGAACGGCGAGGGCTCCGGTGTCGGCGCAAAGGTGGCTGGCGCGGTGTTGACGGTGGGACCACCGTTGGCCCCGGGCACCAGGTTTGTCGCGCCTGCGGCCGGTGCGGGCGTGGCTGGGGGCGCGGAGGGCGCGGCGACCGCGGCGGCCGCCGGACGCGGCGCTGGAGCGACTGGAAGAACGTCTGCTGGTTCGGCGCCCGGGAGTCGCTGTGCCGCCCAGTAGGCGCGGACCAGATCGTAGCCCGATCGTTCGCCGTTGGGGCCGATCGCCGCGATTACCTCGTGTGCAGACTTGCCGCTGTAGAGCGGCGCGATGAGCGGCTGGATGATCGAGACCGTGCCCTCGTCGGCACGGACGTCGCTCCACGCTTCGAGGAAGTGGGTCTCTGGAATGTGCCAGTGCGAGAGCGCGGCCGTCTCGTCTTCATAGAGGCCAAGATGCGCACGCACAGCAACCTTCTGCATGGCGTCGGCAAAGTTCAGATCGGCGGGGGCCGAATAGACCGGGTTCGCGCCGATGATGAGGAGGAGTTCGACAGAGCCCGCGTTCATGTCAGCCACGAGCTGACGCAGATCGGCGAGCTGGTTCGACGGCACCGCCTCGGACGTCGGCGTGTAGGTCACCGTCTGGCCGACGTTGCCCAGCGCTTCGTTCATGGCATGGGCGAGGGCGTGTACGGCGGGCGGCTGCGCGTCGCCGACCACAATGAGACCCTTGCCGCGATTCGCCTGGAGATCAGCAACCACTGCGGTCACCCAGGCAGCGGCGACTTGCGGTGCGGTCGCAGCACCGGCGCCAGCGACCCCGAGTTGTGACGCCACGGCACGAGCGACTGCCTCAACTTCAGCCGGACGAAGCGGAAGACGGTGATCTGCCTTGGTTCCGGTGTTGGTGGGCGAGCTCTCGACAGCGAACAGGCGCGCACCGGGTGCGCCTGTGTTATCGAAGCGGCGGCGCGACGCAAAGGCGCGCGCGTTCTTCAGCCCTGAAGGACCGGCGGCGAGAAAGTCGGAGTCGATCGTAAGAATGACGTCGGCCTTCTCCACCGAGTACTGCGCACCCAGGTACTCGCCGAACGCGACACGGCTACCCTCTCGTGCGTTGTGGGGGCCATACGGTTCCCACTGCACCCACCTGGCCTGCGGGTAGGCGGCGAGCAGTTCCTGAATCTGGGACGCCAGTGTCGGGGACGCGACGGTCTCGGTGACCAGACGCAAACCAGCGCCTTGCCTCGCCTGCTGGGCCGTCATCATCTGGCGGACGGCAGTCACAAACGCACTGAAGGGGCGAATCTCGCCGAGATTGGTCAGCGTCTGCGAACGATCAGGGTCATAGAGTCCGAGAATCGCAGCCTGTGCAAAGAGATCGGTTGCCCCCAGGCTTGTCGGATGGTCGGGATTGCCCTCGATCTTCGTGGGGCGCCCTTCGTGGCTCTCGACGAGCAGGCCGATACCTGCGCCGCTCATCGGCATGGCGGTCGCGTAGAACAGCGGCTTCCCCATCACCAGCTCTTCGGGCTGGCGCACGTAGGGAACAAGCTCCTCGGTTGGCTGTCGTGTGCAGGCGCTGACGCCCGCCAGTGCCAGCGAGGCGCCCATCAACTTCAGAAAGCCGCGGCGGCCGACCGGGTCGAGCCACTCGGAGGCGTTGGTTGGAAACTCGCGATGCAGGAACTCTTTGAACTCGGGAGTCTCGGACAGAGCCTCGAGGCTGCGCCAGTACTCGCGTCCCCTGGTTCCCTCGAGCTTGGCGCTCAGCGCGGCGATGTCTTTCGGCTGGGTCATGTTCGCGTTACCGGTGACACGTCGAACAGCTCGTGTTCGGACGAATGTCGTATTCCTTGACGAGCCGCGGTCCGATCACCGACTGCGGCTCTGCCGGTCGATAACCCATCGTCGTGATCTCGCTGCGTGGCCTGACGAAGTTCTCGGGGGCACGATGACAGTCGAGGCACCACTGCATCTGAAGCGTGTTCTGCTGTCGCATGAGCGGCATCTCGTCAACGCGGCCATGGCAGGTTTCACACCCCATCCCCTTCTTCACATGAATGCTGTGGTTGAAGTAGACGAAGTCGGGCAGGTCGTGGACCCGGACCCAGCGCAACGGGGTGTCATCGCGGAAGCTGGCCCGGACCGGTTCCAGGATGGGTGCCGTATTGAACAGCTGTGAGTGGCAGTTCATGCAAGTCTTGGTGGGCGGGATGCCGGCAAACGTCGACGTCTCGACCGACGTGTGGCAATACCGGCAATCGATCCCGTCATCCTTGACGTGATGCAGGTGGCTGAACTGGATGGGCTGTTCGACGAACTCGTTCGCACGAGTCACGTACGAGGAACGGCCCAACACCACCGCCACGAGAATCAGTCCGGCGACCGCTGACAGGGCAACGAAGAGACTGAGCTTCGAAAGGGTGTTGGCGCTGGGTCGAAATATCTGCGACATCTAAGTGGGGCGACCGCGAGCGTACGCCTATTCAGGCGCGCCTGAAGGGTCGATTTGCCGTAAATGAATCGGGTTTCTCGTGACGGGATCTGGTTGTACCACGTTGTGAAAAAAGGATCAAGGTAGCCCGCCCAGACGGTTAGAATGCGCCGATGAGCGACCGCAAGTACAAACAGCGCGGTTACCAGGACGACGACCGGGACCGCCCGACCAAGACGCCCGCCCGGCCTGCCCCTGAACCGGGCGCGCCCGCCGGGGCCCGCCGTATTTCACAGGATGGCCCAAAACACGTCAATATGCCGGGCTACCGCGAGGTCGTGCGCTGCACGCAGTGCGGAAACGTGATGCCCCCCGATGTCGGATTCGACACCCGCTGCTCTCGTTGTGGCACTGAAGCCCATACCTGCGCCCAGTGCACGTCATTCGATCCGAGCAGCACTTTCGAGTGTATGGAGACGATCCCGGCGCGGATTTCACCCAAGAACACCCGCAACGGCTGCACGCTCTTCATGCCCAGGACGACGGTCGAACGGGAGACCACGGCTCCACGGACCGACAGCGCCAGGAAAGCCTTTGACGACCTGTTCAAGTTCTGAGAGACCCCGCACATGGCTCTTTTGAGCGCCGAGGACCGCGAGACGGTCCGGAAGCACCTGACGGGACTCGTACACGACGTTCGGCTGCTCCTTTTTACTCAGACCATCGGGGGCCCCGAGTCCGCCCTGGTCGCCAGACAGATTCTGGATGAAGTTGCGAGCCTCAATGATCGCGTGACTGTCGAGGAAGTGAACTTCGTCCTCGATAAAGATCGGGCACTCGCCCTTGGAGTCATCGGGGTCCCGGAGATCGTGGTCATGCGCAATGGCCAGGACACGCGGATGCGCTTCCTCGGGGCGCCATCCGGCTATGAGTTCATGTCTCTGATCGAGGCGATCATCGCCGCCGGAACAGACGATGGGCAACTGACAGAGGACAGCAGGTCACTCATAGGTTCAGTTGACCAACCATTGGATATAAAGGTGTTCGTTACACCAACCTGTCCGCATTGTCCGCGAGCCGTCACGATGGCTCACAAGATGGCTCTTGCGAATCCCCTAATAACCGCCACTTGTGTGGAAGCGACCGAGTTCCTTGAGCTGTCAAGGGAATATCGGGTCACAGGCGTTCCCAAGACCGTGGTCAACGGAAGCATTGAAATACTCGGCGCGCTCCCCGAGGATGCCTTTGTTCGCGCAGTGATTGGTCATCCACCCGTAGAAGAAGGATCTCCCACCACGTGATGTCGAGTCAGGGGCTTTCCGGTCGCCTGATCTGCCAGTTGCTCCTGGTGCTTGGGCTCGTTGCACCAGTGCCTGCCTCGGCACAGATAACGCCACTCTCGGTTCCGGACCTCCCTGCGGTGATTCCGCTGTTCCCTCTGCCGAATGTGGCGGTGCTCCCCTACCTGCAGCTTCCCCTGCATATCTTTGAGCCTCGCTACAAGGAGATGCTTGCTGATGCCCTGGCCGGAAATCGGGTAATAGGCATCGTCCAGATCCAGCCAGGCTTCGAGGCTGACTACCAGGGTCGGCCTCCGATTTTCGGCATTGGATGCGCCGCGATCGTCGTTGCCAATGACCGCCAGCCGGACGGTGAGTTCGACATCGTCGTGCGCGGCTTCGTCAAGTTCCGCATCATGAGTGAGTCCGGTGACAAGGCGTATCGCGTGGCCCGAGTCGAGCCAATCCCGGAACTGCTGGACGAACCGGCGCGGACGGCCTTGCATGAGCAGCGCCCGGCTCTCGAGCAGGCACTCACGATGTTTCTGGGTGCAGCACCAAACTCACTCAGGCTGCCCGTGATGACCGACGAAGACCTGGTGAACACGCTGGTGATGAGCCTCGAATTCGACACCGTCGATCGCCAGCTCCTGATCGAGCAGCCAGGAGTACTGGCACGGGCAAACAAGCTCGCCGAAATGCTGGGCAGAACGCCTGGCGAACCTGTTGTCCCACGGTAGCCCGGTGGATGAGCCAGCCACCTGGCTGACTGATCATGCGACCCTTCTCCCGCATTCGGGAACGGCGCTGGACCTGGCCTGCGGGCGTGGCCGCCACGCACTGTGGCTGGCACGGCGCGGGTTGTCTGTCACGGCGATTGACCGTGACCACGACGCGCTGGGTCAGATCGAGGACACCGCGGCATCCCTGGGCCTCACCATCTCCACCCTCGCGGTCGATCTGGAGGCGGAGGCGGCGTCACTGGGCCGCGCTCACTACGATGTCATTGTCTGCGTCCACTATCTGCACCGTGCCCTCTTCCCCGCGATCATCGAGGCACTCCGTCCGGCAGGCGTCCTCGTCTACGAAACTTTCACGCGCTCGCAGGCCACACTTGGAAGACCGCGGAACCCGGCCTTCCTGCTCGAGGAGGGCGAACTCGAGCAGCTTGTCGCGCCCCTGGACATCGTCGCGAGCCGCGAAGGACTCTTCGACGGTCGTCACCTCGCGTCGGTCGTTGCGCGCGGCATAATCTAGGCACGTGATGCCGAATCAACGATCGTTGCTGTGCGCCCTGGCGATCTCGCTGACGCTCGGCGCCAGCGCTGCTGCACAGTCGGTGCCGGCGAGTGGGCGCCTTTCAGCGGCACCCGGCCCTTCCGGACAGACTCTGCGGATCTACCTGGCGCGCCACGGGGAAACGCTCTACAACGCGGAACGTCGCGTGCAGGGCCAGCTTGATATCCCGCTGAACCGCCGCGGTCTCGAACAGGCCGCACAGCTCCGCGATGATCTGCGGGGTGTGGCGTTCGACGCCATTTACGCCAGCCCCATGGACCGCAACATCACGACCGCGTCGATCATCGGCAACGGACAACCAGTACGAGTGTTACCAGATCTCATCGAACGCAATCAGGGCCGCTTTCAGGGGATGCTTGCCGATTCGGCAGCCGACTTCGCCCGCCGCATGACCGATCCGCGCGACGACCTTGACGGCGGGGAAACCACGTTCGCACTGGCGGCGCGGGCGCAGCGCGCCCTGACCACGATCCGCCGGATCCACAAGAGTGGAGCAGTGCTGGTGGTCGGACACTTCCTGACCAACCAGATGCTGGTCAAAGAGCTGCTCGGCATGACGGTTGAACGCGCGATGCAGGTGAATCAGGCCAACGACGAGCTCTACCTGATCGAAATCAACCCTCAACGTCGGGCACGGAGCTGGAAGCTGATTACGCCGGGGAAGCTTGGAGAACTGTAGGATCCATAGATAATTGGCAAGGCGTGACCTCGGCTGTCACAGCCGCGCGAGATCCTCGACGTCAGACCACCGTGCCACCACCGCTGTTCGAACTGTCGGCCCTGGATGCTGTGAGTTGGCTTCGCAGCCAGCCTTCCGAGTCCATCGATCTGCTCATCACCGACCCGGCGTACGAGTCGCTCGAGAAGCATCGCGCGATTGGTACGACCACGCGCCTCAAACACAGCAAGTCTTCGAGCAACAACTGGTTTGCCGTCTTTCCGAACGCCCGCTTCGGCGAGCTTTTCGACGAAGTGTTCCGTGTCCTGCGACGCAACAGCCACTTCTATCTCTACTGCGATGCGGAAACGATGTTCGTCGCACGGCCCGAGGCCGAGCGGGCGGGCTTCAAGTTCTGGAAGCCGCTGGTCTGGGACAAGAAGACAATCGGGATGGGCTATCACTATCGAGCGCGCTACGAGTTCATCCTGTTCTTCGAGAAGGGCAAGCGGCGACTGAACGACCTCGGTATCGCCGATGTGATCGCGGCACCGCGCATTCACCGCGGTTATCCGGCAGAGAAGCCGCCCGCGGTCTCAGAGGTCTTGATCGGACAAAGCTCTCAGCCTGGTGACGTCGTCGCCGATCCTTTCATGGGATCAGGGAGCGTTGGGGTCGCGGCGCTGTCTCTCAAGCGACGATTCCTCGGAACCGACATCAATCCAGAGGCGGTGCGCGTGTCGGCAGGCCGGCTCGGAGCGTTTGGGGTGGGTGTCCATCCGGCCGAGCTCCCAGCCGCGCCGCAGCCGGATCTCCTCGAGATGCTGGACGCGAGTTCGTGACCGGCGGGGGATATGCCGATCTGGTGGCGTCCTATCTCTCGCGCCGCTTCAGCGCGCGCGGCCTGAAGGTGTATCGAGAGATTCGGGTGGGGAAGTCCATCATCGGGAAGAATCGCACGGTCGACGTGCTCTGCGTCGCCGAGGCCGCTGGACTTGCATTCGCGATCGAATGCAAGTTCCAGGACAGTCCGGGCACGGTGGACGAGAAGATCCCTTACGCGATCGACGATCTGCAGGCGCTCCCGATGGCGGGGTGTATCGCGTACGCCGGCAGAGGATTCTCTCAGGGCGTGCTGCACATGCTCGAAGGGTCGCCGCATGCCGCCTACTGCCTCCCGTCCCCAGACCAGCAGGGCATCTCCTCCGATACGCAGGATCTCGATCACCTTCTGGCGATGCACTTTGGATGGTGGGACGTGCTCATCGGCAGTCGTAAACCGGTGTAGCGACCAGGCGACGGCACGCCCCGGTGTTATCGGCGCCGCATGTTGAAACCGGTCAGGAAACTTACGCGCAGGCCGGCACTGGACGGCACCACCGCGACGTTCATCGGCACATTGAGTACACCGGCACGAATGGTGACCCCGGCAGCAACGGCGAGGGCTACCCCCGCGGGCGTCACATTGGGACCAATGCCGAACTCGGTACCCTCGCGTGTGCGCACGCCCACGAGCCAACTCAGACTCGGCAGGACGACTCCCTGGTCCATCCCGCCGAGCAGCACCACCCATTCATTGACGGCTGCGACACCGCTGTCCTTGCTGTAGAACTGACGTTCGAACTGCCATCCGAACTGGGAGATCGTCTGACGGACGTCGATCGATCTCTCATGCAGTTTGTCGACGACGCCGCTGCCGAGCGCGGCGGTCCGTCGCGCCGAGCTGCGATACGCCCGACGGTAGGCCATTCGCGGAGGGGCGTCTGAATGAAGCGCTCGGCTTTGCCGTTCGTCTGCGGTCGATACAGCCGCGTGAAGCGCTGGCGCACGATCCATCGTTTGACACACCGGCGCGATAGTCCAGCGCGTTACCCGTGAGGAGGCGACGCACGCGGATCCCACGGCGACGAAACCACGCGAGGGTGCATTGGAGGAAAGCCGCGCAGTGCGGCGCGTCCGACGGTGGGGGTCGCCGTGGGTGCGATGCCCGACGCCGACGGCGCGGCCCAAACGCTTTAGATCGATGTGCAGCAAGTCGCCGACGTGCGGCCACTCGTAGCGCTGGACCGGCGCCGGCGGCTCAAAGCAGCGCCACCCGGTTGAGCCCGGCCCGCGCGAGCACGCGCGTAACCGTGGAACGCGGCAGCCAGAGGGCGGTAATAATCTGCCAGGCCGTGGCCCGCGTGCGACTCAGGGCCGTCCCGCGGCTTCGATCGGCGCCGCCAGCCGGCGCGACTGGCGACACGGAGCGCGAGGACGCATCCTGGAGGCCGTCGACATGGCGCGACCGGGCCCGCAACTTTGCGACCGTCCGGACGCTGATTCCTATAGCCTCGGCGATGCGGGCATACGTCAGCCTTGCTCCGCTCGGGTGACGATCAACTGCGCATCTTCGGTGTGGTCTTCGCGTTACGATGCATTCTCATTCGGGGCGCGAGTGAACGCGTCGAGGGCCCGCGGGGTCTCACGGAGGCCCTGCGTCGCGGCGTATGCGCCGCGCGGGCGGCAGGGGGTCGGGTCGTGGTTATGCCGCACACACCTCCGGCACTAACCGACGGCGGAGCAGGTAGAGATTGGCGAGCGCGAAGGCGGCGAAGAGTCGCGGTGTTCTTCGCCAGCCCGCGATAGCGGACCTTCGTGAAGCCCCAGAGACACTTGACCACGTGGAAGGCGTGCTCGCCGCGGGAGCGGGCCTGCGAGCGCCCGCGATTAATCGCGCGTTACCGGGTCGTGAGCGGCTGCTATTGCGTGCCGCGTCGGTTGACGCGGTAGCGCACCCGGTGGTCCTGCGCACACTGGCGGTGGAACTCGCTCCATTACGCCTGGTCGCAGAAGAGCACGCGCTCGTTCCCGTGGAGCAACTGCTGGAGCATCGTGATGTCGGCCACGTGCGCGGCCGTGATGGTCAGGCGTGGACGATCCCATGCGGGTCGGTCCCCACATGCACTTTCATCCCGAAGTGCCACGTCGAGCCCTTCGTCGTCTGATGCCCTGGCCGGCCTTGGGATAGTGCGGTTCGATGAGCGCCGTCAGGTGGCCCCAGGGAATCACGCCGTGTCACCTTGCCCTTGCGATCCCACGCCAGCGAAACGAACGTCGGCTGCATCATCGCGCCTCCCTACGGCCTGAAGCCCCCGCGATCCCCTGTCGATCCCCCTGTGCCAGAGCTTCCTTAGTGGCCCGTACTCACTGAAGTACTACCAATTCGATGCGCCGGATCGCGATAGGCCCAGCGGATCGGCTTCGGCGATTTGTTGTAGAGCCGGAGGTAGCGACGGATCTTGCGCGCGAGATCAACGACTGACGTGAAGATGCCGCGCGCAAGCAGGTCGCGTTCGATCTTGGCAAAGCAGAGTTCGACCTGATTCAGGCACGACGAATAGGTCGGCGTGAAATGGAGTCGGAGGTTCGGATGCTCGAGCAGAAAGGTGCGAACGGCTTGCGTCTTGTGGGTGGACAGGTTGTCGGCAATCACGTGAATCGCGCAGCGCTTCGGTTGACTGGCGACCATCTCGCCGAGAAACCCGACGCAGGCCGCACTGGTGTGCCGCGGCACGGTCTGCCCGAGCACTTCGCCCGATTGCGTATCGAGGGCCGCACACAGCGACAGCGTGCCGTGGCGGTATTACTCGAAGCCCTGGCGCTCGGCGGGCCCCGGCGAGAGCGGCAACACCGAATCGAGTCGGTCGAGCGCTTGGATGGCGGTCTTTTCATCGACGGCGAAGGCGGCGTGGTCCGGCGGATTGACGTACAGCCCGATCACGTCCGCCGCTTTCGGTTCGAAATCGGGGTCGTCCGACTGCAGGTACCGCTCAAATCGATGCGGCTGCAGCCGGCCCGCTGCCAGGCTTTGGTAACGAGGTTGTGATGGATGTTGAGCAGGCGACCCTGGTTGCACGTTCTCCAATGCGTGCTGCCATCGGGCGGCGCTTGCCGCGTCTTCGCCAAGATGCGCGGCCTCCATCGTCGGCGTCAAGATCGTCGGCGGTAGCCCGCGGTAGCGCGGGCGCAGCCCCTCGAGCCGCTCGGCCAGGAGTCGGCGCCGCCAGCGATTGATGTAGTCGCGGTAGCAGGGCACCGTGGCCTCAATGGTCGAGTACGACTCGCCGTCCGCCAGCATCAGAATGACCCGCGCGCGCCGCGCGTCTTCCGCTCGGATTTTGATGCTGCGCACGCGTCGCTCAAGTTCGGTTCGTTCATCCCTCGTCAACGTCAGCGCCATATGGCGCCGAACAGTACCATTACTGCTTCAGTCCGTACAAGCCACTAGGGTTTCCTCTTCGCCGCTCGGACACGCCTGGCTTCTGCGCACCGAGCGGCGATGCGAAACCACCCGAGCTGTTCAAGGAGTGAACGCGTTCGGTTGCCGGCGTGAAACTGCCTGATAGCGTGTCGTGCGGCCTGTCCGACAGCCGGGACGCTGGCGACCGGCTGAGTCGTGCGGCGGGCCAGCACGCGGAGACGCGAAAAGGTCTGGCGCCCACCGCCGCCCTTCGAGATCTGATCGGGGGGCGGCGCCACGGGCACCCATCCGGCGCGACCGAGGAGCTCCCGCAGGCTGTCCCATGTGTAGGCGGTGATGTGCGTCCGACCGTTTATGACGTACTTGTAGTCGCGGTGCCGAGGCAACGTGTCCAGCCGTGGGACGCCCACCAGCAAGTGAGCACTCGGGCGTGCGGCTGCACCGAGCTCGCGGAGCACGCCAAGGGGGTCTGGCAGGTGTTCTAGGACATGATTCGCGATGATGAGATCGAATGTGGGACTGGTGGGTATGCTCTCAAGGCGATGATGCCGGTGAAACGCGGCGTCGAACGAAGGCTCGATTCCCCAGGTGTCCCATCCGTTGTCCTGCAGAGCGTCCAGCATGGAGCCAGGTCCACACCCGAAGTCGAGGGCCTTGGCGCCTTTGGGTGGGGACGTCACCGTGAGGTCGTCGCCGGCAGGGTCGAACGCACGAGCCCACGAGCCGTCTCCCCGTCGTCGCCCTTCGGATCCCTCTGTCCGCGTCGGGGCCATCTCACCACCCTCCACTCGTGGCCGTCCCCAATGACCCTCCGGACTGTAGAGCTGTTCCAGTTGTTCGGGGAGAGGCTGCGGGTTGCTGAACACAAGGCCGCAGTCGTTGCACGTGCTGATGAACCCGGTGCGACGGCCGTCGATGGGACGCGGCAGCGTGAACAGGTCAAGGTCCGAAAGATCGGACGCGCCGCAGGCCGGACATGTGCTGCGCTCGCCTGGCGCGCTGTACACGTACGCCCGCAAAGTGAACCGAACGAACTCCCGGACGCTGCCCAAGTGTGAGTGGATAGACAACATTACGGCCGAGACAAGCTGGCAATGCTACTCGCCATCGAGCGGATAGGCAACATTCGGGCGGGTCTGGACATCAATGGCGGATCAATCCAAGACGACTGACGGTCACCTACGATGCTCAACGTGGTCAGCAAACGCTACGCGTATCACAAGATCGCTGAGGCGAAGGCCGGTTGTCGCTCGCTCGGTGACGCAATGTTGCCGGTGACCGGAGCCCGCCAGACCTACCGCCCGACATCGACGGCCTGCGCGCCATAGCGGTGCTTATTGTGGTGGTTTTTCACGCGTTTCCAACTGTGCCTGGGTTCGTTGGCGTCGACATCTTCTTCGTGATTTCAGGCTACCTCATCACAGGGCTCGTAGCGGCGGACATCGCGGCCGGGTCGTTCACGGTCACCAACTTCTACGCGCCCCGTCCGGCGGATCTTTGCGGCGGTGCTGGTGGTGCTCGCCCGAGCGGATAGGAAGCATTAGCGCTGGTCCAGGGCAACGAAATGGTCGTTATGCGACCCCGAGCCAAGCCTTCCCCCAAACACGGCGCGGATTAGTACGGGCACGCAGCCGCTGGACCCCGGCTGGTGAGTCACCGGGGCGTTCTCAGCCGGCCTAGGCACACCCCGTCCTGGCCGTCGTGCGACACGGCTTCGAGCCGGGGGTGGAGGTGACCTAGCGGGGTGCTGAGGAGCAGAGTGACCGCACCCGGTGGTCCCTCTGAATCACCGACGGCCCTGGTCGTGCGGGAGCGTCGATCGCCTCGCGCGTCCGGTCGTCACGCGGGGTGCGCCAGCGCATGAGGTTATAGGCTGCGGCTGTGAAAGAGACGATCCAATCGACGAGGCGCCCGCCGCGGTGGCGCAGTTTCCGTAAGAGGCCGACCGTCTTCATCCAGCCGAAGGGCTGCTCGACTTGCTTGCGGCAGCGTTGACTGATCGCGTGCCCGGGATGGCGCGTGGTTCGCGCGCTAATCGGGCTGCGCCGGTGAGTCGTGTGTTGGGCCACGTGGGGCGTCACGCCCAGGTTCCGGACGGCGTCACCCACGCGTGGGTATCGTAGCCCTTGTCCGCGCCGACCGTGACGCGTCGGGGGTCTCGGGTAGTTCGCCGAGCATCGTCAGCGCTGCATCCCGCTCGGCGGTGCCTGTCGCGCTCGTCACCGCCGCGTCCACGATGAAGGCGTGGCGGTTGTCGGTGAGCAGATGCGCGAGGTACCCGAGCTTCGCTTCGCGGCTTAGGCCTTTCTTATACAGCCGCGCCTCCGGGTCCGTCGTCGACTGATGCGTGTCGTTGCGGCGGGGGCGCCCCGCGGAAATCGACCGCGGGATTCTTGGGATCCTCGGGCGGCGTCTGGTCCCCTCTTTTCGGGCGGAAACTCTTGTGACTGGCCCACGCCTCGACCAGCGTCCTATCGACGGTGAAGTGCGCGTGAGAGAGCAAGCCCTCCGCCCGGATCGCGGCGAGCACGTCGGCGAAGAAGGCATCGGCGATGTCGCCGCGCAGCACTTGCTCCCGGTTATTGTTGAAGGTCGTCGCGTCCCACACGACGTCGTCCAAGCGCAGGCCGACAAATCAGCGAAACATGATGTTGTAGTCGAGCGCCTCCATCAGGCGCTCACTGCGCACGCTGTACAGGCCGCAGCAGCAGCGCGCGCAGTGACTGCTCCGGGGGAATCGAGGGCCGACCGGTCGTCGCATACGCCCGATCAACCCGGGCCGACAGCCGGGCCAAGGCCGCATCCACCATCCGTCGAATGGGCCGCAACGGTGGTCGGCCTAAACGCGCGCCTCGGGGGGTGACGTAGCTAAACAGCGGATCGTGGCGCGAACCGTCGCCTCGCATCAGGGCTCCATCCCGACTAGATGCGAGCATCGTAGTACGCCGGGATCACGATGCGGATCCCTTAGGTCCAATGAGGTTGTTCACTGGGCGAGCCGGGGAAATCGGGCCCGCGGTGGTTGATGGCCTCCGTCACCCGCACCGGGTGCGGCGGTGGTCCGGCTCTGAAGCGCTGGCTCCGGCTGTCGCGTCGGTTGTAGACAGGCGTGCCGGCGTGGGAATGATCTGGCGCCGCCACGCCGCGCGCGCAGCACCCCGTGATAGAGCACGAGGTTCACCAGCGGGCGCGGGATCAGTACCGCTGACCGCGCGAGGAACGCGGTCGGCCGAAACGCTAGGTGGGTGGTGCCGTCGGCCCGGGGCGGCGCAGCGCGAGGACCACGTCGCCATCGGCCGCGATGCGGAGCCGGTCCCCTGCGACGGCCGGGCGCAGCGCGGAGCGACACTCCCGCGGCAGTCGATCGCGCTGCCCGGCGGGGACGCGCACGCCGGCGAGCAGGTCGACGCCCTCCCACCATTTCGCACAGGGATCCGGCTCGGGGAGCTCGACGCCGCGGGTGTCTGGCCCAACTGCCGGGGCCGAGCTCGTAGTGCCTCGCTTGCCACGACGAACCCCTGGACGGACGCGGCGGCCAGGGTCGCCGGCAGCGGGGAGGCCATCGCCACTGGGTTTGCCTCGTCGTCAGTTGTGTCGCGGTCGACTCCGCGAGCGGTGAGCAGCCGCCGAACCGCTGGGACCACCGAGGCAGGATGTCGGCGACATCCGCCGTGGAAGGGACGGGCGCGGCGTGGAAGCACAGACGGCCATCCGGACCGCGAGCGTAAACGCCATCGGACGAGCGCGTGGACGTTGACGTTGAGACTGAGCTCGCCGCCGAAGCGTTGCATGACCGCCACGCCGCCACTGCGAGCATCGCGCAGGGCGCGGTCCAAAGCCCACGTCCGCAGGTGCCGCTCCACAGCCCGCATGAGGGCCGGACGATCGCACGACACAGATCGTGGTGCATGCCAGGTGGTAGCGCACCCGATGTGGCAAGCTGAGCACCCACTGCCGCACGGGCACGTCGGGCAGCACGTGATCCATCAGGTGCGCGGCACGTTCGGCCATGCGCAGGCCGCCGCAACTCGGGCAGAACCCGCGCCCCCTTCCACGAGAAGGCGACGAGACGATCGGCACGTCACCCGTCACAGTGGAAGCACGCGAAGCCACCGGCGAGCCACCCACAGCGCAGGAACGCCCGGAACTGCTGATCGACGAATCGGGGCAATCCCTCGCCGTCGCGAAGGCGCGCCGACTCCCGCAGAGTGTCTCGAGATGATCGCGGACGACGGCGTAGAGCGCGCTCGCGCTCGGGTCGCGCGGTGCGTAGGTGGCCACGTGCACCCCACGGACGTACGCTGATCGGATGCCACGCGGCGTTGGAGCACGCCGGCCACGAACACGCTGGGCCGGATGGGCCTTCCGCGAGCCGTGGCGGGTTCTGCGTACCCGCCAGCGACGCAAGCTTTCGTGAATTGCGTGAGCGCCTGAGCGTGTTGCCGCGCGCCGACCGAGGCATCTCGCGCGGCCAACTTTTCACGGAGAAGAACGAAAATAGAATGTGGGCTTTGAAGTGGTATTCACCTGAAGAGTGGCGAGACTTCAGAATGATTGGCAGTTTGTGGCGGAGAGAGAGGGATTCGAACCCCCGGGCCCATTTCAGAGCCAACGGTTTTCAAGACCGCCGCCTTAAACCACTCGGCCATCTCTCCGCGCGGGCAGACCCCTATCTTCGCCGGATCACGTCGACGTCGTCCATGAAGGGACGCAGGGCTTCCGGTACGACAACCGAACCGTCGGCCTGCTGATAGTTCTCGAGAATCGCGATCAGTGTGCGCCCAACCGCCAGGCCCGAGCCGTTCAAGGTATGCGCAAACTCGGGCTTGCCGGTGCCGTTCGGTCGGTACTTGATGGCCGCTCGCCTCGCCTGGAACGCCTCGGTATTGCTGCAGGAGGAAATTTCACGATAGACCTGCTGGCTCGGGAGCCACACCTCGAGGTCGTAGGTCTTCGCGGACGCAAACCCCATGTCGCCGGTGCAGAGCAGCATCGTTCGATAGGGAAGTCCGAGCCGCTTCAGTACCTCTTCGGCATTTCCGGTCAGCCGTTCGTGCTCGTTGTACGACTCCTCCGCGGTCGTGAAGCTCATGAGCTCCACCTTGTCGAACTGGTGCTGTCGAATGAGCCCGCGTACGTCGGACCCGTACGAGCCAGCCTCGCTGCGGAAACAGGGTGTGTAGGCCGTGTAGCGAATCGGCAACTCCCGCCCGTCAAGAATCTCGCCGCGGTGCATGTTCGTCAGTGGCACCTCGGCCGTCGGCACCATGTACAGATCCCAGTCACCGGCGATCTTGAAGAGATCGGCCTCGAACTTGGGAAGGTTGCCGGTGCCAGTCATGGACGCGCTGTTGGCCATGAACGGTGGCTCGATCTCTGTATACCCGTGTTCCTTCGTGTGAAGGTCGAGCATGAAGTTGATCAGCGCACGCGCGAGCCTCGCCCCCGCACCGACGAGCACCGTGAAGCGCGCGCCTGCAATCTTGGTCCCTCGTTCGAAGTCGATGATGCCGAGCGCCGGGCCAAGATCCCAGTGCGCCTGGGGCGTGAACGCCATGGGCGTCGGGGTGCCGACTCGCCGTACCTCGACGTTGTCGGCCGCGCTTCTGCCGCGTGGCACTGACGAGTGTGGAACGTTGGGGAGCACCAGCGTCCGCTGGCTGCGTTGTTGTTCGAGTGCCTCGAGCTCCGCGCCCAGTTGCTTGATCTGCTGCGCCCGCGCGCGGCTGGCGTCCTGGATCGCCGCGGTGTCGAGCCCTGCCTTTCGAGCTCGCGCAACCTCCTCGCCGGCCAGATTCTGATCGCGCTTCAGACTCTCGAGCTCTGGCAGGAGGCGTCGACGATCCGCCTCGAGCCGCGCCAGTTCGTCGAGCTCACGTGACAGGTCGTCGCCGCGATTGGCGATCGCATCACGGACCACGTCCAGCTGTTCCCTGATCAGGGCAGCGTCCAGCATGGCCTGTTACTCCTTGGAGGCCGAGGGGGTTGGAGAAGACGCAGCCGGGGCGTCAGACTTCGCGGGGGTCTCGCTCTTCGTTTCGTTCTTGCTCTCGCCCTTCGACTCACCCTTGGTCGAGCCGTCGGACTGAGGCTCAGAGGCAGACGCGCTCGGGCCCTTGCTCGAATCGGTACCCGACTTCTGGGCGTAGTCAGTGACGTACCAGCCGCTGCCCTTGAACTGGATCGCGGGGGAGGACTGCAGTCTATGCACCGGCCCCTTCCCGCACTTCCGGCAGGCGTCTGGCGGACCATCCGCGTACTTCTGGATGATCTCGAAGCGTTGCCCGCAGGCGTCACACTGATACTCGTAGAGCGGCATGGTTATTCGAGAACACTCCCGGCATCGTCACCGAGCATCAGCTGCCGATGGGCCCAGAAGGGTGCGTTCCCCTGCGCGAGAAGGGCGTCGTGGAAGGCCCGCAACGAGAACTTGCCGCCTTGCTGTTCCTTGTAGTCCTGGCGGAGCTTGAGCAGC
Organism: Vicinamibacterales bacterium; assembly: GCA_040081265.1. Taxonomy (GTDB): domain Bacteria; phylum Acidobacteriota; class Vicinamibacteria; order Vicinamibacterales; family UBA2999; genus JBEBGV01. The sequence goes on from JBEBGV010000001.1 coordinate 132,070, forward strand.
ATGAGCTTACCTATCGAGTATACGAGATAGGTCGGGTCGAACGTCCCCCGCTCAGCCTCACGACGTGCGGTCGATTCCTCGAGGAATGCCTCGTCCCTGAAGAAGCGCATCCCCTGCTCCACCGAGAGGTCTTCGCAGTGCAGGCGGATGCCAACCACCACCCTGGCCAGGCGAACCAGCGATTCAGCAAGCTGTCCGAGCCTGATCGACGCGTTACCTCGTTCGAAGCCGGCATCCAGCATCATCTGCTCGGTGTAGTGTGCCCACCCCTCGACAAACGATGCAGGAGCAAAGAACAGAGACTTCCGGACCTTGGACTCGACCGCCCGCAGGTGCTGGGCGTGCAGGAAGTGTCCAGGGTAGACCTCGTGAATCGAGACACTCCACAGGGTGGGAGTGTTGAAGTCGCGCAGGTGTTCCTCCTGACGCTCCGCTGTCCACGACCGGTCGACGTCGGTCAGGTAGTAGTAGGCGCGACTGGGTTTGGACTCGAACGGCCCAGCCGCCCACAGGCTGGCAAACGTCCAGCGGTAGAAGTCAGGCGTGGGAGCGACGACCACCGCTTCGCTCGGAGGAACCGTGACGATGGCCTGGCGTTCGAGGAACGACTGGAGCTGTGCAAGCTGCGCCTGTGCAGTCTGGAGCAATGTCCCGGCAGCCGGGTGGTCAGCCTTCGCTGCCTTCCAGACATCGAGGGGATCGCCGGTGCCAACACGACCCGCAACGGTCCGGAACTCGTCCTGCACCTGTTGAAGCTCGCGCAGCGCAATGGTCAGCAGGCGATCAGGAGAGAGGGAGATCCCCTCCTCGAGCCGAAGCTTCTGCTCGAACTTCTCACGGCCCAATCGGAAGGACGCCTTGGCCCGCGGCGACAGATCGGTTTCGAGGTAGCCGATAAAGCCGCTGACAGCGGTGGCAGCTTCGGTCGACGTGTCGGCGAGATCACCGAGGATGTGCAGATCGTCGAGTGATGAAAACGCCCTGGGGAGATCGGCCTCGATGAAGCGCAGGGCGCCGCGCCAGGATTCCAGTCCAACCTTCGTGAAGATCCCGGGGCAGTCCTTGATGTTGTCGCGAGCCGCCTGCACGAGACGGGGAACCTGGCGAAGGCGACTGACAACCCGCCTGGCGCGGTCGGCCTCCGGCGCGTACGCGAAGAGCGCCTGGCTGGCGAGGCTGGTCCCTATGAGATCCGCATAGACCTGCGGACTCCGTTCAAACGAGCGCACCTGCTCGAGGTCGAACAGGCGCCCCTCAATGTTGGCGACCAGAATGCCCCGGTCAACCCGTTCCACCGGGGACAGGTGCTGGGGGTCAATCTGGTGCAGCCGCCGGCTGAATCCAGAGAGGGCCCGGGCGTGCGCGTCTACGGCCGCGCGGCTCAGGTCTTCGAGCAGGTCGTCGTGAAGGTGGTTCCCGTCGAAACTGGCGTGACTCGGCTCAACCTCCTGGAGGTAGGCCAGATAGTCATCGACAAAGTGTGGAAGGGGTTCGGAAGGGTGCATGCCGGATTGAGTTCGCGCACAGTGCCATCACTTCGGGGCGCGAACATCCAGCAATAGTACAATATCCACCAGCCGATGGCCGGAACGCTCTCCATCGTCTCCACGCCCATCGGACACCTGGACGACATCACGCTGCGGGCTCTGAACGTGCTCAAAGCGGTGGACCTGATCGCGGCTGAAGACACCCGGCGGACGGCGAAGCTGCTGTCGCACTACGGCATCACCACCCCATCCGTCAGTTTTCACGAGCACAATACCCGGTCCCGGCTACCCAGTCTGATTCGCCGGCTGAAGGCAGGAGAGTCGGTTGCCTTGGTTTCCGATGCCGGAACGCCGGTGCTCTCCGACCCGGGCCTGGAACTGGTTCAAGCCTGTATCGAGGAAGGCATTCAGGTTGACCCGATTCCGGGCGCCAGCGCTCCGTTAGCTCTGGCCGTCGTCTCTGGATTCCCGCTGTTCCCGACGACTCTCCTTGGTTTTCCTCCAGCTAGGTCAGTTGAGAGAAAAAAATGGTTCAAGACCTTGACGGCGTTCCCTCACCCCGTCACGTTCTTTGAAGCGCCACACAGGATAGAGCGGACGCTCGCCGAGCTTTCCGAAATATCTGGCGAAAGACCAATTGTTGTGGGGCGTGAACTCACCAAGGTTCACCAAACGGTATACAGGGGAACCGTCCGGTCGGTCCATGAGGGTGGGGTGACCGCTCGAGGTGAGTTCACGGTAATGCTCGGTCCTGCCCACGAAGCCCAATCCAACACCGAGTCTACCGGTGTCCCTCCAAGTGACCAGGCGTTGATGGCTGAATTTGGTGAATTAACAGAAAATTCTGGGGTTGGACGTCGTGAGGCCCTCAAGTCGCTGAGTACGAAGCATGGTCTTTCGACCAAATATGTTTACGCGGCAATCGAGCGGGGGAAGTCACGCTAGAGAAGGTCGGCTTTCGAGCCGATTTCAAGGTGTGGTGAACCTCGCCTGTCGGGACATTCGTTCATGAGCCAGATCCACGTAGTCATCCTCGCGGCCGGCCAGGGCACCCGGATGAAGTCCGAATTGCCAAAGGTTCTCCACAAGGTCGCCGGCAGCCCGATGATCCGGCGTGTGCTCCGCACGGCAGCCGCGATAAGCCCGGAAACCGTGACGCTGGTTGTTGGTCACAAGGCCCAATTGGTCAGGGATGCCTTAGCTGACGTGGATGGGTTGCGGTTTGCCGTCCAGGCGCCCCAACTCGGAACAGCCCACGCGCTGCAGCAGGCCGAGCCGCTCCTGAAGGGCCGTTCGGGGACACTCATTCTTCTGTCCGGGGATGTGCCCCTGCTGCGCCCTGAGACCCTGCGCCGCCTTCTGGCCGCCCATGAGTCGGTTCAGGCTGCGGCAACCGTCGTCACTGCGACGGTCGCCCGGCCTCGCGGCTACGGTCGAATTGTTCGCGAGAACGGGCGCATCGCCCGGATCGTCGAGGAGAAGGACGCCAGCGACGACCAGCGCCGGATTCAGGAGATCAACAGCGGCATCTACGCCTTTGACCTGGCACCGCTGTTTGAGGCCCTACGAGCGGTCGCATCGGGCAATGCCCAGGGCGAGTTCTATCTCACCGACCTGGTGGGCATCTACCGGCAGCGCAACCTGCCCGTGGAAACCTGCCTGATCGACGCGGTCGACGAGATTCGTGGCATCAACAGCCGGTCGGAACTGGCGGAAATGAGCAGGGTCGTGAGACAGAGCAAGAACGAAGAATTGATGGCTGCGGGGGTCACGCTGGTAGACCCGGCGACGACCTACATCGATCCAGACGTTCAGATAGGTGCGGACACGGTGATACATCCAGGTGTGGTTCTCGAAGGACACACCCGTATCGGGTCGGCCTGCGAGATTCAGCCCCATGTTCGCATCGTCGATTCGGAGATCGCTGACCACGTTGCCATCAACAGCTTCTGCCTGATCGTTGGATCGAGGGTTGCAGCTAAGGCGTCGATAGGCCCCTTTGCTCACCTGCGCCCGGAAACGATCGTCGGCGAAGCGGCCAGGGTTGGAAACTTCGTCGAACTCAAAAAGACCACGCTTGGTCCTGGCGCCAAGGCGAATCACCTTGCCTACCTCGGAGACGCCACGATCGGCGCCAAGGCAAACATCGGAGCCGGCACGATCACCTGCAACTACGACGGAAAGAACAAGCACGCCACCATCATCGAGGATGGTGCGTTCATCGGAAGCGACACGCAGCTCGTCGCCCCGGTACGGATTGGAAAGGGCGCCGTCGTAGGCGCGGGCACGACTGTTCGAGAGGACGTCCCCGCCGGCGCATTGGCGGTCAGTGCGGGGAAACAGCGGAACATCGAAGGATGGGTCGAGCGCAAGCGAAGCGCCACCCCCGGCAAGTAGAAGCAGAGGAAACGCGCATGTGTGGAATCATCGGTTACATCGGCTCGAAGCCTGTCGTTCCAGTCCTCATCGAAGGTCTGCGGCGAATGGAGTACCGGGGCTACGACTCCGCTGGCGTGGCGCTGGTCAGCCCCGAAGGCATTGCCCTCAGGCGTTCGGCCGGCAAGCTGATCAACCTCGAGAACGCGATTCTCTCCGACCCTGTTGACGGCGTGTACGGCGTTGGTCACACGCGGTGGGCCACCCATGGTCGACCCACTGAAGAAAATGCCCACCCGCACCGCGACTGCACCGGGCGCATCGTTGTCGTCCACAACGGGATCATCGAAAACTACCTCGAACTGAAGGCAGAGCTGACTGCTCAGGGCCACGAGTTCAAGACCGAAACCGACACCGAGATCGTGGCGCACCTCGTTGAGCGCGAGATGCGTACCGACGGATTGGAAATGGCGGTTCGCCGCGCCCTCGCGCTGATGCGCGGCATGTTCGCCATCGTTCTCGTCTCGGTCGAAGACCCCGAGAAGATCGTTGCCGCTCGCAACGGCCCGCCGATCGTCGTCGGGCTTGGCAAGGACGAGTTCTTCGTCGCCTCAGACATTCCAGCAATCCTTGCTCACACCCGTGACGTTGTCTTCCTTGGCGACGAGGAGATGGCGGTGATTACGCGTTCTGGCGTGGAGTTCACCGATTTCAAGGGCCGGGTGGTGTCGAAGGTCAGCCAGCGCGTTCTATGGGATCCAATTGCAGCTGAAAAGGGTGGCCACAAGCACTTCATGCTCAAGGAAATCTTCGAGCAGCCGACCGCCGCCCGTGACACGGTCCTGGGACGGGTCTCGCTCGATCGCGGTCGCATCTTCCTCGAGGACCTCAACATCGACGATGCCACGTTTGCGTCGCTTCAAAAGGTGACGCTGATTGCGTGTGGCACGTCCTGGCACTCCGCGCTGGTCGGGAAGTATCTGATCGAAGCACTCGCCAAGGTTCCGGTCGAGGTCGACTACGGCTCCGAGTACAGGTACCGGAACCCGATCGTCGGCTCGAAGGAGTTGACGATCATCATCACCCAGTCTGGCGAGACGGCTGACACCCTGGCCGCCCTCCGCGAAGCGCGAGGCAAGGGCGCCGCGAGCATCGCCATCTGCAACGTGGTTGGCAGCATGGCCACGCGGGAAGCGGACGGAACCGTCTACACACACGCTGGTCCAGAAATCGGTGTCGCGTCCACGAAGGCCTTCACGTCACAACTGGTGGCGCTCCAATTGCTCGCCCTGCACATGGCGCAGGTGCGTGGCACGCTGTCGCCAGCCCAGATCCGCGAGCACATCGCTGCGCTGCTCGCGTTGCCTCAGGTGATTGAGCAGGCGATCAAGGCGTCAGCGCCGATGGAGAAGGTCGCTGAACGGTTTTACAACCGCACCGACTTCCTCTTCCTGGGTCGGGGCATCAACTACCCGATCGCTCTCGAGGGTGCGCTCAAACTGAAGGAAATCTCTTACATCCACGCCGAAGGGTACCCGGCTGGAGAAATGAAGCACGGCCCGATCGCCCTCATTGACGAGAAGATGCCTGTCGTCGCGATTGCGCCAAACGATCACGTGTTCGAGAAGATGGTCGGTAACGTCCAGGAAGCCAAGGCACGCGGGGGCTCGGTGATTGCCATCACGTCTGATGGTGACAACCGGATGAGTGGAGTACTTGACGACAAGCTCGACTTCAACCTGCCGATGCCGACCACGTCCGCACTTCTGACGCCGATCGTGATGACGATTCCGCTCCAGCTCCTCGCCTACCACATCGCGGTGAGGCGGGGCTGCGACGTCGATCAGCCGCGCAACCTCGCGAAGTCGGTCACGGTAGAATAGAGGGTCTGGATCTCCTCTCAAGTCTCAACCCGGAACAACAGGAAGCGGTTCTTCACGTCGACGGACCGCTGCTCATTCTTGCCGGAGCCGGATCCGGCAAGACCCGCGTCATCGCCCATCGCATCGCGCACCTTGTGAGCAGCGGCGCAGCGAAGGCCGACGAAGTCCTTGCCGTCACCTTTACCAATAAGGCGGCTGGAGAGATGCGGATGCGCGTCGAGTCCCTCCTCGACGTTGACTGCCGACGCATGTGGATTTCCACGTTCCACGCGCTCTGCGCCCGGCTGCTCCGCCGTGAAGCCCCCCACATCGGGCTGTCTCGCGATTTCGTCATCTACGACTCGAATGACCAGCTCACCGTGGTCAAACAGGCCGTCCGCCAGCTCGGACTCGACGACAGCGCCCTGCAGCCACGCGCGGTCCTGTCGAGAATCAGCCATGCCAAGAACCGCATGGAAGGACCAGGGGTGTTCGCGGAAGGCGCCTGGAATCCGCGTGACGCGCAGATCGGCAAGGTGTACGCGCTGTATCTCGCTGCCCTGAAGGAAGCCAACGCGCTCGATTTCGATGACCTGCTGCTCAAGACGGTCGAGCTCTTCGAGCAGTCCGAGCAGGTCCACGACTTCTACAGTCGCAAGTTCCGTTTCCTGATGGTCGACGAGTACCAGGACACCAACCGGCCGCAGTACCTGCTCGTGCAGCGACTGGCCTCGCGATATCGGAATCTCTGTGTGGTGGGCGATCCCGATCAGTCGATCTACAAGTGGCGCGGGGCGGATCTGCGCAACATCCTCGATTTCGAGCGCGACTTCCCCGAAGCGTTCATCGTCAAACTCGAGAGAAACTACCGCTCTACACAGGTCATTCTGGATGCCGCGTCGGCTGTCATCGCGCAGAACAGGAACCGCAAGGAAAAGCGGCTCTACACCGAACAGGCCGGCGGCGCCAGAATCCTCACCTACCGGGCGGCGGACGACCTTGACGAGGCTGAGTTTGTCGCCAGAACCGCCCGCAAGGCATTGAGCGAGGACTCGGAGAACAGCGTCGCGGTGCTCTACCGCACCAACGCCCAGTCACGAACAATTGAAGACGCGCTGCGTCGCTCGGGCACCCCCTACCGAATCATCGGCGGGGTGAGATTCTACGAGCGCAGGGAAATCAAGGACGCGCTTTCGTACCTGCGGTTGATGTTGAACCCTCACGACGATGTGAGCCTGCGACGCGTGATTAACGTTCCGGCCAGGGGTATCGGCAAGGGCGTCATGGACTCAGTCGAAGCCATTGAGCTGGAGACAGAAGGAGATCTGCCGCCTCTCCTGGTCGGCCTCAACCCGGTGCCAACCAACCGGTCGCTGTGGGCCAAAGTCGTCCACGCCCTCGACACGCGAAGCCTCGCCCCGAGAGCGGCCTCATCACTTGGAGCGTTCCGTAACCTTGTGGTGCAGCTGGCGACGATGGCGGCCCAGGAGCCGGTGTCGATTGCGCTGGGCAAGGCGCTGGATCAGAGCGGCTACCTGCGCGATTTACGCGAGGAGCGGAGCGAGGAGGCTGAGGGGCGCGTGGAGAACCTCGCCGAACTGGTCTCCGCGGCACGCGAGTACGAGTCGCGGACCCCGGAACCGTCATTGGCGGGATTCGTCGACCAGCTGTCGCTGCTGGCCGACGTGGACGAAGAGGCAGGAAACCAGGACGCGCGGGTGCTGATGATGACCATGCACAGCGCAAAGGGACTCGAGTTCCCGGTGGTGATGATCTGCGGACTTGAAGAGGGCCTCTTTCCGCACTCTCGTTCGGCCGATGATGACGCGGAGCTGGAAGAGGAACGCCGACTCTGTTACGTCGGCATCACCCGGGCGCAACGACGACTGGTGCTGACCTCGGCGGCGCGCCGACGGGTGTTTGGTGAATATCAGTCATCGGAGCCCTCGCGGTTTCTCGACGAGATCCCACCGCAACTGCTCGAAGAGGTCCCGTCAACGTTCTCGCCTTCGTACTCGTCCTCGTTCGGACACTACCGCTCGCAACAGCGGAACGGCGGGAACAAGGATCGGATTCGCGAGGACGCGCCCACCTACAAGTACGAAGATGAGGATCAGTCCTCAGCCAGCGGCCTGAAGCCGGGCCTGCGGGTGCGGCACGCCACCTTCGGGGTTGGGACTGTGCTCAGCGTCGAACCTGTTCAAGACGACGTCAAGGTCGTTGTACGGTTCGTCTCGGTCGGGTCAAAGACGCTACGCGCCAGGTTCGCCAGGCTCGAGGTTGCCTGAACCGTCTGCCTCGAGCTCGCCGTCTCCCTCCGCGTCGTCCTTCTCCGCCAGCCTGGCTATCGACACCACACGATCATCGCCTTCGATGTCAATCAGCTTGACGCCCTGGGTTGAGCGACCGATCGTCCTGATGCCACCGGCCGCCATCCGCAGGGTCTTACCTTGCTGCGTCATCAGCATCAGCTCGTCGTCGTCACTGGCTTGAATCAGCCCGACGACCTTGCCATTGCGGTCTGACGTCTGGATGTTGATGATGCCGATGCCGCCGCGCGACTGCACTCGGTATTCGTCGAGTTCGGTCCGCTTGCCGTAGCCTTGCTCGGTCACCGAGAGCATGGTACCTCCCGGCTTCAGCACCTCCATCGCCACGACGGTGTCACCCTCACGAAGGGAGATGCCGCGCACCCCGTAGGCAGTCCGTCCCATCGCACGCACGTCGCTCTCGGGAAAGCGGATCGACATACCGTCACCGGTACCGATGAAGATCTCGCCACTGCCATCGGAGACCTGCACTTCCATGACGACGTCGCCGTCTTCGATCCCCATCGCGATAATGCCACCAGCGCGTGGATTGCTGAACGCTGCCAGTTCGGTCTTCTTCACGACGCCGTGGCGGGTGCCCATGACGACGAACTTGTCGGCCTCGAACTCCTTGACGGCGATCATCGCGGCAATGCGTTCGCCATCTTCCATGGCTACGAGGTTGGCGATCGCCTTGCCCCTGCCGTCCGGACCGACATCTGGTATCTCGTGCACCTTCAGCCAGTAGGCGCGGCCGCGATCCGAGAAAATCATGATGTAGGCGTGGGTCGAGGCGACGAAGAGGTGACTCACGAAGTCTTCCTCGCGCGTCCGCATGCCAATACGACCCTTGCCGCCACGTCGCTGACTTCGATAGCTCGTAATCGCTGTGCGCTTGATGTACCCGGTATGGCTGACAGTGATCGCCATGTCTTCTTCGGCGATCAGATCCTCGATGCGGAACTCGCCTTCGTCCGGCAGTATCTCGGTGCGACGGTCATCGCCGTGACGCTCCCGGACATCGCGCAGTTCGTCGACCACGATCTGCATCAGCAGCTTGTCGCTGGAGAGAATGGCGCGCAGACGTTCAATCAGCGCGAGGAGTTCAGCGAGCTCGTCGAGGATCTTCTGGCGCTCGAGACCGGTCAGGCGCTGGAGCTGCATGTCGAGGATCGCCTGCGACTGCAGCAGCGACAGCCCGAACTGGGTAACCAATCCTTCGCGGGCCTCGCCTGGATTGCGTGAGTTCCTGATCAGGGTGATGACCTGGTCGAGGTGATCCAGCGCGATCTTCAGGCCCTCGAGGATATGACGTCGTGCTTCGGCCTTGCGAAGTTCGAACTCGGTCCGCCGGCGGATGACGTCGCGCCGGAACTCGACAAAGTTGTCGATCAGTTCAAGGAGCGACAGTACCCGCGGGCGACCGGCGACGATGGCCAGCATGATGACGCCGAAGCTGCCCTGAAGCTGGGTGTGTTTGTAGAGGTTGTTGAGAACGACTTCACCAACCTCGCCACGCTTCAGATCGATGACCACGCGCATACCCTGGCGATCCGACTCGTCGCGGATGTCAGAGATGCCTTCGATGGTCTTCTCACGAACGAGGTCGGCGATGCGCTCGATAAGACGGGCCTTGTTGACCTGATAGGGAATGGCCGAAATCACGATCGACGAGCGGTCGCCCTTCTTGGAGGTCTCAATCTCCGCCCTGGCCCGCATGATGATGGCGCCACGGCCGGTCAGGTACGCCTGGCGGATACCCTGGCGTCCGACGATGTAGGCGCCGGTGGGGAAGTCGGGGCCCTGAACAATCTCCAGCACCTTGCGCTGGCGCTCGGCCAGTGTCAGAGGCGCCTCGCCTTGCCCGCTTTCGATCGCCCAGATCACCGCGTCGATCACCTCCCGCATGTTGTGGGGAGGTACGTTGGTGGCCATCCCGACGGCGATGCCCGTTGAGCCGTTGACCAGCAGGTTCGGAAATGGGGCGGGGAGGACGACGGGTTCCTCGGTGGTTTCGTCGTAGTTCGGGACGAAATCGACCGTGTCCTTGTCGAGATCCGCCATCATCTCGTCGGACAGTTTTTCAAGCCGGGCTTCGGTGTACCGCATCGCGGCTGGCGGGTCACCGTCAACTGATCCGAAATTGCCCTGGCCGTCGGTGAGCAGGTACCGCAGGTTGAAGTCCTGGGCCATGCGGACCAGGGTGTCGTAGATCGAGGCGTCACCGTGGGGATGGAAGTTACCCATCACCTCGCCGACGATCTTTGCGCACTTGCGGTAGCCGCGCGTGGACGACAGGCCCATGTTCTTCATGCCGTACAGCACACGGCGGTGGGCAGGTTTCAGGCCGTCCCGGATGTCAGGCAACGCTCGTCCAATGATCACGCTCATGGCGTAATCCATGTACGAGCGCTTCATTTCGTCTTCGATGTTGACCGGGATCTTGTTTGGCGGAACTGTCGTCATGCAGAAGGGGCCGTCAGTGTCGTGGACGGTAGGGTGACGTTAGACGTCGAGATTGCGCACTTCGAGAGCGTGGTCTTCGATGAACTTGCGACGCGGCTCGACCTGGTCGCCCATCAGAGTCGTGAACATCTGGTCGGCCTCGGCATGATCCTCGGCGCGAACCTGCAGCAACGTCCGGTTCTCAGGATTCATCGTCGTCGTCCAGAGGGTCTCAGGATTCATCTCACCGAGGCCCTTGTATCTGTTGATCGTCATGCCCTTCTTGCCTGCCGCGATGAAGAACTCGACGAAGGCGTCAATATCCGCCAGGGTGGCGTCGGGTTCCTTCTTGCCACGTACAGCGGGCGCCGCCGCCTCCGTCACTGGTTGATCACCATCGGCGGGCAGGTCGGCAGACTCGATCTCGGTCGCCTGCTCGACGTCCTCTGCAACATCGGTCGCACGAACCACGACAGGGAACTTCACATCCTGAATGTCCCGATAGGCGGCCGACAGTGTTCGGTACTCGCCGGCAGTGACGAAGTCGGCGCCGATCTCGTGCTGACGGGGGTACCCCTGGGAGCGATCCTCGATATGAAGTGCGAACAGGTTGTGCTCTTCGTCGCGCGCCACGGACACCGTCCGAACCGGCGTGGTCATGCGTGCTGCCAGGTGATCGAGACGATCTCTGGTTTCGAAGAACGACTTGTCGCGCGCATCCGCCGCGAGCAGGGCGGTGACGATCTCCGGGGAGTTGCCTCGTCGAGTCACCTGCTGCAGGAGTTTGCGAAACAACGTTGTGCGGTGGAGGTTGCGCTCGAGTGCTTCGCCAAACGCTTCGGAACCGTCGGCGAACCTGGCTACCCGTGATTCGGTCGATCGGCGAATCAGGAATGCTTCGAGATCCTGCTCGTTCTTGATGTAGTTTTCGCTGCGACCGCGCTTGGCCCTGAACAGGGGCGGTTGCGCAATGTAGATGTGGCCATGCTCAATGAGCTGCGACATCTGACGGTAAAAGAACGTCAGGAGCAATGTTCTGATGTGCGAGCCGTCCACATCTGCGTCGGTCATGATGATGACGCGGTGGTACCTGAGCTTGGCCAGATCAAAGTCGTCTACGCCAATGCCACACCCGAGCGCGGAGATCATCGTCTTGATCTCGTCACTCCCAAGCATCTTGTCGAAGCGGGCCTTCTCGACGTTGAGAATCTTTCCCTTGATCGGCAGGATCGCCTGATTGCGTCGGTCGCGTCCCTGCTTCGCCGAGCCACCGGCCGATTCGCCTTCGACGATATAGATTTCGCTGTGCGCGGGATCGCGCTCCTGGCAGTCAGCGAGTTTCCCTGGAAGGCTGCTGCCGTCAAGGGCACCCTTGCGTCGAACAAGATCCCGGGCCTTGCGCGCCGCCTCGCGCGCCCGAGCGGCGTCCACTGCCTTGCCGATGATCCGCTTGGCGACAGCAGGTGTCTCTTCCAGATACTGCGAAAGCTTGTCGTTGACGATGGCTTCGACAATGCCCTTGACCTCGGTGTTGCCGAGCTTGGTCTTGGTTTGTCCTTCGAATTGAGGCTGGGGAATCTTGACGCTGACGACGCCGGTCAGGCCCTCGCGGATGTCATCGCCACTGATGCTCGCGTCCTTCAGGTCCTTCGCGAGGTTGTTCTTGACGGCGTACGAGTTGATCGTACGCGTCAGCGCGGCCCTGAAGCCGGAAAGGTGTGTGCCGCCTTCATGGGTGTTGATGTTGTTCGCGAAGGTGAAGACCAGTTCCGAATATGAGTCGTTCCACTGGAGTGCGATCTCGGCGTCGATGCCGTCGCGCTGGCCTTTCATGAAGATCGGCTTGTCGTTAACCAGCGCCTTGTTCTTGTTCAGGTGCTCGACGAACGACACGATGCCGCCGTCGTACTTGAAGCGGTGGTTCTTGCCGTCGCGCTCGTCATCAATGGTGATGAGAATTCCGCCGTTCAGAAAAGCGAGTTCACGCAACCGCTGGGCGAGCGTGTCGAAGCTGTATTCGATCGTTTCGAAGATCTGAGAGTCGGGCTTGAAGGTGACTTTCGTCCCTCGACGCTGGGTGGTCCCTGTGGTCTCGAGGTCTGCGACCGGAGTGCCGCGCTCGTAGCTCTGCACGTAGACGTGCCCGTCGCGCCAGACTTCGAGGTCCAGCCGTTCTGACAGGGCGTTGACTACCGAGACACCGACGCCGTGGAGTCCGCCCGATACCTTATAGCTGTCGTTGTCGAACTTGCCGCCGGCGTGCAGGACCGTCAGAACGACTTCGGCTGCGGACCTGCCGCTCGTGTGGCGCCCCACCGGGATGCCTCGCCCGTTATCGACCACGGTGATCGAGTTGTCGAGGTGAATCGTGACATTGACCTGGTCGCAGTAGCCGGCCAGCGCTTCGTCGATCGAGTTGTCGACGATTTCGTACACGAGATGGTGAAGGCCGGGCGCGCCAGTGGACCCGATATACATCGCGGGCCGCTTGCGGACGGCTTCGAGGCCTTCGAGAACCTTGATCTTGTCGGCGCCGTAGTCGTCGCCCGATCCGTCCCCATTCGGCCCGGAATCGGAGGTGTTTCCCGTTATGGGCTGGGGTTGTTCGAGTGGCTGATCGGGATGTTCCACGTGTTCCTTGATCGCTCCAGGGTGAGGTCGTTCCGCGTCCAAGTCTCTGCTCAGACCCGCATCGGCATGATGACGTAGGTGTAGTCGTAGCCCGACTCACCAACCGGTTTCATCACGGCCTGACTCACCTCGTCCTTGAGTGACAGCGACACGATGTCGCTGCTCACGACGTTGAGAAAATCCAGCGCATATTGCGCATTGAAGGAGATGCTCAGGGCGTTGCCGCTGTAATCAACCGGAATCTGTTCCCTCGCTTCACCGAACTCAGAGCTGCTCGATGTCACATCAACCTGGTTCTTCGCGATCTCGAACTTCACAGCCCTCGACCGTTCGTTGGACAACAGCGCCACACGCTTGACGGCGGCGGTGAGACGCTCCCGCTCAAACTCGATGACCTTGTCATTGCCCTTGGGAATGACACGCTCATACGCCGGGAACTGGCCGTCGATCATTCGTGAGATCAGTACGCGCGGACCGACCTCGAAGAACAGATGGTTCTCTCCCCGTTCGTAGGTGATGTCACCTTCGGATTCGGGAAGCAGTTTCCCGAGTTCGAGAAGCGTCTTCTTGGGAAGAATGACCTTCACCTCGTCGCCCTCGGCGATCGCTGGATCAGGCGTCTCGCGTTTCACTGTGACCAGGGCCAAACGGTGACCATCCGTGGCCACAAGACTCATCGAATCGGTTCGCAACACGAACAGTGCGCCGTTGAGAAAAAATCGTGTGTCCTCACCAGTGATGGCAAATTGAGTCTTGGCAACCATCTCGCGCAGGCCTTCACGCGGCAGTGTGGCGCGTCCAATACCCGTGGCATCTGGAAGGGTCGGGAAGTCCTCACGTGGAAGCGTCTGCATTCGCGAGTCGAATCGATCGGCGGCAACCTTCACGCCGTTCTTGTCTTCTTCGATGCGGACGTCAGTTTCAGGGAGTGCCCTGACGATCTCGTAGAGTTTCTTCGCGGGGAGCGTCAGCGAACCGGGTTTGGAAACCGTGGCGTTGCAGCGACTGCGCAGCGCCACTTCCAGATCGGTCGCGAGCAGCTTCACTTCATTGCCTTTGGCTTCGATCAGGACGTTCGCAAGGATGGGAATGGTGTTCTTCCGTTCAACAATGCCCTGGAAAAGTTGCAGTTCTCGCAGAAGCTCCGTCTTCCGAACGACGAGTTCCATAGGCTGTGTTGACCTCGGCGTGACGCGATGTGTCCGCCAGCAAGAGAGCCCCTACCCGCGGTTCTTTCCTTCAAAGTAGAGGATCAGAAGAGATAAAGAATTATACAGATAATAAGGTGCTGTGCAAAACAGGATATGTCCGTCTTACTCTTGCTTTTTCAAGGACTTAGACTGTGGACATTTACTGAGGATCGCACCGGTGCGGGCTCTGTGCGTTCTGTTGAAAACGGGCGGTCTCCCCGGGATCCGCAGCGCACATGAGGTGTCGGCTGTGGAAGGCTGCGGATTCAGCGAAAAGCCTCCAGAAACCCGGTCATCAGGTTGTTGAAAACTTCGTCGGTCTTGCGACGCTCTTCGACCTTCTTGATGGAGTGAATGACCGTTGAGTGGTGTTTGCCGCCGAAGCTGCGACCGATCTCAGGAAGCGAGGCGTGCGTCAGCGACTTGCACAGATACATGGCCACCTGTCGAGGCATGGTGATGGACTTGGAGTTGTTCTTCGACTTCAGTTCGGCTGCCTTCAGCTGATAGTAGTCGGAGACAAACTTCTGGATGGCTTCAATGGTCACCGCACGGTCGTCCTGATCGATGACCCCACGGAGAACCTCCTGCGCCAGTTCAAGTGAGATCTCCCGTCCGGTCAACGACGCATAGGCAATCAGGCGAACGAGGGAGCCCTCGAGCTCCCGGACATTGGATTTGACCCGCCCGGCCATGTACATCGCGACGTTGTCCGGCAGAGGAATGGCCTCTGTTTCGGCTTTCCGCTTGAGAATGGCGATCTTGGTCTCGATGTCCGGTGGCTGAATGTCGGCGATCAGGCCCCACTCGAAGCGTGACCGCAAACGCTCCTCGAGAGCGGTTATCTCGCGCGGCGGACGATCGCTGCTGATCACGATCTGCTTCTGTGCGTCATACAGCGCGTTGAAGGTGTGGAAGAACTCGGTCTGAGTTCCTTCCTTTCCCGATACAAACTGAATGTCGTCGACCAGCAGGACGTCGACGCTTCGGTATCGCTCTCGGAAATCCAGGATCCGGTCATAGCGCAGCGCGTTGATCATCTCGTTCATGAAACGTTCTGACGAGATGTATGTCAGCTTGACGGCAGGGTCGTGCTCCAGGACGTACTGTCCCACCGCGTGCATCAGGTGAGTCTTGCCGAGGCCGACGCCCCCGTAGATAAACAGCGGGTTGTACGAACGTGAGGGAGCCTCGGCGACCGCCCGACAAGCGGCGTGGGCGAACTGGTTTGAAGGACCGACGATGAAGGTGTCAAACGTGTAGCGGGGATTCAAGCCCCCGACCGGGGCGACCAGATTGGGAGGCTCCGATTCAGGAGCAGGTCCCGACCCGACTGACATCTCTTCGCTGGCAGTGCCGTCTGGAATGAACTGGATAGATGTACCGGTGCGTCCCACGGCAGCCAGGGCTTCGGTCAGGACCACCGAGTAGTGTTTCCACAGCCAGTCCGCAAACATCGCCTTGGGAACCCGTACGGCGATTGTCTGACCGTTGTCATGGAGGAATGAAGTGGGCTTGAACCAGGTCGAGTAGCTATGGTCATTCACCATCGCTTCGATCCGGCTGAGGATGTGGTCCCAGATGTTGACGTCCATGCACAGATCCGGTGAAAACTCGACGTCAAACCGACTTTCGCCTCGGATGAGGCCCGTGTTTACTGGCGTTTCTGAGAAGTCGGTTCGCTCGGGCGCTCGTACCGCCGTAGTTCAACGGCTTCGCCTGTCGTGTTTGCACGGAAAATACTGGTGAAAAGAGGCCACCTTTCCGCAAAAAACCCGTTTTCCACAGTCTTTTCCACAGGTGTGGAAAACTTTGGGGAACAAACCGAACCGTAGACTATCGGCGGCGAGTGCGACCGCGTCGGACGGGGGACTGTAGCACACCGGAACGAGCCTGCTCGTGCCCTAATCGCGTCCCCTGCAGTTGCCCTCGATTGACACTCTTTGCGCCGGGCGTCTAGTATTGAAAGTTCCGCCTGCCGCCGTATCGGCAGACACGCAGTCTCACCCTCCCGGCTGGAACACACCGGGGTTCACCACAAGCGGGCAACAATGGCGAAGGGGAAGCGTACTTACCAGCCAAACACTCGTCGTCGTGCAAAGACGCACGGCTTCCGGGTTCGTATGGCAACCAAGAACGGGCGGATCGTCCTCAAGCGCCGGCGCGCCAAGGGGCGCAAGCGCCTGACCGTGTCCGACGAAGGCTAGCGATCCTGCTGTTGGGCCCTGCCGATGGCTGGGAACGCCACAGGTCTTCCGCGGTCGGAACGTATCCGTCACAGGCCGGAATTCGAGCGGGCCTACAACCAGGGCGTTCGGGTCTCCGGTCGGTTCATGATGCTGTTTGTGGTCCCCAATGGGGGATCCGCCTCACGGCTGGGTGTAGCGGCCACTCGAAAGATGGGCTCCGCCGTTGAACGAAATCGCGCCAAGCGCCTGGCCCGAGAACTCTTCAGACGTCGCAAGTTGCCAACGGGGCTCGACATCGTTATTGTCCCGCGGCGAGACATGCTTGATGCACCCTTCGCCAGCCTTGAATCCGACTACTCCTCCGCCCTCGAACGTCGAGACCGCCCGGGGCCACCGCGGCGACCAGGTGGGCGTAGTACTGGTGCTCGCGTGCCTTCGCGTTTATAAAGTCCTGTTATCACCACTCTTCACCGGGTGCTGCCGCTTCGAGCCTTCGTGTTCCGCGTATATGGCTGAAGCCGTACGTGAACATGGCGTCCTCAAGGGCGGGCTGCTCGGACTTCGGCGCCTGTCACGGTGCCACCCACTTGGCCGTCACGGCTACGATCCCGTGCCTCGGGCCTGAGGCAAAACCTAATGGAACGCAGAGTTCTCATCGCGGTGTTCCTGTCCTTTCTGGTGCTGTACGCCTATCAGGCGTACTTCGTACCCGCACCTCCGCCGGCGGCCACCCCCCCTGCGACGGCGGCACAGCCGGCCGCAGGGGCGACCGCTTCGACGCCAGAGCCGACTGCGCCCACCGCCGCCGCCACGCCGCTTCCTTCGACTCCCGAAGTCACGGTGATCAACGGTGAGTCTGTGGAGCGGGAGATCACCGTCGAGACGACGACCGTCCAGGTCGTGCTCAGCAACCGTGGAGGACGTGTTCTTCACTGGCGCCTGAAAGGCTATCTGGACGACAAGGGCCAGGATGTCGATCTGGTTCCAAGTGGTGTACCAACCGACCAGCCGACGCCTTTCAGTCTCGGAGTCGAGGACCAGGACACGACCCGGCGGCTGAATGACAGCCTGTACAAGGTCGTCGGCGTTGACGGCGAGCGCATCGACGCCACCGCTGCATCCGCCGCTGTCGCCTTCGAGTTCGAGGACGCGGGCGGCCTTCGGGTGCGCAAGGAGTTTGCGTTCGATCCCACCGGCTACGTGGTGAAGTTTTCAGCGACTGTGACCTCGGGTGATCGCGCGCTCAACCCGACCGTGCTCTGGGGACCAGGGCTGGGCGACATTGGCGCACGGTCGAGCGGCGGGAGCTTCTTCACCGGCAACTACGTTCAGCCGCCACAGGCGATTTTTCACCGGGCCGGGTCCACCGAGCGCGTCGCGCTGGGATCACTTGCGGAGGACGGGCGACCGTCTGGCGAGTTCAAGTTCGTCGGGATCGACGATCACTACTTCCTGGCGTCGGCGCTCGCACCGGGCCAGACCCAGGCCGTCTTCACGTCGCTGACCTTGAACGATCCTGACAACACCCAGCGGCAGCTCGCGGCCATGACGCTGCGGTTTGCCCAGCCACCCACAGGGGTCAGGTTCTTCATCGGTCCCAAGCAGTTCGACACACTTCAAGCGGTCGATCCGGACATGATCCGTGCGATCAACTTCGGCATATTCGCCTGGCTGGTGATGCCGCTGCTGAGCGCGCTGACCTGGATTCATGGCTACGTTGGCAATTACGGCTGGTCGATCATCCTGCTGACGGTGCTCATCAACCTGATCATCTTTCCGCTCCGACACAAGACCGTCGTGTCGATGCGGAAGATGCAGGCGCTGCAGCCGCAGCTCAAGGCTATTCAGGACCGCTACGCGGGATTGAAGGTCACCGATCCCGCTCGCCAGAAGATGAACACGGAGGTGATGGGCCTCTACAAGGAGCGCGGCGTCAATCCTGCGAGCGGCTGTGTGCCGATGCTCCTCACCATGCCGGTGCTCTTTGCGTTCTACTCACTGCTGTCGCAGGCGATTGAGTTGCGCGGGGCGCCTTTTGCCTTCTGGATCCGCGATCTCTCGCTCCACGACCCGTATTACGTCACGCCCCTGCTGATGGGAGCGTCGATGTTCTGGCAGCAGAAGATCACGCCGACCACCGCGGATCCTGCCCAGCAGCGCATGATGCTCTTCATGCCGATCGTGTTCACGGCAATGTTCCTGCGCTTTCCCAGCGGACTTGCGATTTACTACTTCACAAGTAATCTCTGGACGATTGGCCAGCAGTACTTCACCAACTGGTGGATTGGCCCACTGAATGTTCAGCCCGCTCGTCCGCCGGCCGAACGACGGCTGAAGAACGCCGGATCAGGACGAACGGTCGACGCAGACCGCAAGAACTGAGCTAATCTTCCTCGCATGTTTTTCCGGAGCGGTGACGCGTGAGCGACAGCCTGACAGACCAGATCAGCACTTTTCTCCAGAACGTGGTCCAAGCGATGGGTTTGTCCCTGTCGATCGCCGTGGAAGAGGGACCGGACGGTACCAGAATCAACCTTGAAGGTGAAGACGGTGGCGTCCTCATCCGCAGAGGGGGCGAGGGCCTCCAGGCTCTCCAGCACCTCGTCGCGACCGCATTTCGTCGCCAGCTCGGCGAAGACCAGCGGATTGTCATCGACTGCAACGGTTTCCGTCGCGACAAGGACGCGGAGCTGAAGCAGATGGCCGTCTTCCTGGCCGGCAAGGCGCGCGATGGCGTTGCCCAGGAAATGGGACCACTCAACCCGTACGAACGACGGATCGTCCACATGGCGATTGCCGAGCTTTCAGACGTGACCTCTGAAAGCGTTGGTGACGCGTTCATGAAGACGGTCATCATCTCCAGGTCCTGACGGATCGTGGATGGGCGCGGGTTCAAGCGCGTTCTCCACTGACGACACGATCGTCGCGATCGCTACGCCGGCAGGGCGGGGAGCGATCGGCATCGTTCGATTGTCCGGGGCAGATGCGCTGCGCATCGCCACGTCCATCCTTGACCGACCGACACCACTAGAACCCAGGCACGCTACCTTTACGCGGGTGCGACCTGACCGCGCGGCGTCGGGTGACGAAGTCGTCGCCACTTACTTCAACGCGCCGCGGTCGTACACGGGCGAAGACGTTGTCGAGCTCAGCGGCCACGGCAGTCCCGTGCTGATGCAACTGATCGTCGACGCGACCGTGCGCGCCGGCGCGAGACGGGCTCGTCCGGGTGAGTTCACGCTCCGCGCATTTCTCAACGGCAAGCGCGACCTGGTCCAGGCCGAAGCGGTGGGCGATCTCATCGCGGCCACCACCCCAATGCAAGCTCGTCTCGCATTCGATCAACTGCAAGGCACGCTGACGGCAAAGCTGACGGCGATCGACCAGTCACTTCTTGCACTCATCGCTCGCCTCGAGGCGTCACTGGACTTCCCAGATGAGGGGTACCACTTCGCGGAACCGACCGCGTCTGTCAAGGAATTGACGGGTGTCATTCAGGTGGTAGAGGCCCTGCTCTCTGATCGGCGCCGAGGCGTGATGATCAGGGAGGGCGCCCACGTCGTGATCACCGGTCGACCAAACACAGGTAAGTCTTTAATATTCAATTGTTTAGCTGGTTCTGATCGCGCAATCGTGAGTGACATCCCTGGGACAACCAGGGACTTGATCACTGAGACGGTAGACATCCACGGCATTCCGGTGCTGCTGGTCGACACAGCCGGGATTCGCTCATCGGAGGACTTGGTTGAAACGGAAGGCGTCAACCGCGCCGTGCAAGCGCGTGACGTCGCAGATGTGGTGATGCTCGTGTTGGATCGAAGCGAGCCGCTCCAGGATCAGGATCTGCAATTGCTCGAGCATCAGGCCCTGAACCGCCTCGTTGTCGTCAATAAGTGCGATCTCACACCTGCATTTCTCGACCTGCCCAACGAGATGCCGTTCGTCCTGACATCCGCGAAGACCGGATTGGGTCTGGACTCTGTGCGGGCGGCGCTGGCCCAGCTGCTGAGCGGCGGGGAAGCCTTGAAGGACACGGTTGCCATGTCAAACTCGCGGCATATCTCCCTGACCGAGGCCGCGCTTGACCACTTGAAGTCTGCGCTCGAAGCCATAGAGAACCGAATTCCAGAGGAATTCGTGCTCACCGATCTTCGAGCCGCCCGTGAGCGGTTTGACGAGGTGGTCGGTGCGCGGACGAGCGACGATATCCTGACCCATATCTTTGAGCGCTTCTGTATCGGAAAATGAGCGCCTCGGGTCGTCCAGAAGCCAGCACATGAAGTTCGACGTCATCGTCATCGGTGCCGGCCACGCCGGCGTCGAGGCTGCATCGGCCGTAGCCCGACTCGGGTGCAGCGTTGCGCTCTGTACGCTGTCACGCGACACAGTGGCGCACATGCCGTGCAATCCCGCGATTGGCGGAACCGCCAAGGGTCACCTCGTTCGTGAAATCGACGCCCTCGGAGGTTTGATGGGGCGGGCCATTGATGCCACGGGGATTCAGTTCAAGCTGCTGAACCGATCCCGAGGCCCCGCCGTCTGGTCACCGCGCGCACAGGCCGATAAACAAGCGTATTCCGCGTGGGTCAATTACGCGCTCGAATCCGAACCCAACATCACCTGGCTGATTGGCCGCGCAGGTCGTGTGATCATCTCTGGGGGGAGAGTCACCGCCCTCGCGATGGAAGACGGTCGCGAGCACGCCTGCGATGCATTGGTCATCACAACCGGGACTTTTCTCAATGGGCTGATTCACATCGGCGACGAGCAGATTCCCGCGGGGCGGCACTCGGAACCCCCTTCCAGGGAGTTGGCTCAGTCGGTGCGGGAGATCGGATTCGAGGTCGGCCGCCTCAAGACCGGCACACCGCCGCGAATCCATCGACGATCAATCGATCTCGACTCACCTCACCTCGACTGGATCAGTGAGCCTGGCGATGGTGAGCCGGTGCCGTTCTCATACTCGACGACACAGCGTCTCGAGAATCGAATCCAGTGTTGGCTCCTGCACACGACTGACGATGTGCATCGTCTTGTGCGCCGGCACATTGATAGGAGTCCCCTCTACAACGGTCAGATTCAAGGCATCGGCCCGCGGTACTGCCCGTCGCTCGAAGACAAGATCATGCGCTTTCCGGATCGAGAGCGCCATCAGGTTTACCTTGAGCCGGAGGGCATGGACGTCGACGAGATTTATGTGAACGGCTTCTCGATGTCGCTGCCGCGCGAAATCCAGGAGCAACTCGTTCACGCCCTTCCAGGCCTCGAGAGGGCGGAGCTCATCAGACCCGGCTACGCAGTGGAATATGACTTCGTTCAGCCAACGGAGTTGAAACGAACTCTCGAGGCCCACCGTGTGTCGGGTCTTTTCCTGGCCGGGCAGATCAACGGCACCTCGGGTTACGAAGAGGCTGCGGCACAAGGTCTGGTCGCGGGCATCAATGCCGCTCGTCACGTGCGACGGGAAGACGCCTTCACGCTCGGGCGCGATGAGGCTTACATCGGAATCCTCGTCGACGACCTCGTGACCAGGGGTTGTCTCGAACCGTATCGCATGTTCACGTCGCGTGCGGAGCACCGGCTGCTGCTGCGGATTGATAACGCTGATCTACGGCTGACGCCGACGGGGCGGAAGCTAGGGCTCGTCGGAGACGCAGACTTCACCCGCTTTGAAGACCGACGGGGACGATTCGAGCGAAACCTCCAGCGAGTGACCTCTACCCCCGTGCGAACTCCTTCCGGCGACCGAGTTCCGGCCCATCAGTACTTGAGGCAGCCCGAGGTCCGTCTGGCCAGCCTGGCGCGTGAAATCAATCTGGAGACCGACCCATCTGCAGGCGCGCTCGATCTCGCCAGCGTCGAGACAGCGGTGAAATACGAGGGTTACCTCCGCCAGGAGGCTGCTGCAGCAGATCGAACCCGTCGCCAGGAGCACCGCCAGATTCCCTCAACCACGGAGTTCCGCGGGATTCCTGGGCTGTCGCACGAGGTTGTCGCCCGTCTCTCGCAGGTTCGTCCGGAGACACTCGGACAGGCGGCGAGAATTCCAGGGATGACGCCGGCAGCCGTCGCCGTCCTGAGTGCTCATCTGAGAAAAACAGAGCAGAGAAGACAGAGCCTGTGACTGAGGCATTCCTGGAGGACCTCAGGCGCCGAGGAGCTGCCGCCGGTGTGGAGATTCCTGAGATTCTTGGCGCCTCACTTGGTCGTTATTTCGAACTGCTGGCCGTCTGGAACGATAAGGTGAACCTGACCGGTTTCTCCCTTGGTAGCCCCACAGATGCTGCCATTGACCGACTGTTCATCGAGCCCCTGATCGCCTCGCGCGCGGTAACACGGCCAGTAGCGGCCATGGTCGATCTGGGCAGCGGTGGCGG
Source organism: Vicinamibacterales bacterium (assembly GCA_040081265.1). GTDB lineage: Bacteria > Acidobacteriota > Vicinamibacteria > Vicinamibacterales > UBA2999 > JBEBGV01. Next base: position 154,936 of record JBEBGV010000001.1, read on the forward strand.
ATCCCCTGGAATTCCAATGGCGCTGGCTCTCACCCCCGAACGTACTGTCCTGGTCGAGGCCAAAGTGCGGAAGAGCGTCTTTCTCAAGGAAGTCGCGCGCGAGCTGGGAATCACCAACCGCGTGGACATTCAGACCGCTCGATTTGAAACACTATCGACGAATCCAGCGTTTTCGGGAGCCTTTGATCTGGCCACCGTACGCGCCGTTCGTGTTGGAGCCCCCGAATCGAGAGTAGTCTCGATGTTTCTGAGACCAGGCGGTCAAATGCTCGTTTTTCACGCGGCGGACAAGCCCCCCACCGGAATTGGCGATGAATTTCGATTTTTGGAAATAATCCCGCTCGAGACTGGCGGTGGAGTGATATCCGTCATGGTCCGGGTTTGAAGGTGTTCCACGTGGAACACTGGCGACAACTTGACAACCCACCAACCGAGACCTAGAGTTTCCGACGTCCCTTAGGATAAAAGCGGTCAAATGACAGAAAACAAGTCGTTTAAGTGCCGCACCATCGCCGTGGCGAATCAAAAGGGCGGTGTCGGCAAGACGACAACAGCTATTAACCTACCTACTTCCATAGCCTTAGCTGGATACAGAGTCCTGGTGATTGACTTGGATCCCCAGGGGAATCTGACTAGCGGTATCGGGCTCAAGGGACAGCGCACCGAGGCAGGAACCGTCTACGAAGCAATGCTGACCGAACATCCTGCTGAGCTGTTTCTTCTCGATACAGCCATCAACAACCTCTGGCTGATTCCATCGGATCGCAATCTGACCGGAGCGGAGATCGAGCTCGTCTCTGCGACCAACCGCGAGCACCGGCTCAAACGCGTTGTCGAGTCGCTCAAGGACAGGTTTGATTTCATCTTCATCGATTGTCCGCCGTCGCTTGGCCTGCTGACCCTGAATGCCCTCGTCGCGGCCGATGCCGTGTTGATCCCGCTGCACTGCGAGTACTTTGCGCTCGAAGGGCTGGCGGAACTGGTCGGTACGATGCGTCGGGTCCGCAGCTCCCTCAACCCGACTCTCGATATCGAGGGCGTGCTCCTCACGATGTACGACGACCGGACCAATCTCGGACAGCTTGTCGCGAGAGATGTGCGCGCGTACTTTCAGGAGAAGGTGTTCGATACGATCATCCCGAGGAACGTGCGTCTGGGTGAGGCACCGAGTCATGGGATGCCCGCTGTTGTGTACGACTCACGATCGCGTGGCGCGGCCGCTTATGTGGCCCTCGCGAAAGAGATACTGGGCAAGCGCGCTGCCTGATCGCTGTTCTCTGAAAGAAGGAAAAACACGTGGAAAGACGGCCTGCACTCGGCAAAGGGCTCAGCGCGCTGATTCCGGACGCACCACCTCAGACGGCCGGAGGTGGAATCCTCGAGCTCGACATCGACGCGCTCTCTGCCAACAGCCAGCAGCCGCGATTACAGATGAACGATGCGAGCCTCGATGATCTCGCCCGCTCAATCCAGGCGAACGGCATCATCCAGCCCATTCTCGTGAGAAGGGTCGACGATGGTTACAGGATCATCGCCGGGGAACGTCGATGGAGGGCGGCGCGAAAGGCAGGTCTGGCGAAGGTGCCCGTTGTCGTTCGCGAAGCGGTTACCGGCGGTGACAAGGAACTTCTGGAGCTTGCCCTGATTGAGAATATCCAGCGGGAGAATCTCAACCCGATTGACGAAGCCGTGGCCTACCAGCGGCTGATTGACGAACACGCGCTGACCCAGGAGGAAATTGCGGCGGCGGTGGGCAAGGATCGGAGTTCGGTCGCCAATTACATGCGGCTCCTCCGGCTGCACGACGAGGTGCGGGCCCAGGTCGCATCGGGGGCGCTGACAATGGGGCATGCCCGGGCGCTCGCGGGTTTGCCACAACATGAAGACCAGCGCCGAATCGCGAACGACATCCTGGCCGGCGGCCTGTCGGTCCGTCAGACCGAGGCTCTCGTGAAACGGGGCGTCGACTCTGGCCAGGCCCGACCCCGGAAGACGAAGGCCGAAAACGACGTCCACACGCGGGCGGCTGAAGACCGGATGCGCTTTGCCCTTGGCACTCGCGTGAGGATCGTACGCAAGGCCGAGGGGGGCACGATAGAAATCGACTTCGGCTCGGAATCCGAGTTGAACCGCATCTACGAACAGCTCACTGAGTCCCGGTAGGGGTGCGAGGTGCGGGCCAAGGGGGAACAACCGCCTGTTTTGTGTGATATAAAGAAGTGTTTGTGCCGTTGAGGTACAAGCTCCCCGTGGATGGTCCCTCTGACTGGCGTGTGCTGATACGGCATACCGCTCAACAGAGACTCAGGTTGTGACCCCGACGTTTATGCAGCAGGTAGTTGAATGAGCAGCCGCGCATCGGCAGCTCGCTACGCTCGAGCCCTCCTGGACGTCTCCATCGCGGAGGCGGATCCCGTGCGTATCGGCGAGCAACTGGCATCGTTCACCGCGTTGGTCGGCGAGCATGCCGTGCTGCGCGACGCCCTGAACAACCCCGGTGTCCCGGCGGCTGCCAAGCAGAAGCTGGTGGGGGAGCTGTCGGGACGGTTGTCACTCCTCTCGCCGCTTGCCAAGCTCCTGCGAATGCTGGCCGAACGCGACCGACTCGCGCTCCTGACCGATCTCAATGACGTGTATCAGGAGCGCCTGAGAGAGCATCAGCAGATCCTGCCGGCTGAAGTGACGACGGCCGCGCCGCTGGACGCCGCACACGCCGACGCGCTTCGCGCCCGTCTGCAGTCCGCCACAGGCAAACAGGTCACGATGACCACGAAGGTTGACCCCGCCCTGATTGGCGGGCTCGTCGCGCGTATCGGCAGCACCGTTTACGACGGCAGCGTTGCCGCGCAGCTTGCGCGCATGCGGGACAGGCTGCTCCACGAACGGTAGTTCGAGCGACTGAAGGAACGAAATGGATATCAGAGCAGAGGAAATCTCCAAGATCATCCGCGAGCAGATTGGCAGTCACGTCGTCGACGTCGACGTTGCCGAGGTCGGCACCGTTGTCTCGATCGGAGACGGCATTGCGCGCGTGCACGGCGTCAACCGCGCCATGGCCGGCGAGACGCTCGAGTTTCCGCACGGCGTATTCGGGATCGCGCTGAATCTCGAGGAAGACAGCGTCGGTGCGGTGATCCTGGGCGATTTCACCAAGATCAAGGAAGGCGACATCGTCAAGCGAACGGGTCGGATTATCTCCGTGCCCGTTGGCGAGGCGATGCTCGGCCGCGTCGTGAACGCGCTGGGACAGCCCATCGATGGCAAGGGCCCGATCGCGACCGACAAGTACCTTCCGATTGAACGCATCGCACCGGGCGTTGTGGATCGTCAGGGAGTGAAGGAGCCCATGCAGACCGGGCTCAAGGCGATCGACGGGATGGTGCCGATTGGCCGCGGACAGCGCGAGCTGATCATCGGCGACCGCCAGACGGGCAAGACCGCCGTTGCTGTTGACGCGATCATCAATCAGAAGAATACCGGCGTCATCTGCATCTACAACGCGATCGGGCAGAAGCAGTCGACGATTGCGCAGGTCGTGCGTACCCTCGAAGAGAACGACGCGATGAGTTACACCATCGTCGTCGCTGCCGGAGCGTCGGACCCTGCGCCGATGCTCTATATCAGCCCGTATTCGGCGTGCGCGATCGGTGAGTACTTCCGCGACAACGGACGCCATGCGCTGGTTGTGTATGACGACCTCTCGAAACACGCGCAGTCGTATCGAGAGATTTCACTGCTCCTGCGGCGTCCCCCCGGTCGAGAGGCGTACCCCGGCGACGTCTTCTACCTGCACTCACGTCTGCTCGAGCGGGCGGCCAAGCTGAACGCCGCGCTGGGCGGTGGTTCGCTCACCGCGCTCCCGATCATCGAGACGCAGGCCGGCGACTTGTCCGCGTACATTCCGACCAACGTCATCTCGATTACCGACGGTCAGATCTTCCTCGAGAGCGACCTGTTCCACCAGGGCGTGCGGCCTGCCATCAACGTCGGCAACTCCGTGTCGCGCGTGGGTGGCTCCGCCCAGATCAAGGCGATGCGCCAGATTGCCGGTTCGCTTCGACTGGATCTTGCGCAATACCGCGAGCTCGCGGCATTTGCGCAGTTCGGGAGCGACCTCGACAAGTCGACGCAGGCACAGCTCAATCGTGGCCGTCGCCTGGTTGAGATTCTCAAGCAGCCGCAGTATCGGCCGCTCCCGGTCGAGAAGCAGGTGGCGATCATTTACGCCGCGACCAAGGGCTTCATCGACTCAGTGCCGGTTGAATCTGTCGGGAAGTACGAGGAAGAACTCTACCGCTTCCTCGAATCGCGTCATCCAGGGGTGCTGTCCGGCATTGCCGAGAAGAAGATCCTGGATGATGAGTTGAAGAGCTCTCTCGAAGCGGCGCTGAAGGCGTTCGGCGAACAGTTCGTTGGCAGCTCAGCGGCCGCGGTGGCCTAGTAGACACCAATGCCGTCACTGATCGATCTCCGGCGCCGAATCCGCGCGGTCAAGTCGACCCAGCAGATCACCAAGGCGATGAAGATGATCGCCGCCTCGCGGTTGCGGCGCGCCCAGGATCGGGTCGTGTCTGCGCGCCCGTTCGCGCAGCGCATGCTGAAGGTGCTGAACGGGCTCGTCTCGCGGGTTGATCAGGGCGCACACCCCCTGCTCCAGGTGCCCCCGCCGGACAGTGCCCCGACGCTGTTCTTCGTGATTACGGCGGATCGCGGGCTGTGCGGCAGTTTCAATTCGAATGTGATCAAGGCTGCAGGACAGGCGATTGTCGGGCAGGGCACCAGCGGCGTAACGCTCGGGCTCGTCGGACGCAAGGGTCGAGAGTTCTTCAAGCGGCGGGGATTCAATGTCTGCTACGACCAGTCCGGAATCTTTCAGCGACTGTCGTTTGTCGACGCCGTTGATGTGGCCAACACCGCGATCGAGGAGTTCACCTCCGGGCGTGTCTCGCGGGTCTTCCTGATCTACAACGAGTTCCGATCGGTGATGACCCAGCGGGTCGTCGTTGAACCGCTCCTGCCAATCCCCAGGCTCGAGGGCCAGGAGGCGCAGTCTGCGGGACCGCCGGCCGACTACCTGTACGAACCGGCTCCGGAAGAAATCTTCAAGGACCTGCTGCCGCGCCACGTGCAGGTGCAGGTGTATCGCGCGCTGCTCGAGTCGAACGCTGCGTTCTTTGCAGCGCAGATGACGGCCATGGACGCCGCAACGCGCAACTCGACGGAGATGATTGACGACCTGACGCTCTACATGAACAAGGTTCGGCAGGCCGCCATCACCCGCGAAATCATCGAAGTGGTATCAGGGGCGTCGGCGACCTAGGGTCGGCCGACGAACCAGCGGAAGAGAACAATGGCTAATACAGCAACGGCGCAGAGAACGGGCAAGGTGGTCCAGGTCATTGGACCGGTGATCGACATTGAGTTTGCCGACGGCGATCTTCCCGAAATCTACAACGCTGTGCGCATCGTGTCCGACGGCGCCGACGGCGCACAGAAGATCGATGTCGTCTGCGAAGTCGAGCAGCACCTTGGTGAGAACCGCGTCCGCGCGGTGGCGATGAAGCCGACCGACGGGATGACGCGCGGCATGACGGTGATCGATACCGGGGCTGCGATCACTGTCCCTGTCGGTCCCGAAACGCTCGGTCGCGTCCTCAACGTGCTGGGCGAACCGGTGGACTACCCCGATCGCCCGGTACTGTCGAAAGAGCGCTGGCCCATCCATCGCGCCGCGCCCACGCTCGAACAACAGTCCACCGAACTGAAGATGTTCGAGACGGGGATCAAGGTCATCGACCTGCTCGAACCGTACCTGCAGGGCGGAAAGATCGGGCTCTTCGGTGGCGCCGGCGTCGGCAAGACCGTCATCATCATGGAACTGATCAACAACATCGCCATGAAGCACGGCGGTGTATCGGTGTTTGCTGGCGTGGGAGAACGCACGCGAGAAGGCAACGACCTCTGGACCGAATTCCAGGAATCAGGTGTCATCAACGCGGCCGATTTATCGAAGTCCCGCGCCGCGCTTGTCTATGGACAGATGACCGAGCCGCCGGGTGCGCGTCTGCGCGTCGGACTGTCGGCGCTGACGGTTGCGGAGTATTTCCGCGATGCCGAGGGCAAGGACGTGCTCCTCTTCATCGACAACGTGTTCCGTTTCACGCAGGCGGGCTCGGAAGTCTCGGCTCTCCTCGGGCGCATGCCGTCGGCCGTCGGTTATCAGCCGACGCTGCTGTCGGAGATGGGCCAGATGCAGGAACGCATTACCTCGACGAGGAAGGGATCGATCACCTCAGTCCAGGCGATTTACGTGCCCGCCGACGACTACACCGACCCCGCCCCGGCAACGACCTTCGCGCACCTCGATGCGACGACGAATCTGTCGCGTCAGATTGCTGAGCTCGGCATCTACCCGGCCGTCGATCCGCTGGCGTCCACGTCGCGCATTCTCGACCCGCGCATCCTTGGTGACGAGCACTACAACGTCGCGCGGTCGGTGAAGCAGATTCTCCAGCGCTACAAGGATCTGCAGGACATCATTGCGATTCTCGGCATCGACGAGCTGTCGGAGGAAGATCGCCTGACCGTGACTCGGGCGCGAAAGCTTCAGCGCTTCCTGTCCCAGCCATTCTTCGTCGGCGAACAGTTCACCGGTCTCAAGGGCAAGTACGTGGCCGTTGGCGACACGATCAAGGGCTTCAAGGCGATCGTCGAAGGCAAACACGACGATCTGCCCGAACAGGCGTTCTACATGGTTGGCACCATCGAGGAAGCCGTCGAAAAAGCGCAGACCATGAAGTCGGCCTAGACAGATGGCGCTGCCCACAAAGCTCACGCTCGAACTGGTGACGCCCGATCGCGCCGTGGTGCGCGAGGACGTGGACGAAGTGGTGGTGCCGGGATCCGAAGGGGAACTCGGCATCCTGCCCGGCCACACGCCGTTGCTCGCGACGCTCAAGGTTGGCGAACTCTGGTACCGCCAGGGCCAGGAGAAGCACTACATCGCGATTGCCTTCGGCTTTGTCGAGGTCCTTCCTGATCGCGTCACGGTCCTGGCGCAGATCGCCGAACGTGCCCAGGACATCGACATCGTGCGCGCCGAGCGCGCCAAGCAGCGGGCCGAGGAACGACTGGCCAAGCCGTCCGCGCAGGGTGATCTGGACTTCGAACGTGCGCGGGTCGCGATGATGAAGTCGCTGATTCGCCTGCAGGTGGCCTCGCGGACCCGCATGCGCTCCTGACGAGCCCGCAATCACCTCGAACCCGTCGCGGCTTCGGGGTATCGTAAGGCGGGGAAACACCCCCCGCCCAAGCCGATTGCTCGCCAACCTCCAGCACCTGTTCCGGTATCGCGGGCTCATTCAGAGCCTGGTCGCGCGCGATCTCAAGGCGCGCTATCGCGGTTCGCTGCTCGGATTCTTCTGGTCGTTCGTCAATCCGCTCCTCCTCCTCCTCATCTATACCTTCGTGTTCACCGTCGTCATGCCGGGCGCTCGTGGAAGCGGCCTCGAGCCATTCGCGGTGTTCATGTTCTGCGGCATCCTGCCGTGGACGTGGTTCTCGTCGACGCTGCTCGAGTCATCGAATGTGCTGGTCTCCGGCGGCAACCTGATCAAGAAAGTACTGTTCCCGGCAGAAGTACTGCCCATAGTGACCGTCCTGGCCGGGCTGGTGAACTTCTGTCTGGGCCTGCCGGTTCTTGCCGCGTTTCTCATCTACTACCGGGTCAAGGTCTATCCGCTCGATCTGCTGTGGCTGCCGGTCCTGATGGTCCTGCAGTGTCTGCTCACGATGGGTCTTGCCTTTGTCGTCTCGTCGCTGACCGTTCTCTTCCGTGACGTCAAGGACCTGCTGGCGAACCTGCTGACCCTCTGGTTCTTCGCGACGCCAATCATCTATCCGTTCTGGTCTCTGCCCGCGTCGGTGCGGCGACTCCTGGGATTGAACCCAATGACCTATCTGGTGGTGTCGTATCAGGAGGTACTCTTTCGCGAGGGACCCTACAGTGACTGGACGCACGTGCTGATCGTCGCGGCCACATCACTGGTCGTCTTCTTCGGCGGGTATTTCGTGTTCAATCGCCTGCGAGACACCCTTGCGGAAGAGATCTGACGACGACAACCCGCTCCGGATCTGAACCATGAACGCGATTGAAGTCAGAGACGTGCGGAAGACCTACCGACGCTACAGCCGACGCCGTCAGTTCGCGACGCTGAAGAGCGCGATGCTGTCCGGGTCGGTGCTCGGCGACGTTGGTCCTGAGCAGGGGTTCGAGGCGTTGAAAGGCGTCTCGTTCGACGTCGTGTCCGGCAAGACCTTCGGCATCATCGGTCGCAACGGATCCGGCAAGAGCACGATGCTCAAGCTGCTCGCCGGCATCGGAAAGCCCACGAGCGGCCAGGTTACCGTGCACGGCCGGGTGTCGGCGCTGATCGAGCTGGGAGCAGGCTTTCACCCCGAGATCTCCGGCAGGGAGAATGTCTTCATCAACGGCATGATGCTTGGCCTGACGAAGCGGGAGATTGCCACACGGTTCGCTGACATTGTGTCATTTGCTGAGCTGGAGGCTTTTATCGACGCGCCGGTAAAGACCTATTCGTCAGGGATGTACATGCGACTCGGGTTCTCTGTGGCTATCCACGTGGATCCCGATGTCCTCCTCGTCGACGAGGTCCTCGCGGTCGGCGACGAAGCATTCACGCACAAGTGCCTGGACCGCTTCGCCGATCTGCGCCGGCGCGGTCGAACGGTGCTGCTGGTTACTCACTCGCTCGACATGGTGTCGCGCTTCTGCGACGAAGCCTTGTGGCTCGATTCCGGGCAGGTTCGTGCCCAGGGTGATCCGCGTCGAGTGATCGACGCGTACCTGCTGGACGTCGCGGCGGCGGAAGAGCAGCAGATGGCGTCGACCGTCGCGAAGCCGGCGCCCCAGGCGCCGGTCGATGAACCGCCGGACATGTTTCAGGCGGTACAAGGACGCTGGGGTTCGAGAGAGGCTGAAATCAGCGGCGTCGAGTTTCTGGACGCCGAAGGTACCCCGTCGCACGTATTTGCCTCGGGGTCGTCCATGCAGATTCGCTTTCAGGTCAGATCAAGTCAGCCTCTTGAGGATGTCGCGGTGGGAATCGGCATCTTCGCCAGCGATGGCGTCTGCTGCTACGGGACCAACACACTGATTGACGGTGCCGCACCTGGCCGGTTGGACGGCACGGGTGTCGCCAGCTTTTCGGTCCCACGCCTGGATCTCGTCGAGGGCAGTTACAAGATCGACGTTGCCGTTCATCGGTCGAACGGGGCGCCCTACGACTATCACCGGCAGCTCTACACGATCAGAGTTCATTCGGGACGAAAGGAGGTCGGCGTCTATCGGCCCGACCACTCCTGGTCGTGTACGGGTGCCCTGCAGATCAAGGGGCTTGAGTGAGGACGGCCGCCGGCCGTCCGCTCTCAGCGGATGAGGGCCGTGGCTGGGCAGAGGCCGCGCACGAACACGGTCAGATCATCGTCTTCACCAACGGGGTCTTTGATCTCCTGCATCCCGGTCACGTTCGATACCTCCGTGAAGCGCGCATGCTGGGCGATCGTCTGGTCGTGGGCGTGAATTCCGACCGTTCCGTGAAAGCGATCAAGGGTCCGTCGCGGCCTGTCACTCCCGAGGCTGAGCGGGCCGAGATTCTCCTGTCGCTGGACTCGGTCGACGCGGTGGTGATCTTCGATGAAGTTACGCCGCTGGCTCTGATCACGCTCCTCCAGCCAGACGTGCTCGTGAAGGGAGCAGACTGGAAGGCCGAAGAGATCGTGGGCAGGGACGTTGTCGAGTCGCGAGGCGGCCGGGTCGTCCGCATCACCTTCAGTGATGGCCATTCGACCAGTGAGCTGATCCGCCGCGCCAGCAGGTGAGGGAGAATAGAGCATGCCCCACCCGGCCGTCGCCGGGCGGGCCGTATGTACGTACCTGAAGAGCACATGATATCGACCACTTCGCTGACGCTCCGCGCGCTCCTGAGCAAGGCGGTGACCCGCACGGGTCTCGACCGGCTGCCTTCCGTTCTTGCCGGTCTTACGCCCTCTGCCAAAGCGCTCGCCGTCGTGGCGAGTGCCCGTGCGCAGCGCGGCGTCACGCTCGTCGTGGTACCAGACGATCGCGACGTTGAGCAACTGACCCTGGACGCGAGGTTCTTCTACGGAGCGCTCGAGGGCGCGTCGGCTGCAGAGATTGAGCGGTCGGTGGTGCCGTTTCCCTCCTGGCAGGTCGACCCATATCGGGGGATGACCCCCCACTTCAGGATCGCCTCGGCGCGCGCAAATGCACTTCATGCTGCCGCGAGTGGTGGCGCCCGGGTGGTCGTCGCTTCGGCGGCTGCACTCCTGCCTCTGGTCAGCACGCCTGAACGTCTGCTCGCCTCGTCCATCGATCTCGAGACCGGCACCAGCATTGAACCGCAGACGCTCGCTGACCTGCTCGTTGACGCTGGCTTCACCCGCGAAGATCCCGTCGACGAACACGGTACCTTCACCATCCGTGGAGGAATTGTCGACGTCTTTCCAGCCGGCGCTGCTGAACCCGTACGACTGGAGTTTGTTGGCGACCTGATCGAGTCACTTCGGCCCTTCAACCCGACGAACCAGCGTTCAACTGGCGCACTGGACCGGGTCTCGATTGTCCCGCTCCGTGAGCGCTTTGACGATGGCGAGGCCCTGTCGGTGCTCGCGTTTCTGGGCCGCGCCGGGCTGATGATTGTCGCTTCGGAAGTGGAGGCCGTGGTCGAACAGATCGAACGCGTCCATGCGCAGCTTACTGAGAGCTACGACGACGCCGGCAGTCGCGGGCACGTCGCCACAGGCCCGCCTGACCAGCTGTTTGCCCCTCCCGACGCGATCGTCGCGCGGCTGAAGCAAGCGGCGCAGATCAACGAACTGGCGCTCGAGGACGCGGGCGTCATGCACGTCGCGTGTCAGCCGACGCTCGAGTTTCGGGGCCGTGTTGGAGACTGGATCGCCGACGTGCGGCAGGCGCGGCAGCGCGGCGACACCGTGCTCTTCATTGCGGAGTCACCCGGGCGTGCCGAGCGGGTCATTGAGATCCTGCAGGACTACGAGATCGTGGCGCTGCCGCTGGAGAGGGCCGAAGACGCGCACGTCGCCAGTGTCCTTGTCGGTGTTGGTGCCCTGACGCGAGGCTTCCGACTCCCGGACGGCGCCCTGCAACTCTACGTCGAGACCGATGTCTTCGAAGAAGAGCGGCGGGCACCTGACGAGCGCCGCAACCTCACCAAGACGTTTCTCTCAGATCTTCGCGACCTCAAAGTCGGCGATCTGGTCGTTCACGTCGACCATGGCATCGGCGAATTTGTCGGTTTGAAGCAACTCGGCGTGCGTGGCGGTGCAAGTGCAGGCCAGGAATTCCTCGAGCTGAAGTACGCGGGCGACGACAAGCTGTTCGTTCCTGTCGAGCGCCTTGACCTGATCCAGAAGTATTCCGGCGGTTCGCGGCCAGCCCTCGATCGCCTCGGCGGGACGACCTGGGAGAAAGCCAAGACGCGCGTCAAGAAGGCGATGCGCGACATGGCCGAAGAGCTGCTCAAGCTCTACGCGCAGCGGAAGGCGGTGCCCGGGTTTGCCTTCGGTCCTGACACGCACTGGCAGGAGGAATTTGAAGGAGCGTTTCCTTACGACCTGACGCCGGATCAGGCGACCGCGGTCACCGAGATCAAGCGGGACATGGAAACGTCGACGCCCATGGACCGCTTGTTGTGCGGTGACGTCGGCTATGGCAAGACAGAGGTTGCGATGCGCGCCGCCTTCAAGTGCGTGATGGCTGGAAAGCAGGTCGCGGTGCTGGCGCCGACTACAGTGCTGGCCTTTCAGCACACCAAGACATTGCGGGAGCGTTTCGCCGGTTTTCCCGTGACGATCGACATGGTGAGTCGATTCCGCACGAAGCAGGAGGTGTCTGAGACCCTGGCCGGCACGGCCTCCGGAAAGGTCGACATCATCGTCGGCACCCACCGGCTGTTGTCGAAGGACGTGCAGTTCAAGGATCTCGGGCTGCTCGTTGTCGACGAGGAGCAGCGCTTCGGTGTGGCGCACAAGGAGCGTATCAAGCAGATGCGCAAACGCGTCGACGTGCTGACAATGACCGCCACGCCGATTCCTCGGACCTTGAACATGTCGCTTGTCGGCATCCGGGATATGTCGATTATCGAGACGCCACCCAAGGATCGCCTGTCGATTCAGACCAACGTCGTGAAGTTCGATGCCGCGGTGATGGAGCGGGCGATTCGAAACGAGCTGGCACGCGGGGGACAGGTGTATTTCGTCCACAACCGCGTCGAGTCAATCTACTCGATGGGCCACCTGATTCAGCGACTCGTGCCCGAGGCAAAGGTGGTCGTCGGACACGGCCAGATGGGAGACGAAGAACTTGAACGGGCCATGCTGGGGTTCGTTGAACGCAGGTTCGACGTGCTGCTGGCAACGACGATCGTCGAGAACGGTCTCGATATTCCCAACGCGAATACGATCATCATCAATCGCGCCGACAGATACGGCCTGTCCCAGCTCTATCAGCTTCGCGGCCGGGTCGGGCGTTCGGATCGTGCCGCCTATGCCTACCTGCTCATTCCGCCGCAGGACGCGCTGTCTCCGGTTGCGCGAAAGAGACTGGCCGCGATCAAGGAGTTCAGTGACCTCGGCAGCGGTTTCCGGGTCGCCGCCCTCGACCTCGAGATCCGCGGAGCTGGAAACCTGCTGGGTGGACAGCAAAGTGGTCACATCGAAGCCGTGGGTTTCGAGACCTACACCAAACTCCTCGAGGAAACCATCCGTGAGTTGAAGGGCGAGGAGATCGAAGACGATGTGCGCGCGACCGTCAACCTGGGCGTTGACCTCAAGATTGACGAGGGTTACATCGCCGACATGAATCAACGACTGACCATTTACCGCAAGATCGCCGCGGCACGTCATGAACAAGAGCTCGAGGCCGCGCTCGATGAGATGCGCGACCGCTACGGTGACCCACCTGCGGCGGTGCTCAATCTGGCGGAATACGGGATGGTCCGAATCCTTGCCGATCGCCTGGGGGTCGAATCCATCGACCGCGAGGGGCGCTTTGCGGTGCTCAAGTTCAGGCCGCAGGTGAAGCTCGATCCCGTCCACCTGGTGAAGGTGGTGCGGGATACGCCCGGGGCGCTGCTCTCGCCGCCGGCCTCTCTCAAGCTCGACCTGGAGGCTGTCGCGGCTGAGACCCCCTCAGGAGCGTCAGAACATCGGGCCCCGCGTGGACCGGCCAAGGGGCGGCGAGGCGACGGGGGCTCCTCGTCCTGGTGGACCGCCCGCGCCAGAGCGGGGACCGTGACTCCCGGGTTCACCAGGGACGAAATCCTCAAGCGCCCCGAGGTTGACCCGCGGGTGGTGGGTGGGATGTTTGACCGCATCCAGGGTGTACTCCGGGCCCTTGGCTCGTTCTGAGCTCGTGTAACATACTGATCTTCAAGGAATTGTCCATGCTGAAGCCACTTACGGTCGTCGGGTTCGCAGTCGCGCTGGCCACGCTTCCGCTTCAGGCTGAAGTCATCGAACAGGTTCTCGTCAGGGTCAACGGCGACATCGTGACGAAGAGCGACTTCGAACAGCGTCAGGTGGCGGCACTCCGCACCAGGCCGGAGCTGGCGAACATCTCCCCGAGCAGTCCTGACCTCAAGAAAGCCATCGAGGAGGTGACACCGTCTCTCATCCTCGATGCGGTTGACGAGCTGCTTCTCGTGCAGCGAGGCCGCGAGCTGGGCTATTCGATGACCGACGACCAGTTCAAGGGCATCCTCGACAACATCAAGAAGGAAAACAAGCTGGAGGACGAAGCGGTGTTCCAAGCCGCGCTCAAGCAGGAGGGGCTCACGCTCGTCGAGTTGAGACGCAACCTCGAACGGCAGATGCTGGTCTCCCGAGTGCAGCAGCAGGAGATCACCGGTCGCGTGAGCATCACCGACGATGAGGCGAAGGCATACTACGACGCAAACAAGAAAGAGTTCACAACGCCTGTTGAGCTGATGTTCCGGGAAATCCTCATCTCGGTGCCCACCACGCCGCAGGGCGTCAACGTGGCTGCCGACGAAGCCGCCCGCTCCCGCATTGAAGGGTTGCGCTCGCGCCTGCTTGCCGGAGAGCCCTTTCCTCGTCTGGCCACCGAGGAGTCTGATTCAGGGTCCAAGGCGAACGGGGGCCTCATCGGACCCATCAACGACGACGAACTGGCGCCCTCGCTCAGGGCACTTGTCGATGCGCTCAAGGTTGGCGAGGTGTCCCAGCCAATCAGGGTGGCACGCGGATATCAGCTGCTGAAGCTCGAGTCTCGTACCGAGCCGATGGTCAAGAGCTTCGACGAGGCGCGCTCGGATATCGGCAATCGGATCGGCCAGCGGAAGCTCGATTCCGAACGCAGCAAGTACCTTCAGCGCATGCGTGAGACCGCGACGATTGTCTGGCGGAATGACGAGTTGAAACGTGCCTACGACCTCGCACTCTCGCGGTCGGCCACCGAGGCTCGCCCTTCGAACTGATGAGCGAGCTCTCATCGCTTGGTTCGCCGGCTCGTACGCCCAGCGTCGACGCGTCGAGTGAGGCACGGTGGTTCGCGATCTGGACTCGGTCCCGCCATGAGCAGGTGGTTTACGATCAGCTTACCCGCAAGCAGATCGACGTGTTCCTGCCGACTGTACCCAGCTGGAGTCGGTGGAGGGATCGAACGAAACTCATCCACAAGCCGCTCTTCCCCGGGTATTGTTTCGCACGCTTTGACCCTCGCGAGCGCATGCCCGTCATCAAGTGCACGGGCGTGGTGAATATTGTGTCCAACCAGGGCGAACCCGCGGCGATTCCGGAACACGAGATCGACGGGATTCGCCTCCTGGTCGGGAGCGAGCTTGCCTACGACTCGTGCCCGTTCATCAAAGAGGGGGCGATGGTCGAGGTGACACACGGACCACTGAAGGGCGTGTGTGGCCGCCTGGTCAAGAAGGGCGCTCACGCCAGGCTGATTCTCTCTGTCGACTTGATCGGACAGGCAGTGAGCGTGGTGGTCGACGCAGCTGATGTCCGACCGTATTGATCGCCCCGTAGCCATGAAGATCGGAAGGGTCGCCCTCTCCTCGCCGTTCGTCGTCGCCCCGATGGCCGGTATGACCGACTCGGCATTCCGACGGCTGGTCAAGAAACAGGGCGGGTGCGGATTGGTGGTTACCGAGATGGTCTCGTCGGAGGGTCTTGTCCGTGGCATCGACCGCACGCTCGAGTATGCGGAGTTCACGGAGGAAGAGCGCCCGGTATCGATCCAGATCTTCGGTGGCGACCCCGAGAAGATGGCCGATGCCGCGCAGATCGTCGAGGGCATTGGCGCCGATATCGTTGACGTGAACATGGGATGCCCGGTGCCGAAGATTGCCAAGCACCATGCCGGTTGCAGCCTCATGCGCGAACCAGAGCATGCCGCGCGTGTGATCGGCGCGATGACGAAGGCAGTCAAAATTCCTGTGACGGTGAAGATGCGAGCCGGGTGGAATGATCATTCCCGCAATGCACCGGAACTGGCGCGTATGGTGCAAGACGCAGGAGCAGCAGCAGTCACCATCCACGGCCGAACTGCTGAACAGTCGTACCGCGGTCTGGCAGACTGGGATCTGGTCTCTCGCGTCGCCGAGTCACTGGAGGTACCGGTATTCGGCAGTGGCGACTGCGTAGAGCCTCGTCAGATTCTCCACCGAATGGCGACCGGCGTGAGCGGCGTGCTGGTCGGTCGCGGCGTCCTGAGAAATCCCTGGATTCTTGCGCAAGCGACCGATCTCGCTGAAGGCCGTGAGCCGCGGAGGGTGACCAATGCGGATCGAGGGCAGTTCCTGCTCGACTACATCGCGCTGCTCCTGAACGAACGCGTCGGAGAATCCGCGGGATTCCGTCATGTTGCGCCCCATGCGGGTGAACTGGCCGTGCACGTGCCGGCGCGTGGTCGCGAGAAGTGGGTCATCAACAAGCTTCGCGCGCTATGTGCCTGGTACTCCAAGGGAGTGGAGGGCGGTGCCCAGTTCAGGACGACGGTCAACGGTACCGACAGCATCCAGCAGTTGGTTGACGTGATCCACGCGACTTTTGTCGAGCATGAGGTCATGACGACCGCCTCGTGAAGTTCAGGGTGCTGTGAGTCTCCGCATCGCGTGCGACCTCGACGGGACAGTCGCCGACATGGATTTCGCGCTGCAACGCGAGGCCGAACGACTGTTTGGGCCCACGGTGATTCTACGCGCCCCTGTTCCGCCGGCGGAAGAGGAGGAGACTGAGGCAGAGGCGTCCGTCGATGGGACCCGAACTGCGGTTGCCGACACGGCCGACGCGCCCCGTGTCCTCAACCCACGGGAAGTGCGCAGCCTCTGGTCACACGTCCGGAAGATCGATAATTTCTGGACGACGCTGGAGGAAATCGAAGCAGGCGCACTTCAGCGCTTCGCTTCGCTGAGTGCCGCTCACCGGTGGCACGTTGTCTTCATGACCCGTCGTCCACAAACCCGCGGAGAGAACGCCCAACGGCAGTCGCAGCGCTGGCTGCAGGCGAAGGGTTTCGAGTTTCCGTCGGTATGTGTCGTGTCTCACTCGCGCGGCGTGGTGGCGGGTGCGCTGGAGTTGAATGCCGTCATCGACGACCGTCCCGAGACATGCCTCGACGTGGCCGCCGATTCGAAGGCGGAGCCAATTCTCGTGTGGCGGGGAAGTCCAGACACTATTCCAGCCGGTGTCACCGGGCTCGGAGTGACGGCCGTCCCAACATTCAACGCCGCCCTCGATCGGCTCGAGGAACTGGCCACAGCCGCCAGGCGTCCCGGGTTCATCGACCGAATCAAATCGGCGCTGCGACCGAACTGATCCCCTCGGTCCCCGGACCCATTTCAAAGTCGTACACCAGGATGTCGGCGGCGGCCGCAAACACGGCGCTGCCGATCTCTGCGTGGGCAGGGTGTTCGAGATACCCACGCAGTGCGGTGATGCTCTCGAATTCGAGCACCGCTGCGTACGGATAGTCTGCTCGCATCATCTGCTCGTAGCCTCGGCCGACCGTGACGCGCCGGCCGACGTGTGCGCGCTGCACGAGCGTGATGTCCCGCAGGGCTTTCTCGAACGACGTCAAGAGATGGGCGACTTCATCGGTCGCCAGATCCGGCCGAGGACGGAACAACACCACGTGCGCGATCAACGTCCGCCTCGACCGCGCCCCGGGGGCTTGCCATGGGGCTTGCCATAGGGTTTGCCGGGAGGGCGCCCTGCGGGTTTGCCGCCGGGGCGACTGCCGCCGGGGCCGCCAGCCGGCCGCGGAAACCGCTGAGGAGGTCGATTGTCGTTCCTCTCCTGTGGTGGACGGGTGCTCTCCTTTGGATTCCAGGGGCGATCGCGATCCGGTCGTCCTTGTGGGCCCTTGGGTCCTTGCGGGCCGCGCGGTGGCCGGTCATCGCTTCGGGCCTGTGGCGAACGAGGTCCTCCTTCAGGACGCCAGGAACTCCGAGGGTCTTTGGGCCGGGGCGTGCGGTCCCGGTCCCGGGTCTCCCGCGGCTGGAACGGTCGCTTAGGCGAGGCCGGACGATCCCCGGACGGCAGCGGCCGCGCCGGCCCCTTCGGTCCATTCGAACGGGACGCGGGCCGATCGTCCCCGCGTGACGGAGGACGACGGTCCCCTTCAGGTCGCCACGTCTGACGAGACTCTCTCGGCCGGGGGCCGCGATCCCTGTCTTGCGCGTCGCGCGGCTGGAACGGTCGCTTGAGCGTTGCAGGACGATCTCCGGACGGCAGCGGTCGTGCCCCGGGCTTGACAGCCTTTTCTCCCACCGGACGATCCCCGGATCCAGCGAAGGGGGGTCGTCGCGGCGGCGTATCGCGGTGCTTCTGGTCCCAGCGCTCCTGCCGCCGTGCCTGGTTCTTTGCCTTCCGCTCGTCGTCGAAGCGCTGGCGGGGGTCCCGGTGTTCGCCACCTGGGCGCCATTCACGCCCGCGACGGGGCTGATCCTTGATGACCGCGTTGCGGGCCTCCTGCGACTCTTCGCGCGAGTTCCAGAGTCGCCCGCGTGCGAAATACTTCAGCTCGGCATCAGGATGACGTTCACGCAGCCGGTTGAACGTCGGGAGCAGGTCGTCGCGATCGGTGGCACGAAAGGCCGTCGGAAGGCCGCCGGCGAGAATCGTCCAGTAGACGTAGCGAGGTGGCATTTACCGATCGACTCCTATGCGCTTGAGCTTCTCGACGAGCGTCGTTCGCTTGATGCGAAGAAGGTCGGCGGCCTTGTTGCGATTACCCTGTGTTCGTGACAGTGCCCGATCGATGAAATCTCGTTCGATCGAGCAGAGATGAGCCGGCAGGTCCAGCCCGTCCTCGGGGAACTCCTGGGGCACTGGACTGGTGTCTGGAGCCGCGGTACGAATCTCTGGCGGCAGATCCCGATCATCGAGTTCATCACGACCTGCGCTCAGCGCGACCGCGCGCTCGACGGCGTTCTCGAGCTGGCGCACATTGCCGGGCCAGTTGTAGGCCATCAGCGCACGCATGGTCGATTGCGCGGCCTGAATCGTCCGACCTTCGCCGAACTTGACCAGGAAGTGTTTGACGAGGAGCGGAATGTCCTCGCGCCGGTCTCTGAGGGGCGGCAGTTGGATCGGAATCACGTTCAGCCGGTAGAAGAGGTCTTCGCGGAATGTGCCATCAGCAATCATACGGGGCACATCAGAGTTTGTGGCGGCGATGACGCGCACATCGACCTTGATCGTCTGGTGGTCGCCAAGTCGCTCGAACTCCCGTTCCTGCAGGGCGCGCAGCAGCTTCATCTGCAGCGACGGGCTCATCGTCCCCACCTCGTCGAGGAAGAGAGTGCCTTTGTGCGCCTGCTCGAAGCGCCCCTGTCGCGTACCCACGGCGCCGGTGAACGCGCCACGGACGTGTCCGAAGAGCTCCGCCTCGAGCAGTGTCTCCGGAATGGCGCTGCAGTTCAGGGCCACGAATCGGTTGGCGCGCCGGGGACTGTTGTGATGGATGGCGCGTGCGATCACTTCCTTGCCGGTACCCGTCTCGCCGGTGACGAGCACGGTCGCGTTCGAGCGCGCCACGGTTTCGAGGAGCTGAAACAACTCCTGCATGGGCCGGCTTCGACCAAGGATGCCGCCAAACTCGTAGCGCTCCTCGAGCTGCGATCGCAAATAGGCGTTCTCGGAAGTCAGCCGCCGCTGTTCAATCGACTTCTGGAGGACGTGCATCAGTTCTTCGAACTGGAACGGTTTAGCGATGAAGTCGGATGCTCCACGCTTGATCGCGTCCACCGCGTCTTTGACCGTGCCATAACCGGTGATGACGATGGCGACGATGCCCGGATAGCGCTCGCGCGCGGCGTCTATCACCGCGGCCCCGTCGATGCCTGGCATCCTGAGGTCAGTGACCACGATGTCGAAGGCAAACTGGTCGAGAAGCTCAATCGCCTTCTCGCCGCTCTCGGACGTGACGACTTCGAACCCCCGGTCTGACAGCCGCTCGGCCATCAGTTCCCGCAGGGCCGGCTCGTCATCGACAAAGAGGAGGTGAGGGGTGTGGGGAGCCAAGGGTGCCAACATATTGACGCCCCGGAGATTGAACGTCAATTCTGCGGGCTAAGGTCCGCCCCTGCACGGCCGATAAGGAGTGTGTCTATGGATCGACAGACTCTCTCAATCATGAAAGCGTGCGAGGCCGTTGGTGTGAGCCGCCGCACAATCTACAACTGGATCGCAGCCGGCAAGGTGGAATACGTCCGGACGGCAGGCGGTTCGATTCGCATCTTCGCGGATACGCTTTGGCGGAATCCGGAAGATCGCAAGTCGGACGGGTTCTCGGTGGGGGCACAAGCGCCTTCCTCCGCGAACGGCCACGTCTAGCCTTCGGGCTCGCCGCGCGCTATCGTCGGTGCCGGCGGGGCTCCAGAGAGCCCTGCCCGACACCCGCTGTCAGGGCACCCTGTGTCTCGACAGCGTGCGTCGGACACGGCCGCCGTAGTGTGGGCGTAGCTTGTCTGGTGGCCGCGACCCTGGGGCGACTGGTGCCCGGGGTACGCCTGTGCCCGGTCTCCTTCCGACCGGGACCTGACTTAACTTGAGGGGCGGCCTTCCTGCCGTCCGACTTCGATCCCAATTCTTGTCACGCGGGGTGTCAGAAATCCGTCAACCCCTTGACGGCGGACCGTGCGGAAACGTCAACGCGATGACGTTTTTCGTCCCTGAGTCCTCCAGCCGCGGGGCCTGATCATGGCCAAACTGAGCCATGGAACCCGTTGAATCTACGTGAATTACGGGTCCACGTGAATGCAGATTCGTGATTGCTCCGAGCGAGTGCCGATGGTTGGTATTCGCGTTGCTCAATACGGCGTCGGAGGTCACATACATGCGTTCGAACACCGTCACTCACACCCCCCGGATCGTCGCCACACTGCCCTTTGTCGAGCAACTTGCCCGCCGCGTGGCGGCCACGATGCCCCACTCGATCGACATCGGCGACCTGGTGCAGGACGGTGTCCTCGGTCTCATTGATGCGGCCAATCGGTACGACGAAGCCCGCGGAATCAAGTTCGAGACCTTCGCGGAACGTCGCATCCGAGGGGCGATGATCGATGCGCTGCGCAAGGATGCCTGGCCGCGCGGCGTTCGCCGTCAGCGCCGGGAACTGGAGGCAGCACGAGAGGAACTGCGCCGTGAGCTGGGCTGCGAGCCGTCACTGGCCGACCTGGCGGCACGCATGGGATCAGACGAGAAGCGTCTGGGCCGCACCATTGTCCGGATCAAGGCGATCGAGTCCACCTCGCCGCTCGCCAACAACGAGAACCTGAGCGAAGCGTCGTTGCCGGCGGCATTGATTCCGTCTGAGCCGGAAGCACCCGACGCCGCCTTCGAGCGCGAGGAGACGAGCGACCGTGTCCGGGCCGCGATTGAATCGCTTCCGCCGCGTGAGCAGAAGGTGATTGGCCTCTACTACTACCAGGAGGCGACGATGAAACAGATTGGAGCTGAGATCGGTGTCAACGAATCACGCGTGTCACAACTCCACGCGCGCGCCATCCGCCGTCTGAAGGATGCGTTGCACTCCAGCATGTCGCCAGGTGATGCGCTCGCGACTACTGCCAGCGTCCTGGCGTTCTATCGAAAGCCACAGACAGAAGCGACGGCTCCTTCCCGACACCTGACGCTGGTTAACCCGGCAGCGAAGGCGCCGGCTGTCGTGGTAACCCATCCCAGCGTCAATCGCCAGAACTCGGACGCCGTGGCTGGTGCAAAGCGGCTTGCCGCTGGCCGGAAACGTACGGCGATGGTTTCCAGCGTGGCCAAGATGCCGCGACGCCCCGCCGACGTCATCGCGATCGCGAGGTAGCACAGGGCCGGGCAACCGGCCTAAGGTGCCTCACGTGTGGCGTCCCTTGTCGGCAGTTCGATGACAAAGGTTGCACCGTCGCTCCGTTCATGTGCCAGACGGAGGCTGCCGCCGTGCTCGTGAGCCAGTGCCTGGGCAACGGCCAGGCCCAGGCCAGTTCCAGAGCGGACCTGCTTGGTCGAAAAGAAGGGATCGAAGATCCGCGACCGAACCGACTCGGGAACACCTGGCCCATCGTCGCTGATCTCCACAACCACCACGTGGCGCCTGTCGTCCGCCATTGTTCGGACGGTCAACGTCCCGCGATCATGCGCTGATGTCATGGCGTGCTCCGCGTTGATGATCACGTTGAGCAGCACTTGCTGCACCTGGTGGGCATCAGCAAAGACCGGCGGCAGTCCGCTTCCCAGTTCGGTCTCAGTCGTCACGTTCATCGACCTCTGCTCGTGCTGACGCAAGGCCAGCGTCTCGCTGACGACAGCGTTGATATCGACCATCGCCCGGGTGGATTGCTGGCGCCCCGCCGAATGCAGGGCTGTGCGAATGATGCGCCCGGCGCGCTCCGAAGCCGACAGGATCTCCGTGATGCCCTTGCGTGCTTTCTCTTCGAGCGGAAGCTGCGCTACGCGCTCGGCCCAGCCGACGATCGACGCCAGCGGGTTGCGGAGCTCGTGGGCGACGTCGGCCAGGGTGCGATCGATGGCCGCAATCTGCTCGGAGTGAGCGAGCTGTCGATAGAGTTCCCGTGCACGGCTCTCGAGGTGACGTCGCTCGGTGACGTCGCGTACGAACGCGTCAACCAGGACAGTTCCATCAGGCGCGACTTCCGTACACGCGGTCACTTCAACCCAGACTGGTTGACCGTCACATCGGCGCAGTTGAAGGAGATGATCGCTGGCACCGTCGCCAGCGAGCAGTGCTGAGACGAGCTGCTCACGGGCAGAGGAGTCGGCGTAGTGTGCCTGCGCAAACAGCAGCACCGTCCCGTGGTCGACGCCGTCCGCGTACCCGAGGATCCGGCGCAGGCACGGATTGGCGAGGAGCGAGACCCCCGCGCTGCCCGCGTCCGCAGAATGAAGGAGCCCGACGTATATGCCCTCGCGGGCGACCTCGAAGAGACGTCCTACAGCCTGGTCACGCGTCGAGGCAGTGAGCGCAATCA
The DNA here is from genome assembly GCA_040081265.1 of Vicinamibacterales bacterium. Lineage (GTDB taxonomy): Bacteria > Acidobacteriota > Vicinamibacteria > Vicinamibacterales > UBA2999 > JBEBGV01. The sequence goes on from JBEBGV010000001.1 coordinate 177,510, forward strand.
TCCTCGGGCAGGCTTGGCTGCTTGCCTGGGGGGTGTGGGCGTGGGCGTCTGGGAGGGGAAGCGTGTGCCCCATTTCTTGTCGATCGCGGCGCGAATGGCCGTGACCGACGCGCCAGAGTTGAACATCAGCATCGCGTCGCGGGCGACGTCAACGCAGACGGTACATCCAGAGCCATGCGGATCCCACTCGAGTACCCGTCCATCGGCCGCGCGGCGTTTCACGAAACAATCGTGGTTGCCGCCATGTCCGCGGGTTTCACACCCGCAGTAGCACGGTACGTACTGCAGCACCTCTGGGTGTCGCGCCGCGAATTCGTAGACCGACTGCACCACCGGCACCGGACGCGCGAGGATTGATTCGAAAGGGACCGGCGGCAGGGGACCGGCTGGAGCACCCTTCATGGGCTGAACTGGCTTGACGGGCGTCGTCGGCCTGGCCTGCGCGGTCAGCACCGCGGCGGTGACAAGCAACGCCAAACACGACATCACGCACCCGGCAAAAACGCTGTGACGACTCATGGCGTAATGGTAAGCTGGCGCCTTCCATCGGGCAATCCTCTCAAGCGATGCGACTTGTCAGCCGAAACGACGCTTTCCTGCTCGGCGGCCTGGCGGTAGCCCTGTTCGTGCTTTTTGCGCGCCCGCTCGGGCAGATGCTGGTCTTCGCCCAGGACATTGACCGTCGTCGAGGTCTGCAGCTTCTTCCGGCTCTCATCATCCTGACGGGGGTACTGATTGTTCATCTGCTCAGGCGGCGAGGGCAGATGCGATCCCAGGCGAAGGCCGCGACGGCCCGCGCTGATGAGCTGGAACAGCTTGTCGCATTCAGTCAGTCCCTTGCCCGATCGCTCGAGGTCGGCGCAATTCGCGGGGCCGCTGAGGAATATCTTCCGCGTCTGGCTCCAGGCCGTGACGTGTGGGTCATGCTTCGTCGTGCTCATCAATGGGAGCCCATGCTGACGGCCGATGGCGCTGATGCCCGGCGTGAACAGATGGCGTCACGGGCGCTCGGCGAACTGCAGGCTGCGCCGACGGCACAGACCGACGATCCGTGCTTTCCGATGATCGTTGCGGGGATTCCCCTCGGCGTGCTCGGGGTGACTGGAGAGCCGCCGTTGTCCGAGCAGGAACGAAGCGGGCTGGTTGCTGCCGCCGCGCTCCTCGGTGTCTCGATCAAGAATGCCGAACTGTTTGCCGAGGCCCGCGATGCCAGCGCCCGTGATCCGCTGACGACCTGCTTCACGCGCAAACACGCGCTGGACATGATCGACGGCGAACTTCGCCGCGCGCGGCGCGCCCACCATGTCGTGACGCTCGTGATGTTTGACATCGACGAGTTCAAGAAGATCAATGATCGTTACGGTCACTTGTGCGGTGATGCGGTGCTGGCGTCGGTTGGCCAGCGGATGAGCGCCGTCCTTCGCAGCAGCGACGTCAAGTGCCGCTATGGCGGGGACGAGTTCCTCGTGCTCCTCCCCGACACTCCGGTGACGGGCGCGCATCGGGTTGCGGAGAACCTTCGACGCGAGCTCGAAGAACGCCCGGTCAAGTGGCACGACGATGCCATCGTCGTGACCGCCAGTTTCGGCATAGCGGAGATGCGCGACGCCGAGGTTGAGGTCGAGGGCCTGGTGGCGCGCGCGGACGCGGCGCTCTATCGCGCCAAGCAAGGCGGACGCAATCGCATCGAGGTTGCCGACCCCGCTCCGGTCTCGTAGGGGAGAAGTCAGTGCCGGCGGTGACGTATTCGCGCACACGACTCGGCGGCGTTGCGGTGCTGCTGATCCTCCTCGCTCACGCCTCGAGCACCGAGGCTCAGGATGCCGTCGCGGCGGCCGACGAACCTCGCGCGTCACGCGTCGAGACGGCGGTCCGGTCGCTGGCCGGCGCAGCGCTTGGACTCGGCATTCACGAAGGTGGTCACCTGACGTTCGACCTGCTGCTGGGGACAACTCCGGGTCTCGAGCGCGTCTCGTACGCGGGCATTCCGTTCTTCGCGATCACTCACGATCCTGTGAGCCCGGCCAGGGAGTTCACGATTTCGTCGGCGGGCTTCTGGTCGCAGCACCTGTCGAGCGAGTGGCTTCTGACCAGGCACCCGCGTCTGCGATATGAGCGCGCTCCCCTGCGCAAGGGGATGCTGGCCTTCAATGTACTGGTCTCGGTGATGTACGCCGGAGCGGCAATCGGTCGAACGGGACCCGATCAACGTGATACGCGTGGCATGGCTGTGTCGGCGCGGATGGCCGAGCCGTGGGTGGCGCCGGTGATCCTTGCGCCAGCTGTGCTCGACACGCTTCGCTACCTCAAACCCGAATCCCGTGCAGCGCGTTGGGCGAGTCGGGCCGCTAAGGTTGGCGGCGTGCTGCTCGTGCTCAGGGCGCGGCCGTAGTCGGTCCGAGCGCGAACGTCATCGTCCCGCTGGCGACGATACGGTTGCCGACGCGAGCAAAGCCGTCGAGTTGACCCATCCGGCTGCGAAGGCGCTTGACGCGCGCTTCGATTTCGACCGTTTCACCCGGCCGTACGACTCCCCGGTAGCGCACCCGCTCGATGCCCATGAAGAAGATCAGTTTCTCGCGATTCTCGGGTTTCGACAGAATCAGGATCGCACCAACCTGGGCAATGGCCTCGGTCAGGATCGTTGGTGGAAGGGCAGGTGGTTCACCCGGTTGATACGAGAGGAAGCGCTCGTTGAGCGTCACGTTCTTCACGCCAACAATCCGCTTGTCAGGTTCGAGCTCGGTGACACGGTCCACCAGCAGGAACGGATAGCGATGCGGAAGGATCCGTTCAATCGCGGTGTAGTCGAGGGGCAGGGTCAGCGAGTCCATTGGCGACCACCCAGTATAATTCCGGATGATTGATGTCGGATCAGCCTCAACCTCAGGCGGTGCCGCGCACACCGAGTGACACAGAGCTCCTTTCCACCCTGTTCGAACTCGGGCGGGAAGTGACGTCGGTGCTGGATCTCGAGGAATTGCTCGAAAAGATTCCTCAGCTCATCGCGCGCCTGACCCAGTTCAGCGCCTTCTCGGTGTATCTGCTCGACGAGAAGCGCGGGGAGCTGAAAGTGGCCTATTCAGTCGGTTACCCCGAAGAGATCAGCAAGACCCTGCGCATGCGCATCGGAGAGGGCGTCGTCGGCGCTGCGGTTGAGGAGGGGCGTCCGATTCTCGTCAATGACGTGCGCCTCGAACCCCGCTACAGGGGGCGGCTGCGCAACATGCTTTCGCAGCTGGCGGTCCCGATGCGACGGAAGGGACGGGTGATCGGGGCGCTGAACCTGCTGAACGAGAAGGCCGGCGCGTTCACGGTTCAGGACGAAGCCCTGCTCCGCCAGTTCGGCGCCCACGTTGCCGTGGCGATTGAGAATGCACGGCTGTTCAAGTCTGAACGCCAGTACACCGACACGCTCGAGACGCTGGCCGAAATCGGTCGCGAGGTCTCGTCGATTCTCGATCTCGACGTGCTGTTGACGCGCATCGCAAGTCTGACCAAGCGGCTCATTGACTACCGGACGTTCGGCATTCTTCTTCTGAATCCTCAGACACAGATTCTGGAGATGAAGATGGCCGTCCGCTACGGTGAGGACGCAACCACGAAACAGGTGAAACTCGGCGAGGGGCTCGTCGGCTGGGCCGCGCTCCACAAGGAGCCCGTGCTGGTCGCCGATGTGTCGCAGGATCCGCGATACATCAACCTGGTTCACGACGCCCGCTCGGAGCTGGTCATCCCGATGCTGATCAAGGAGCGCTGCATTGGAGTGTTCGACCTGGAGAGTTCTGAGCTTGACGCGTTCACGAAGGAGCACCGCGAACTCCTGACGCTGCTGGCCAGCCAGGCGGCGGTCGCGATCGAGAATGCGCGCCTCTACGAGGAAGTGCGGCAGAACGAGGAGCGCATCGAAAAGGAACTCAGGTTCGCCAAGCGCGTTCAGGCGGCGCTGCTGCCGACCGAGCTTCCCGTTCGGCTGCGAGCAGCCGATGTTGCCGGTCGTTTCGAGCCCGCGCACGAGCTGGGAGGCGATCTGCACGACTTTCTGTCGCCAGAGCCCAACAGCCTTGTGGTGGCGGTGGGTGATGTCTCCGGGAAGGGAGCACCCGCCGCACTCTACGGGGCTTTCGCAGCCGAACTCGTCCGGTCGCGCACTGTGCGCCGCAGATACACACCGGACCGCTTCAGCGTGGCCGGTGTCCTGCAATCGATGAACACGATCCTGCACGAACGGCAGCTGGAAGAGTACTACTGCACCCTGTGCTACGCGCTGTTCGACTTCAAGCGCCGGGTACTCACCATGTCGAACTCAGGGCTTCCATACCCGATTCGCTGGTCAGGAGAAGAGTGCGCCCAGATCGAGCTGCCCGGTGTGCCGCTCGGTTCGTTTCCTGGCGTCGAGTACGACGAGGTGAATATCCCGCTCGTGACCGGCGACATCTACGTGTTCTGTACCGACGGCATCTTCGAGGCCATGAACGAAGCGGGACAGGAATTCGGGGCACAACGCCTGACCGAGATTGTGTCTCAGACCAGGGCCGAGAGTGCCCGCGGGATAGTTGACGCGATTTTTGCGGCCGTGACTGCCTTCCGCGGCGCGGCGTCGCAGAACGACGACATGACGGCAGTCGCCGTGAGGATCACCAGCTGAGGAGACGGGCGACGACGGGATCGTGAGTAGTGAGGGCCCTGGGTGCACGTTTGCCAGCGCCTGCCTGAATCGTGCACCCGGGGTGACCCGTCGGCGCCCGCATCTTAGCCATCAAAAGACGTGCCCGCGGACGCTGCGAGAGAATCGGCCAGCCGGAGGGCGGATGAGCTCTCGATCGTCCCCGACAGGTGCCAGCCTGCCTGCGCAAGAGGACATCAATAGGTGTTCAGGTACCGTTCGATCTCCCACGGTGAGACGTGCCGGATATAGCTGTCCCACTCGGACCGCTTGGCGGCGACGAAGTGGTCGAAGATGTGGTCCCCCAGGGTCTCACGCATGAGCGAGCTCTTTTCGAGCGCGTCGAGCGCCTCGCTCAGGTTGCCAGGCAGCTCATCGATGCGCAGATGTCGTCGCTCCCGGTGGCTCATCTTGTAGATGTTCTTATTGACCGGTGGGCCGGGGTTGAGCTCGTGCTCGATGCCGTCAAGGCCAGCGCTCAACATGACAGCAAGGGCCAGATAGGGATTGCACGAGGGATCAGGCATCCGAAATTCGACACGCGTGTTCGGTCCACGCGCGGCCGGGACACGCACCAGCGGACTTCGATTGCGTTCCGACCAGGCAATCGCGGTGGGCGCTTCGTAGCCGGGTACCAGTCGCTTGAAGGAATTCACCAGGGGATTGGTGATGGCGCAGAATGCCCGGGCATGCCGGAGCAGACCGCCCACATAGTGCAGGCAGACGCGACTGAGTTGCCACTCGGCCTGCGGATCGTAAAAGACGTTTCGGTCACGCGTGTAAAGCGCCTGGTGGGTGTGCATCCCGCTGCCGTTCACGCCGAAAATCGGCTTCGGCATGAACGTCGCGTGGAGACCGTGCCGACTGGCCACGTTCTTCACGACGAAGCGGAACGTGCTCACGTTGTCGGCGGTTGACAGAGCGTCATCATCACCGAAGTCAATCTCGTGCTGACCTGGCGCAACCTCGTGGTGCGCCGCTTCGACGTGAAAACCCATCTGCTCGAGCACGAGGACGATTTCGCGGCGGACATCCTCTCCCAGATCGACAGGGGTCAGGTCGAAGTAGCCGCCTGAATCGTGGGTCTCGGTCGTCGGCTCTCCGTCGCTGCGCCGCTGAAAGAGAAAGAACTCCGCCTCAGGGCTGGCCTTCAGCGCGAAGCCGTCCTGTGCCGCCTGCGCAATGACGCGCTTGAGCATCGTTCGCGGGCACCCGGCAAATGGGGTTCCGTCCGGATTAGCGATGTCACAGATGATGCGACCGACACGCTCGGCCCCGGTGTAACTCCATGGGAATACCTGGAAGGTATTCAGGTCGGGCCTGAGGAACATGTCCGCTTCTTCTGTGCGGACAAACCCCTCGATCGAGGAGCCGTCGAAGGTGATGCGGCCATCGAGCGCCTCTTCAAACTGGCGGTCGGGGACCTCGACGTTCTTGAGCGCGCCAAGGATGTCTGTGAACTGCAGCCGCAGAAACTTGACCTTCTCCCGGGCGGCTCTGTCGAGGACTTTCGACCGGCGGTCGTCTCGCGGCATCAGAGCGTAATGGCGATGGGTCCTGGTAGTGCGTCAGCGCTCGGTTCCGGCCAGGCTGCGACGATCGTCGACAACTGAGCCGCAAACATCGTCGTGACCGACTGAGCAGCAAGCTCACGCTCCCGGCCCGACGGCAGTTCCGCCGACACGACCCCGATGCAGCCCTGCGTACTGACGAGGGGAACGATGATTGCGCCGGCCCGTCCCTGCTCGCCGTCGACGATCTGCATTTCGGCGCCCCGCCAGGCACGGGCAGCTGCGTTGGACGCCTGACGGGCCAGCGGCCCTATTCGAGACAGCATTCTCGGGTCGTAGCCGTGGGCCAGGACGGGGAACAACTCTTCTCCCGCTCCGAGCCAGACGATCATCCCGCTTGCCCGCACCGAGTCCGCGGCGCTTGCAAGGACCTCACGGAGTTCAGCCGCCGACGAGGCTCTGGCCATTGCAACGCAGGCACGCGCCGCTCGGTCCAGATCGACCTCCGGATCCGCCATGGCTGCCTGAGTCACAGGGGTCTCCGCAACCGGTACAGGTTCTGGGTCAACGTGCGGCGCAGCAGTGGTCGGCCCTGGTTGCTCTGAGCTCAACCCGTCCTGCACAGGAACCGGGGCACCGGGCAGCGCCAGAAGAAGGAGTCCGACTGTCCACACGAGGCCAAGGCCGGCCACGATGAGTCCAGCACGGCGCTGCAGGGTGTCGTACTGTGAGACAGAAGAGTTGGACGTCAGGTCCTTCAGCGCGATCAACGCACTGGTTACGGAACGAAGTTCGGTCGCTGATGCCGTAAAGACCAGGTCAGCCGCCGAAAAATAGGTGTCGTTGGCCAGGTTTGTCCGCACCCGTGTGTCGGTGCGCGAAAAGTCATCCAGTGCTGCTGCCAGTGCTGATATCTGTTCCAGCGCTTCGGGTTCAGTCAACTGGGTGCGCAGGGAATTCAGACTCTCCCTGAGCTCATCGGTTAACTGTCGTACCCGCTGAAATTGCGGCCCTGAGGAACCGTTGCTGGTTCCCCCTCTAGAGGGCTCGAAGTAGCCCCGCTGGGTCACAGCAAGTTCGTTGACCGAGGCCAGCATGGCGTCGAGACGAGCAAGAACGGCTCGTTCACGCGCAAAGACCTGCGCGTGACGCTGGTAGGTATCAAAGCCGAGGTAAACCGCGGCCGCACCAACAACGAGCAGAAAACCGAGCAGGGAGAGGCGGGCCTTGCGAGAGGACATTCGCTCGGCCCATGGTAGCAAAAGACGGGCGATCAGAACTCGATGGTGGAGCGCGTCGCGAGATTACTTGCTGACAGGTCGGAGCGGAATGAAGGCAATCTCTGGCGGGAGTCCTTCGGTCTGCACATTATGACCCTTCACTGGCGCGAGATCCTGATACATGAAGTCCCACTTCCAGCGCTCCGACGGGTTTGACGCCTGAAGCCAGTTGCGCGCGGCGACCGGTCTGGCAAAGACCAGGCCCGTCAGCGTGGCGTAGACCGTTCCCGGCATCGCAGCGGCAACGGCGGTTCTGACATCACTCGAACTCGAGTGTCCGAGCGTGACGCCGAGCGCAGACGCGACACGCGAGAGCACCTCCCAGTCTTCGAGCGCGTCTCCTGGCGGCGCCAGCGCCTTGGACACCGGCTGAGGCGTACCTTGATCGTTGGTATAGACCGCATCCTTCTCGAGCCACACCGCGCCCGGGAGGATGATGTCTGCGACCTCGGTGAGTGCGCTCTGGAGAACACCCTGAACAATGAGCAAGGGAAGCGAACCGCTCTTCCGCGCCGCAATCACCCAGGACATATCGCCGAGGGAAGCCTCGGGTCCAGGGTCGATGACGTAGAGCGCCTTGACGCGTCCAGATTCGACACTACTGCGCAGCGCCGACAGATCAGCGGGACCTGCGTTTCCTGCGCCGACAGCGAAGCCGATATCCTTCGCCCCGTTGACGTTCGGGGCATTAACGGACGACACCTTGAACTGTGCGTTCTCCGGCTGAGCCTTCTCAGAGTGAGTCCACGCGACATTGACGGCGCCGAGACCGTCGGTGCCGAGAAGTGCTTCAACAAGCTGACGGAGGACGAAGAACTCTTCGACCGAGGCGTGCGCCGAGACCAGGAACTGCACGGAGCGGGGATCAGACCCGCCCGCTTCCTGCAGACGATCCCGCAGTGGAATTTCAACATCCCGCCACGAGACGGGCGCCAGCGCCCCGTTCTGCCTCAGCATGGGACGGCGCAGTCGCGACGCGCTCTCCACCCAGTGGTAGTTGAACCGGCCGATGTCGCACATCCAGTAGCTGTTGATGCTGGGGTTGAGGCGCGGCGTCATGCGCACGAGCTGCGATCCCTTGGCCCATTCAGGCTTGGCGCGAAGCCATGCGCTCGTGTTGCAGCCCTTGGAGCACAGGGTGCAGGTCGTGTCGACCACTGCCGGGTTGTCCCAGGGGCGGCTCTTGAACCTGTAGTCCCGCGTCGTGATGGCACCGACCGGACACACGTCCATCAGGTTGCCGGACAGCAGAGACTGCACGCCCTCTTCCTGGAACGTCGCGATCTCGCTGCCCGCCCCGCGGTCGATCACCCCGATCTGGGCATCGGTATCTACCTCTTTCATGAACCTGACGCACCGGGTGCAGAGAATGCACCGGTTGCGGTTCAGCATGAGGGTCGGCCCGAAGTCGACGTCCGCCTTCACGCCCTCCCCGTCGAAGACCCGGCGGGGGAAGTCCATTCGGCTCTCGGCAGGGCCAAACGCATACGAAAAATCCTGCAGCGGGCACTCTCCGCCCTTGTCGCACACGGGGCAATCAAGGGGGTGATTGACCAGGAGGAACTCGAGCACCCCGGCCCGCGCCTGGACCACGTCTGGCTCGCTGGTCGAGACGACCATGCCTTCGGTACAGACGGTCGAGCACGAGGTCTGCAGTTTCGGCATCTTTTCGATCTTGACGATGCAGACGCGACAGGAACCGTCGATGCCGAGACCCGGGTGGTAACAGTAATAAGGGACCGAGATGCCCGCCTCGATTGCCGCCTGGAGGACTGTGGTCCCCTTAGCAACCGTAAGCGGGCGTGAGTCGATGGTCAGCGTGACCGTTTCCATAACCAAAGAATAATATCAGCGAAGCCACCTTCTCATCCCCGGTCGTGCTTGACGACGGGCGTCCCCGGCTCTAGAGTGACGCCTTCGGGCTACCCTCTCGCCCCTCCCCTCCCAGGAGACGATTATGGACGGCCGACGCAGTCGATGGCGGTCGCTCGGCGAATGGATGGTGGCTGCGGCACTCATGGCCGCGGTAGCGCTCTTTGGCTTGAATCTACTCGGGGAGTTTCGGGGGCCTGACCCCGCGATTCCCCAGGCCGAAGAGACCGGCGCCGCTGCACCGCCACCGCCCTCGGCGGTGCCGCCCCGCGCCGTATCGGTCCCGTTTGTGCCGCTTGCCGGCAACGTTCGCATTCAGGTCGGCGAGTTCGCCGCAGACGTTCTTGCACGAGTCAGGGACCTGGTTCAGGCGGGCGCCGATGTCGTTGAGCGTCGCGCCGACGGCGAGCGCACCACCCGCGAGTTCCGACACGCCGGCGGACGGTTCTTTCTTGTCACCGAGTCGAGCGAGGATGCTCAACCCCGGATCACCGCGATCTTCATCCCGTGAACCCGTCCGGCATCGAGCAGGCTCGGGCTACAGGCCGCTGAATTCCGCGAGTGCGGCGTTGTCTCGGTTGACCTGGACGTTCCGCACGACTCCCGTTGTCGTGATGCGGCGCTCTGCACGCGCGCTCGTGAGTGGAACCATGACATCGACCACGCGCCCGTCAGTGTAGGTGAGGGTGACTGAGACGGGAATGTCAAACAGACGGGTTTCGTCCTGTTCCAGCCTGATGACGACTTCCCCTGCGCCAATGCTGGTGGCATAGCGGACGCGCGGGATCTCACTTCCGTAGATCCACCGCTCGAAGAACCGTCCAAGGGACTGTCCAGACACTGCCTCCATCGCGCGCTGCAGGTCGGCGGTGCCCGCCTTCTGAAACTTGAACTCGGTGTAGAAGCGTCGCAGGCCGTTGAAGAAGGCCTCGTCGCCGACCAGGCGACGCATCATGTGCAGCACCGAGGCGCCTTTGTTGTAGACCAGAGCCCGGAAGACCCTCGAATCGTTCTTGACATGCCCGAGGCGGTAGCCCAGGTATACCGGCCCCTGGTCCGACTCGTCGATCGCCCACTTGCGGAACTGGCGGAGCATGTCGTTGAAGGCGGTGTCACCGCGCAGCTTCTGCGCGTACAGGGCCGAAAAGTATTGTGCGAACCCTTCGCTTAACCACTGCTCGTGGTAGTTGTTCCACCCGACCGCCTGACCCCACCACTGATGTGCGACCTCGTGGGCAATGAAGAATTCCGGGAATCCCAGGAACACCGCAGGGTCGTTGCGTGCGTAGAAGCGGCCAGCGGGTGGAGGCGTGTTCAGGATCACCGCATACGCCGGGCTGTGCCCCCCCGGAAGTTCGTTCTCGACGACGGCAATGCTCAAGGAGGGGTACGGCGTGTCGTACATCAGCGAGCCATAGAAGCGCATGATGTCGGTTGCAGAGGCCGCCACCTCGCGACCACGACCGGCCTGGCGAGGATTGGCTTCGATGGACAGCGCGACTTGGCCCGAGGCCGTCGAGCGTGCGACCGCTGGGGCGCCGGCGAGGCTGTCGAAGTTGGTGTCCAGCACGCGAACGAACCGGCTGATGACGAGCGACAGGTACCGCACGGGGCGCGCGGCCGAGAAAATGAGCGTGCGGCCGTCGCCGCGTGTCGCCACCAGGTCTCGGAGTCCGAAGTCACCAGTCACCAGCTGCCCGGTAGCGACCGCGCCGTAGCCATCCGGCACGGTCACGCGCAGGCGCGCCAGCGCATAGTCAGTGGTGCCGTTCTGCGGATACCAGTACGCGCGGTTACTCAGGAGGAAGCTTGGTTCGGCTGGTAGCGGGCCCGGTTCATCGACGCCCACCTGCACGTTTTCGCTGTCAACGCGCTGTGCGTCGACGCGGCCGCTGTAAGTCACGACGAGGGTCAGTGGCGCCCCCTCCGAGACGAGGCGCGGTAGATTGACGAGCACCCCGCTCTGATTTCGAATCCGGAAGAAGAGAAGGCGTCCCATCTCGAGGCTCGTGACGGAGGTGACGTTCAGGCTCTCCGCAAGCCGGAATGTCAACGCACCGAGCAGCGACACGCGTGAGCGGATCGAGAACTGCGCGCGACCCTTCAGCGTCCCCTTCTCGGGGTCGACTTCGGCGTCAATCTCGTAGGCGGTGATATCGAAATCGGCGAGGGCATCTTCGTTGTACACAGGCCCCCGTTCGGTAAGCTTGCCCTCTGACGCGTAGATTGACATCGTACGCCGGCGTTCTCGACTGAACAGCGAGATGTCTTCGGCCTGGTTACCGCTCTTGGCATACGTGAGCGTGCCGAACTTTCGCGTCTGAACCTCCGCGAGCATGTCGCCGGAGGGTGGAAGCAGAAACCACTGCTCGCTGCTGACCTCCACCATGTCGACGCCGTAGGACTTCGGGCGTTCGCGGTTGAAGATCTCCTCCGCCCGGCGAGCTACCCGTCGATCCGTGACCTGCTCGGTCAGAGCCCCTGTGCTGACGCGTGTCAGGTAGTCGGCAGGACTCAGACGGACATAGGCACCGTCGATGGCGGTCACGAGGTTGTCGTTCCCGGCAAAGATCTTGAGCTGACCTTTCTCGGTCAGCGAGGACGGCGTGAACCGCATCTCTCCCCGACCGACCAGAACCATGCCCGTGACACCGCCATCGCTCTCGACCAGGAATGCCGATCCTTCAGCAAGGGTCACTCGGAAGTCGTCCGAATCGACGGTCAAGTTCCTCGCCGCGTAACCCCGAGTGGTGTCCATGCGAAGGCGATACAGCCCTTCGACGACGTTCAGCCTCTCGAGGTCGACGATCTGCCAGGTGTCAGCATCGGCTTCGCCGAAGCGACGCATGTCGACACGCGCGCTGACGATTCGGGCACGGGCGCCAACCTCGGCAAAGAACTCGACGATGAGGCTATAACCTTCCCCTTCCGCCACGCCTTCAAGCGGAATGCGGTCGCGTTCCACCGCGACCGTTCGGGTGACACCGGGCACGAAGAAGTCGAGTGCAAAGTTCTCCAGCGCCGACACCGGCATGCTGGGGGCAGTCAGGCGGGCGAACTCGTCAGGCGTGCCGTTGCGCGCCAGCGTTTCGAGTCGCGCAACCACTCGGGCGGGTCCGTCGGCGGGCGCAGGGGTTTGCGCGAACACCGGCGTCGCGACAGCGAGGAGACCAACGATGACGATGGCGCGAAAGGGATGCACCTGCAGGTTCTCCTAGGGCACTCCATTAGACGCCAACGGAGGCATTGGCGGCTACCGCCTCTCTGGTCGCGCTGTCAGGCAGCCAGAATACCGAGTTCGCGGCCGGCTCGTGCGAAGGCATCCAGGGCAAACTGCAGTTCGGCTGTCGTATGAGTGGCCATGACGATGGTTCTCACTCTTGCGCGGCCTTCCGGAACAGTCGGGAATCCGAGGCCCTGGGCAAAGACCCCGAATGAGAAGAGCCGGTCAGACAAGCGCATCGCGAGCGCCCCGTCGCCAACGATCACCGGGGTGATGGGGCTCTCGCTCACCCCGATGTCGAACCCGAGGCTATGAAGACCCTCCTTGAAGAACCGTGTGTTCTCCCAGAGACGGGCGATAAGGGTGGGTTCGCTTTCGAGCACGTCGAGCGCCGCCAGGCAGGTCGCGGCCACTGAAGGCGGGTGCGAGGTCGAGAAGAGAAACGGCCGAGCCCGGTGATACAGGAACTCGATCAAACTCTGCGACCCGGCTACATAGCCGCCGAGAGCACCGAAAGCCTTCGACAGCGTGCCCACCTGTACGTCGACACGACCATGCAGGCCGAAGTGGTCCACGGTGCCTCGGCCCTGTTCGCCGAACACGCCACTGGCATGCGCATCGTCGACCATCATGATGCAGCCGTACTCGTCGGCGACGTCGCAGAGCGCCGGCAGGACGCCGAGGTCGCCGTCCATGCTGAACACCCCATCGCTGATGATCAGCACGTGTCCGGTTCTTGGCAGATCACGAACGATCTGCCGTGCCGCGAGTGCGTCACGATGAGGGAATACCTTGATGGTGGCGCGGCTGAGGCGCGCGCCATCGATGATGCTGGCGTGATTCAGTTCGTCGGACACGATGAAGTCCTCGCGCCCGAGCAGTGAGGACACCGTGCCGGCGTTGGCGGTGAACCCGCTTTGAAAGACGACGGCGGCCTCGGTCCGCTTGAATGCCGCCAGTCGTCGCTCGAGTTCCAGGTGGATTCTCATCGTGCCCGCAATGGTGCGCACTGAACCAGAACCGACGCCGAAGCGACGGATCGCCTCGAGTGCCCGCTCACGAAGGACAGGATGGGTCGTCAGGCCGAGGTAGTTGTTGGACGACAGGTTGACGACCGACGCATGGTCGATGCTGGCGTGTGCCTGTTGTTCCGCGTCAAGAACCCTGAGAGGTCGAAACAATCCTCGCAGCCGCAGTGAGTCGAGCTCGGACTCGAGGAAGCCAAGGGGGTTTGCGCGCATGCCAGCAGTATAGGCAGGGCGAGTCCGTCAGCGGCGAACGGTGTTTACTCAGCCCGCCTTGCGCAGGTAATCCTGCGTGAACGCCGCGATGTCTGCATAGATCGAGGTGAGTTCAGCCGGATCGGCTAGGTAGACCACGCGAAAGTAGCCATCGGCAGGGGGCATCCCGAAGCCCGAACCATGGACAACCAGCACCCCTGTGGCGTTCAGCAGTGCCAGTACGAACTGCTCATCGGTGTGTCCCTTCGGAAGTGCCACCGAGGGGAACGCATAGAACGCTGCACGAGGAGTCACGCACGACATCCCCGGGATCGTGGAGAACGTGCGGGCGGTGAGCTCTCCGCGTTCCTTGAGGGCGCGGCGGAAGGTGACCTGGTGTGAACGGTCGCCGTTGAGTGCCGCAGACACTGCGTATTGCATCGGCCCCGGACTGCAGAGACGACCATCGGCAAGCTTGCGAATCGCGGCCAGGACCGGATCGAGTCGCGGAGTGGCGCTGACGACAAGCCAGCCGGTCCGCCATCCGGGGGCGAGGTAGGCCTTGGAGAGGCTTGAAAGAGAGATGATCGGCGCCTCGGTGTTGAGTGAGCCCACCAATGGCACGGGGCCATCGAAGCCGAGATCTCCGTATACCTCGTCGGCCAGGATCGTCAGTCCGTGCTGTTCTGCCAGGTCAATCAGATTACGGCGCACCGCGGCCGGGTACACGGCGCCGGTCGGATTATTCGGGTCAATCACGACGAGGACGCGGGTCCGGGCAGTGATCAGGCTGCGCAGGTGCTCGATGTCAGGCAGCCACTGGTTGGTCGGATCGGTCCGGTAGTACAGCGGCTCGGCACCGAGCTTCGCCAGTACCGCCGTATAGAGCGGATAGGTTGGTGAAGGGATGAGGACCTGCTCCCCCTCATCAACCAGCGCGCTGAGGGTCAGGTCGATGGCCTCGGACGTGCCGGTCGTGATGAGCACGCGATCAGGAGAAACTGGCACCCCACGGGTCGAGTAGTCGCTGGCGACGGCTTCGCGTGCCGACAGAATGCCTTGTGAGGCCAAGTACCCGTTATGCCCGTCCCGCATGGCGCGAGCGACGGTTTCGACCAGGTGGTCGGGGGTCCGGAAACCCCTCGCGACGGGATCCCCGATATTCAGGTACCGAACTTTGACGCCCCTGGCTTCGGCCGCCTGGGCCGCCGTCGCGATGTTACGGATCGCGTAGGAAAACCGACCGACGCGACCGGCGATTTTGACCGCGGGGGACACAGGAGATGTCGGCACGTCTGTCATGTTACCGCTTCTGACTGCAGGTCTCTGGGCCCTCAGACTGGGGGCGGCAAATGATACGGATGAGCTGCGGCGCATGTAAGTCTTACACGCTCTGCCCGGTATCTCTACCTGGTCCAGCACGCAGATCTTAGATTTATGGGCAGTTTCTGCCCATGGGCAGCTGGCAAGGCGGTTGAAGCTATATGACTCCGTGAGACAGCAGCTTCTCCTCCCAACGGCTCTGGCTTCGGCATTTGTGATGTGCCTGTCAGCTGCCGTCCTGGCCCAGGGTTCGACCCCGGTCCAGGGGACCCAGTCGCCCGAGGCGACCTTCCGTGGGGGCACTGAGGCTGTCGGGATTACGGTGACTATCCGGGATTCGCGGGGAAAAGTTATCCGTGACCTGGCAGCGGGTGACTTCGAGGTCTTCGATTCCGGATCGCTGACCCCCATCACTGACTTCTTTTCCGGCGAAGCGCCGATCAGCCTCGCCATCCTGATGGACATCAGCGGCAGCATGGCGGTGGGCGACAACATGGCCCGCGCGCGGACCGCAGTAGCCATGTTGACGGGCGCGTTCCAGCCCACCGACGAGGCGGCGCTCTTCACGTTCGATTCAAAGCTGCGTCAGGTGGCGAGCTTCACGTCCAGTATTGAGACGATTCGACAGGCAAGCCTGGAAGGACGTCCGTGGGGTGTGACGTCACTGTTCGATTCAATCAAAGAGACCGCCGAGCTGGTTGCCGGGCGGTCCAACAAACATCGTGCGCTGCTCGTCATCACGGACGGGGTGGACACGGTGAGCAAGCTGACGCCCACCGAGGTATCGGGGATCGCAGCGTCGGTGCAGGTGCCCGTGTATCTCTTGAGCGTGGTGACGCCGACTGATCACGCGGGTGAGGAACTGGCGGCGGAAACGGAGAAGCGCCGCGCAGAGTCGGCCACGCTGGCCGATCTGGCGCGGTGGACGGGCGGAGACATGCGGATGGTGAGTCGCCCGGAGCACACACAGCAGGCGGTGCAAGACCTGATGACCGAGCTTCGGTATCAGTACGTGATTTCATTCGAGCCAGGATCGCGGCCTGGTTGGCACCCGATTGAAGTTCGTTTGCGGAAGAAAAACATGTTCGCTCATACGCGAGGCGGGTATGTGGCCGGCCCGTCGCGTTCTGGCAGTAGATAGGTCTCAGGAGGCAGCTATGCGGAAGAACGTTATCAATGCGTCGGTGCTCGCTCTTGTGGTGGCGGTCGCTCCGGCGTGCGCAACCAAGAAGTTCGTGCGAACCGAAGTGGGCGGTGTGAATGCCAAGGTCGACACCTTGACCGGCACCGTCGAGCAGACACAGGAGCGGACCCGCCGCAATGAAGAGCGGATCGGCGCTGTGGACACCAAGGCCGAAGCAGCCGGCCGTTCGGCAACCGAAGCCCGCACCGCGGCTGACGCGGCCGCCAATGCTGCCCGCGCGGTCGATACGCGGTTGACCACGACGGTTGCCACCGTCACAGGTCGCATTGACGCCAGCGATGCGGAAATCGCCAGCGTCAAGAAGCTGGTCAACGAAGTGACCCTGTCGGAAGACCAGGGCAACTTCGACTTCGGCAAGGCCGAGCTGCCAGATGCAGCCAAGGCGCGCCTCGACCAGGTCGTTCAGCAGCTCAAGGCGGACCCGAAGCTGATCTGGATCGAGATCGAAGGCCACACGGACAATGTGGGTTCGAAGGAGACCAACGAGCGCATTGGGATGGACCGCGCCGAGGCGGTCAAGCGGTACCTCTACATGCAGCACCAGATTCCGCTGCACAAGATCAACGTGATCACCTACGGCGAAGACAAGCCGGTTTCGCCGAACAACACCCGCCAGGGTCGCGCTCAGAACCGCCGCGTCGTCGTTCGCGTCCTCTCGTAGGCCACGAACCCCGAGCGGTCAATACAGGGCCACCACGCAGAGATGCGTGGTGGCCCTTTTCATTTTGTGGTCAACGGAGCGCGGAGAGGTTCAGCTGACCGCGCGCGAGCGTCCTGCCGCCGTCGGCCACGATCACTTCATAGCGACCGTTGCGATCAAGCTGCCGTCCGTCGTAGGTGACCTGGATGGTGCCACCAAGCAGTGGCTGGCTTTGTCCGCGACCCGCACGAGAGCCAACCACCTGCGCCGGGGATTGTGGCTGGCCGTTGACACGCGGACCGAAACGCGGAATACGGTCAACCGAACGCGAGAGTACCGGCATCTGGTTTACTGTCGAGATGAGGACGACGTCATAGCCTGGAACGCCGATGAACGTGTTGAGAGGACTGAGGGTGAGTTCGAGCCGGAGCTCGACCTGTTCGGGAGTCTCGCCCAGCACGGCCAGGGCCTCACGCTGCCCAAAGAGTCGCTCACCCCGTAGCAGCGCCGCCTCCGCCGCCAGCACGATCCGACGGAACGGCGTTACGACCTCTATGTAGTCGAGTGGCGGTTGACCTACGGGAAGGCGGTACGGTCTGTGGAATTCGATGCGCTCAGACTCTATGCCGGTTCGTCCGATGGAGATCGCCCGCGTGATGTCGTCCAACCCCAGCGACACGTCGAAGGCCTGCACTGTCGCCGTCAGCACCACAAGCGAGACGAAGGCCGCGCGCATCACCACGATGATGGTAATGCAGGCAGCCTCCGGCCAACTGGAGCGCTAGCGGGAGAGGATCTGACCGCGGATCTCGCCTGCCGGGAAGGACGTCGTGTGGACGTTGACGTAGGCGTTGCCGCCGACAATCGCCTGAATCGCGTCATCGATGGTGTTGATACCGATGTCGGGTCTGGGGCGGAAGTCCCTGGGTCCGAGACCAAAGACGAGGGCCATGTCCCCGGTGCGTCCGGCTGGGAATCCGAAGTCGAGCACGACCGGGCCGGCAACGCCTTTCGGTCCAACGTGTATGTGCCCGGCGGTGGTCCCCGTGGGCAGGTTGAACAGGTTCAGCGTCACGGTGACCGACCGACGCTGCGAATCGATCACCACCTCGGCTGTTCCGAGGGCGCCGGTGAGCAGCCCGGGAGTCTCCTCCCCACCCGTAAGGGAGGCAATCATTCGAATTTCCTGGGCGGCGGACGGGCCCGCCAGAGCCAGCACCAGAGCGGTCGCAATCAGTCCCGTCGCAAGCAGCTTGTTCATCGTCGGTGTCTCCTCGTATGGGAATTGGCGAGTCGAGCTGAGCAGAAATGGGGCCACCTCGTTTTCGCCCGGATCGGGTGCGATCTGAGCGACTGGAGCCCCTCGGGGTTACGAGGCCCGAAAGGCATTTCGGAAAATCCGATCTACGATGCCGGTCGCCATGCAGCTCGCAGGAAGAGTCAGTCTGATTACAGGTGGACGTCGGATAGGGTCGGTGGTTGCCGCCGAACTGGCCCGCGCCGGCTCTGACGTGGGACTCGTGTACCTCAGTTCCCGCGCCGAGGCGGAGCAGGCCGCTCAGGCGGTCGAGTTGAGCGGCCGCCGGGCGTTTCTGGTGCAGGGTGACCTCCGTCAACCCGAAGTGTGCGAACAGGTCGTTGAAGACGTCGTCGAGGCTCTCGGGCGGGTGGACGTGCTCGTCAACATGGCGTCGATCTACCGATCACGACCGTTTGATGAGATCTCAGTGGGCGACTGGGACACCCAGCTGGCGGTGGATCTGCGCGCGGCCTGGCTGTGCGCGCGGGCCGCAGTCCCTCACATGCGCCGGCTTCGGGGCGGGCGGATCATCAATTTTGCGGACTGGGTGGCCAGGAGCGGTCGTCCCCGATACAACGGATACCTGACGTATTACGTGGCCAAGGCCGGGGTGATTGCCCTCACCGAGGCACTGGCCCTCGAGCTGGCCGCTGATCAGATCCTCGTCAATGCCATCGCCCCTGGCCCGATCGTGGCACCCGATGGCACTACGGCGGAAGAGTTCGCGACCGTTGAGCGCGCGACGCCGCTTGGCAGGTGGGGCGGCGAGATTGAAATTGCGAAAGCCGTGCTGTCGCTTGTGGAGAGCGACTTCATCACCGGCGAGACCGTGCGCGTTGACGGTGGCCGGCACCTGCGATGAGGCCGTCCTGGGGTGCAGGTCTTTCAGCGGGCCGTGGCGCCGACGCGATCGAGGATGGCGTTCATGGTGGCCGCTGTACCGTGCAGCGGGAGATTACTGATGTAGAAGTGGCGGACGCCCCGCTCGCGCAGTGACGCAATCGTTCGCGCGCAGATATCAGCTGCGGTCGATCCCGACTCGAACTCCGCCATCAGACCATCGACTGGCACCGGCAGGAAGCGGCTCAGGGTTTCTAGCGTCTTGCGATTCGCGCTCCGATAGTAGAAGACCCCAAACACGCCAGGCTGCGGGATGCGGCGACGCTCGACTTCGGCTACGAATGCCTCGACCGGCCCCGGGTTGAGGTGGCTCACGATCTGGGTCAGGTAGTACTCGGCGGTGAAAGTGGTGTCTTCGATGAAGTCAGCCTGCTGTCTGGCGTCGGCATACGGGTTTGCCCAGCCGCCCAGCAGGAGCTGCGGCACGCGCCATCGAATTTCGCGACGAAGCTGCCACGCATGTTCGACCGAGCGCGGTCGGCCAACGCTCTTGTCCCCCCCGAGTACCACCAGCGAGGAGAATCCATGCTGCCAGGCCTGCTCAGCGTACGACAAGCAGAAGTCAAGGGAGTGTTTGGAGGTGAGGAACGGAATGACATTCGCCTGGGCCACGTCGGCCCCAATGTTTGTCACCAGATGACGCAGGTTGTTCTCTTCCTGGGTGCCGACGGCGCTGTCGGTCAGGAACACCCCGACGTTCTGCCGCGTCAGATTCTTGACCGCGTGGTAGGTATCGATCCACGCGTCCATGCCTTCGACTGAATCGAGCTCGGCGCGGGGTGGACGCAGTTCGGCCGCGAACACCGAGCTGGGTCCTCGAAGCGCCTCCAGTAGTCGACTCACAGCCTGCTCCCGGGACTCGAGTCAGTCTGCGCCGGCTGCGGGAGAGAGACAGCGTTCACCCCCGCATGATATATCGTCGGTCGTGGCCTCTCTGACGTTTGCCGGCGCTGCGCGCACTGTCACCGGTTCGAAGTACATCCTCGAGCATGGTGGACAACGTGTCCTCATTGACTGCGGGCTCTTCCAGGGCTTGAAGGAGCTGCGGCTGCGCAACTGGGATGAGTTCCCGGTGCCACCGCGAAGTTTGACGGCGGTGGTCCTGACCCATGCGCACCTGGATCACGTTGGCTACCTGCCAAGACTTGTCAGCCGGGGTTTCGACGGCCCGGTCTTCTGCACCGCCGGCACCGCTGAACTGTCGCGACTGGTCCTCCCAGACTCCGCCCGGATTCAGGAGGAGGACGCACGGAACGCAAACAAGCACCACTATTCGAAGCACTCGCCGGCGCTGCCGCTGTATACCGAGCTCGAAGCACAGCGTGCGTTGACCCTGCTGAAGCCAGTCTCATACGCTCACGCCATCCAGGTGGCTCCGGGGATCTCTGCAGAGTTCCATCAGGCAGGACATCTACTCGGCTCGGCGTTCGTCTTCGTCCGACTGGAAGGCGGCGGTACGGTGCTCTTCGGCGGCGACCTGGGTCGATACAACCGTCCGGTGCTGCCCGATCCAGAAGCGGCCACCGGGGCGGATCTCGTGCTGATGGAATCGACCTACGGCGACCGCGAGCACTTCGTCGACGATGACGGACAGGAACTCGCCGAGATCATCATCGACACGGCAAAGCGGGGCGGCAAACTGGTGATTCCATCGTTTGCGATTGGCCGGGTGGAAGAGCTCATCTATTGGGTTCGCCGCCTGGAGCAAGCCAGGCGCATCCCCGTCTTGCCCGTGTATGTCGACAGTCCGATGGCTACCGAAGCGCTTCGTTACTACTCCGGGCGACTCTCCGAGCTCGATCCGGAGATGCGCCCGGCGCAGCGTGAGGTCAGTGCCTTCTCGACCGAGCGCTTCCAGACGATCGCGTCGACACAGCAGTCGAAGGAACTGACGGCCAGCCGCAAGCCCGCCATCGTCATCTCGTCGAGTGGCATGGCGACTGGTGGTCGGGTCCTCCACCACATGGCGGCCGCGCTTCCCGATCCGAAGAGCACTATCCTGTTTGTGGGATTCCAGGCCGCAGGCACCCGTGGCCGCGCCCTGGTCGACGGGGCGCCGGAGGTTCGTATCCACGGGCACGAGATCGTCGTGCGGGCTCGAGTCGCGAAGATCGATTCGATGTCAGCGCACGCAGACCGAAGCGAGCTTCTCCGGTGGCTGGGCACCCTGCCTCACATGCCGAAGCAGCTTGCGCTGGTTCACGGCGAAGCGGGACCGATGGATGCGCTGAAGGCATCGATTGAAGCCCGGTTCGGTGTGAGAGCGCTGACGCCGGACCATCTGCAGACGATCACGCTCTGACCACGGGTCTCCGATCTGGACCAGACGCTGATGTCGCCCCATTCGAGTCGACTGCCGCACTCGGTCGAGCGCAACTCGCTGACCACCCGGCTCGACCAACTTCGGGCGAACGGCGTTGACATTGTCGATCTGACCGAATCGAATCCAACGCGGGTTGGGATTCCCTATCCGCCGGAACTGCTGCGCCCACTCGGGCGATCAGAAGCGCTCCGCTACGATCCCAGTCCGCTGGGGCTGGCGTCGGCCCGCGAGGCGGTAGCATCGGACTACCGTCGTCGTGGCGCTGACATCGACCCACACCACCTCGTCCTGACCGCCAGCACCAGCGAGGCGTACTCGTGGCTCTTCAAGTTGCTCTGCAATCCGGGCGAGCGGGTGCTCGTGCCCAGGCCCAGCTATCCACTGTTCGAGCATCTGGCCCGACTCGAGGGGGTAGCGCTCGGTACCTATGACCTCGACTATCGCGGACGTTGGGACGTCGATGTCGAGGCGATTGCCGCAGCGGGCGACGACGTCCGGGCGCTGATAGTGGTCAGCCCGAATAACCCCACGGGGTCATGCGTAACGCGGGGGGAGGTCGCCCGATTGTCGGCGATTTGCGCCGAACGCGACTGGGCGCTGATTGTCGATGAGGTCTTTGCCGACTACCTGCTCGAAGCCGATGAGGCTGCCACTGACCTGGCGGTGTCGTCGCCCTGCCTGACCGTGTCGCTCGGTGGTTTGTCGAAGTCGGTGGGGCTGCCGCAGGTGAAACTGGGCTGGATGCTCGTTGGCGGGCCGGAGACGTTGCGGGCTCGCGCGCTTTCAGCGCTCGAAATCATCGCCGACAGTTTCCTGTCCGTGTCGACGCCGGTCCAGCTGGCGTTGCCGGATCTGCTCGAGCAGGGCGCTGGGATCCGGGAGTTGATCATGCATCGGCTCAGGACAAACATGTCTGATCTGCGAAATCTGGCGACAGAATTCGCCATGTGCGACGTTCCGCTGGTCGACGGGGGCTGGTCGGCCGTCATCCGCGTGCCGGCTGTCCGGACAGAAGAAGCGCTCGTACTCGATGTCCTGGAGCGGGAGCATATCCTCGTGTACCCGGGCTACTTCTTTGATTTTCGTCACGAAGCGTATCTGGTGGTCAGCCTGCTGGTACCTCCCGATCGCTTTCACAGCGCCCTGCCGCGGGTCCTTGAGATCGCGTCAGCGTGACCCGGGCACTGCCCTTGCACGACGGCTGAGTTGCAGATGATCCCGCCCCCTGTTTCCCGTCGTGCCGGCGTGCTGGTCCCGCTCTTTTCGATCCCTTCGGCGTCGAGCTGGGGCATCGGCGAGATCGGCGACCTGCGTCACGTTGCGGCCTGGTGTCGCGCAGCGGGGTGCAGCATGCTGCAGCTTCTCCCGGTCAACGAAATGCCCCTCGAGGAGACCTCGCCCTATTCAGCCCTCAGCGCCATGGCGATCGATCCCCAGTTCATCTCGGTCTCGCAGGTCGAGGACTTCGAGGCGCTCGGGGGCGAAGGCGCGCTCGAGCCAGAGCTGCAGGACAGGCTGGTGGCGGTCAGGCGTGCGCCGCGTGTTGACTATGGCACCGTGCGGGCGCTGAAGGACCTGGTTTTGCGTCGGTGCTTTGCCCGCTTCGTGTCTCGCGAGCTGGGCACACCGAGCGCACGGGCCGACGCCTTCCGCGTCTACGTAGATGCCGAACGCTGGTGGCTCGAGGACTACGCCCTCTACCGAGCCCTGCATGCCCTGCACGGCAGCCCCTGGTCTGAGTGGCCGGAGCCGATCCGTCAACGTGATCCGGCGGCGCTCGAGGCAGCCAGAGTGTTGCTGGAACGCGACATCGCCTACCGCAAGTATCTGCAGTGGGTGGCTGGCGAGCAGTGGCGCCAGGCGCGGGCTGCCTGCCAGGATGTTCGACTCTTCGGCGACATGCCGTTCATGGTGAGCGCTGACAGCGCCGACGTCTGGGCGCGCCAGGACGAATTCCGGCACGACGTCTCGGTGGGGGTTCCTCCTGATGCGTTCAGCGAGACGGGGCAGGACTGGAAGCTGCCGCTCTATCGGTGGGACGTCTTCGCTGCGCGCGACTTCGACTGGTTGCGGCACCGAGCCAGGCGTTACGCGGCGCTGTACGACGGGTATCGAGTGGATCACCTGGTGGGCTTCTATCGCACGTACTTCCGGCCGCACGACGGGTCGCCTGCAGCGTTCTCACCCGAAGAACAAGGTGAGCAGGAACAGTTGGGCGAGCGAGTGCTCGGTGTCTTCCTTGAGTCCGGTGCGGAGATCATCGCCGAGGACCTTGGTGTCATCCCGGATTTTGTCCGGGCGTCGCTTGCCCGGCTGACAATGCCGGGCTACAAGGTGTTCCGGTGGGAGCGCCAGTGGCACACGGCCGGTGAGCCCTTCATCGATCCTGTCGACTACCCACCGGTATCGGCTGCCACCTCGGGTACACACGACACCGAGCCCATGGTCATCTGGTGGGAGGCGGCATCGCAGGACGAGCGCGAAGCCGTGCTCGCGGTGCCGTCGATTCGCGCGCGTGTCACCGCCGAGGTTGCCGCCGCCGCTCTGACCGCTCCCTCGCTCGACCCGGTTGTCCGCGAGGCGCTGCTCGAAAGCCTGTTCGTGGCAGGCTCGAACTACCTGATCCTGCCCATCGGCGACGTGTTCGGCTGGCGCGACCGGATCAACCAGCCGGCGACGGTGGGCCCTGCGAACTGGACCTGGCGACTTCCGTGGCCGAGCGAGCGTCTAAGGGTGGAACCCGAGGCTCTGGCGGTCTCCGTCAGGCTCGGATCGTGGTCGGTGCGCCATGGACGCGCGCTTCCAACAGGAGAGCTTCAATGATTCGTCGAGCATTCTTCGCCGTCGTTCTCGTTTCCATTTCGGCCGCCACGCTCATGGCTCAGGCGGGTCCGACCGGCTGGAAGCTCAGGATCGACGAGAGCACTTCCGCCTCCGATCCCGACGGGTCCGGTTCCGTCCGGTTCACTTCGACCAACGGGGGAGTCAGGGCAGTGACCCCGCAGGCAGCGGTGTTCTGGCAGCCCGTCGCGACGGCGACAGGCACGTACACGCTCAAGGGCACCTTTGCGCTCAACGAACCGAGTAATCACTCGAACTATTACGGTCTCGTGTTGGGCGGACGTAATCTGGATTCGGCGGCCCAGAGCTACGTGTACTTCACCGTCGCCCAGAACGGCACCTGGCTGCTGAAGAAACGGCAAGGCGAGGTGGCCAGCGACGTGACACCGCGTGGATCGACCGCGGCCATCCGGCGGCCTGACGCGGGCGGCAAGTCCAGCAACGATCTCGAGGTGCGAGTCGGCAACGCCAACGTGGACTTCGTCGTCAACGGCACGATCGTGCACTCGACGCCCAGGGCCGCCATTGCCACTGATGGCCTCTACGGCATGCGCGTGAATCACTTCCTCGACGTGACGGTGACGGGCCTGGCGGTGACAAGGTAGGACCGACGTCCATTCCTGCCGGGGAGCTCGGCGCTACGACTTTCTGGCGATCCTGGCCCAGGTGTCCTTGAGCGTCACCGTACGGTTGAAGACGGGCGCTTCGGGACGGGAGTCAGGGTCGACCGCGAAATAGCCTTGACGCTCGAACTGGAAGCGCGCGCCGATGGGGGCGTCGGCGAGATGAGGCTCCACGATGGCGTTGGTGATGCGATCGAGCGACGCGGGGTTGATATCGGTCAGCGGATCTCGGCCACCGGCCTCAGGGTCCTCGGAATTGAAGAGCCGGTCATAGAGCCTCACCTCGGCGGGTCTGCCCGTGCGAGCCGAGACCCAGTGGATGGTTCCTTTGACCCGTCGTGCCGCCGATTCACCGTTCAATGACTCGCGATCGATCGTGCATCGCAGTTCGGTGACCAGCCCCGAGTTGTCTTTGATCACGCGCTCGCACTTCATGATGTAGGCATAGCGGAGCCTCACCTCGGTGCCGGGGGAGAGGCGGAAGAATTTCTTCGCCGGCACCTCCATGAAGTCGTCGCGTTCGATGAAGATCTCGCGCGCGAACGTCACTCGCCTCGTGCCAGCCGAGGGGTCCTCCGGGTTGTTCACGGCCTCGATCTCCTCGACTTCGTCCTCGGGGTAGTTCTCGATCACAACCTTGAGCGGACGGAGGACAGCCAAGGCGCGCGCGGCACGTCGGTTCAAGTCCTCTCGCACGGTGTGTTCGAGGAGCGCCATGTCGATGACGTTTGCCTTCTTGGCCACTCCGATGCGGGCGCAGAACTCGCGAATCGCTTCGGGGGTGTAACCGCGTCGCCTGAACGCCGCGATCGTGGGCATCCGGGGGTCGTCCCAGCCGGCGACCAGCTTCTGCTCAACCAGCGCGAGGATCTTGCGCTTGCTCATCACCGTGTAGTTCAGGTTGAGACGCGCGAACTCGATCTGCCTGGGGCGTGACCTGAACTCTGGAGCTTTGTCGCGGAGATTGTCGACGAACCAGTCATACAGCGGTCGGTGATCTTCGAACTCCAGCGTACAAACCGAATGCGTGATGCCCTCGAGCGCGTCCGAAATCGGGTGCGCATAGTCGTAGGTCGGGTAGATGCACCAGGCCGAGCCCGTCCGGTGGTGATCGGCATGGCGAATGCGGTAGATCGTCGGGTCGCGCATGTTGATGTTTGGCGACGCCATGTCGATCTTGGCGCGCACGACGTGCGTGCCGTCAGGGAACTCTCCAGCGCGCATGCGCGCAAACAGGTCGAGGCTCTCCGCGACCGGCCGATCCCGGTACGGACTGTTTCGGCCCGATTCGGTCAGCGTGCCTCGATGCTCGCGGATCTCGTCGGCGCTCAAACTGTCGACATACGCCTTGTCCGCCTGAATCAGTTCGGAGGCGTAGCGATAGAGGAGCTCGAAGTAGTCCGACGCGAAGTAGAGGCCGGTCCACGTGAAGCCCAGCCAGCGTACGTCGGCTTCGATCGCGTCGACGTATTCGGTGTCCTCTCTGGTCGGGTTCGTGTCGTCGAATCGAAGGTTGCAGGAGCCGGAAAAGTCCTGCGCGATACCGAAGTTCAGGCAGATCGACTTGGCGTGGCCGATGTGGAGGTATCCGTTGGGTTCAGGGGGAAACCGGGTGTACACCTGCCCACCGTGTCTGCCCGCCTCCTGGTCCGCAGCGACGATCTCGCGAATGAAATCCTGTGCCGGGGCGGGCGTTGCGGTGTCCGGGTCGGTGGGTGTCACGGCACCCTGATCTTATACGGGCTCGGATTCCTCTGCGATGGCCCCTTCCGGCAGACCCATCAGCCCAGCCTGCCTGAGCACACGCGGCACGGTGTCGATCGGTTCGAGCACCGGCAATTCGTCGGCGGTCGTGATGTCGAGTTCCCGGAGTCGGCGGGCGCTCACCATGACGCGAGACTCCAGCGAGCCAGCGGCGCTGTTGTAGGCCTGGACCGCGCCATCCAGCCTCCGTCTGACATCGTCGAAGTGACCTGCGAAGGTGGCGAGACGATCGTGCAGGTCGCGGCCCAGCCTGGCGACCTCCCGGTAGTTCTCGGTGAGACGATCCTGGCGCCACGAGTGGGCGACGGTGGTGAGCAGTGCGATCAGGGTGATTGGACTGGCCAGCAGGACCCGGCGCTCGAGACCGTACTCGATGAGCGACAGATCGTGCTGGAGGGCGCTGCTGAACAACGTCTCGCCGGGCAGGAACATCACCACCATTTCCGGCGAGTTACCCAGCGCGTCCCAGTAGGCCTTGCTTCCGAGTTTCTCCATGTGATCGCGCACCTGCCGCGCGTGCGCCTGGAGTCGGAGTGTCCGCCCGGTGTCGTCTGGTGCTTCCTGGGCATCGAGAAACGCATCGAGTGGAGCCTTCGCGTCAACCACCAGCTGCTTGCCGCCAGGCAGGTAGACGACCACGTCGGGTCGCACGCGACCGATGTCGCCAGCGAGTGTGCGCTGTTGGTCGAAGTCGCAGCGCTCGAGCATGCCGGAGAGTTCGATGACGCGACGCAGCTGCATCTCGCCCCAGCGCCCCCGGGCTGACGGCGTCCGCAGAGCCTTGGCAAGTGTCTGTGTCGCAGCGCCCAGCGAGGTCACCTGGGATGTCAGCCGCGCGAACGAGTCGATGCGTTCGCGCTCCGCTTCGCTGAGTCGCGCCTCGACCTTGCGGAGCGTGTCGGTCATCGGCCGCACGAGCGTGTCGATCGCCGCCTGTCTGGCCTGGAGCTGCGATTGAGCGTCGCGTTGAAGACCGTCGAAGGACGTGCGCGCGAGGTCGAGAAACGCCGAGCTGTTGTCGTGAAGCGCATCGGCGGCTGCAGCGCGAACCGTCTCGGCAATCTGCGTTCGTGCCTCTTCACGGGCCCGGCGCGCGCCGGCGCTCACGATAACCGTCGCAATGATCGCTCCGACGGCAGTGCCGAGGGCGACGGCGATGACCAGCAGCAGCAGATTCATTCAGCCACGGGTGTTGCGTTCACGGGCCGCCGCGGCGCGCGTTGCGCGGCTGAGGCAGCACCTTGCGCGGCAGCAGCTCCTCCCGGTTAGCGGCCTGATAGGCGAATGACGCGATGATGACCGAGTTCTTCATCATGTCTTCGGCCTGCACGCGTTCGAACACGTCCATGTTGGTGTGATGCGACAGCGCGTTGTACTCGAGACGGTCCTGGACAAACTGAAAGCCGGGGAGGCCGACGCGGTCGAACGACGCGTGGTCCGTGCCGCCGACCCCGCGGATGGCAAGCGTGGTCATGCCGAGGCTGCGAAGAGGCTCCATCCACGCGCTGAACACCGGACGCACCGCCTCGTTCCCCTGGGTGTAGACGCCGCGAATAGCGCCCGACCCGTTGTCCATGTTGAAGTAGACGGAAAGTCTGGCGTGCGCCGGCTTGAGCTGCATCGTGTCGACGTCGGCAAAGTGTTCGGCAACATACGCGGCCGAGCCGAGCAGTCCCTGTTCTTCTCCCGTCCAGAGCGCGAGCCTGACGGTGCGCCGCATCCTGAGACCGGTGGCCTTGAGAATGCGCATGGCCTCCATCATGGCCGCCGAGCCGGCCGCGTTGTCGGTCGCGCCTGTGCCGGCTGTCTCCGAATCGAAGTGAGCGCCGAGCATCACCACTTCGTCGGCCTTGTCAGTGCCCCGGATCTCCGCGACGATGTTAAAGGCGTCGAGGGTGTCCTCGGTGAAACGGTTCCGCATGTCGATCGACACCTTCACCGCGACATTGCGCTCGACGAGGCGGACCAGGCGGTTGTACTGCTCGGTCGCGACATAGACTTGCGGCACGACGGCCGGGGAGTTCGGCTGCCGCGTAAGCTCGTAGGCACCGGTCATGACGACGCCCCGGTCACCACGGCCGTTGCCCGGGATGAGTGCCGCCAGCGCCCCCTCTGACTGATAGAAGGTCATGCGCTTCAGGCGGATGTTCGGATCCGGGGGAGGGCCGGCCGCGGCGTTGCCGCGTCCGCGGGCACCACCACCCCGTACGGGCTCGGACTGCAGCTCCCTCAGTTCCTCGTCGGTGAAGCGAAGGCCGCGCGCCGCGTCCGGCAAGGGGACATCGACCGCATCAAAGATGAGGACGATCTTCCCGGCGAGCTTGCCGCGGAACTTTTCCATGTCCTGGTCGTTGTTGACGACGGCGAGGACGACATCGGCCGTGACCGGCCCGGAGGTGCCAGGCGTCCATGCCCGGGGATAGGCAATGAGCGGCGACACGGTCGGCGCCACGACCTGTGCGGCGAACTGCTCGTTGGTCCAGCCCCGACCAAAGGGCCCCCACTTTTCTTCAGCGACGCCGCTGAGGCCCCACGACGACAACCGCTCCCGGGCCCACGTGGCAGCGGCCCGGATTTCTGGCGAATTCGTCAGTCTCGGGCCATGGACGTCGGTCAGATTCCAGACCAGCTCCATCACCTGTGAGCGTTGCAAGCCCTCGGTCTTGATGCGTCCGATGGCGTCGAGATCAACGCGTTCCGATACCAGCGACGCAGCCGTTTGCGCCTGCGGAACTGCGAAGAGTGACGCGACGAACATCGTCGTGCCGA
This sequence comes from Vicinamibacterales bacterium, assembly GCA_040081265.1. GTDB lineage: Bacteria > Acidobacteriota > Vicinamibacteria > Vicinamibacterales > UBA2999 > JBEBGV01. The sequence continues at coordinate 206,969 of JBEBGV010000001.1, forward strand.
GGAGGAAGGTCGCGAGAAATCGTGTCGACATGTGCGCGCCTCGTCAGGTTCCCCGCAGTCTAGCAGGTATAATTTCCTTTTCTCATGGCTGACCTTTTTCCATTCCGTGCTCTCCGTCCGACACCTGCCTCAGCGGCCCAGGTGGCTGCTGTCCCCTATGACGTTGTGAACGCGGAGGAGGCCGCGGCGCTGGCCGCGGGGAACCCGCTCAGTTTTCTTCACGCGTCCAGGGCCGAAATCGACCTGCCCGGCGACACCAATCCTTACGGGGATGCTGTCTACGCAAAAGCGAGCGAGAATTTCGCAGCGTTGCGGACCGCCGCTCCCCTGGTTGTCGAGGACGCACCAAGTCTCTACGTTTACCGCCTGCAGATGGGCGAACACGTGCAGACCGGCGTGGCGGCCTGTTTCTCCGGCGACGAATACGATCGCGACCTCATCAAGAAGCACGAGCGAACGCGTCGTGACAAGGAAGACGACCGGACACGTCACATGGTGGGATTGCGCGCGCAGACGGGCCCTGTGTTTCTGACGTACAAGTCCGAAGCCGCCGTCGACGCGGTGGTGGCCAGAACAACGACGAGTGGCCCGCTCTTCGACTTCACGGCGCCGGACGGCGTGCGCCACACGCTGTGGCGCGTCGCGTCTGCTGACAACGCGGCGCTGGTTGCAGCGTTCGCTCTGGTGCCGGCACTTTATATCGCCGATGGGCACCATCGAGCGGCGAGCGCAGCGCGCGTCCGCCAGCATCTAAAGGATGCCGGCGAAGCGCCGGGCGAGCGGGATACGTTCCTGGCGGTAGCGTTCCCTGACGATCAAATGCAGGTTCTCGCCTACAACCGGGTCGTCAAGGATCTGGCCGGCTACACGCCCGACACACTGCTTGCGGCTCTTCGCGACAAGCTGATCGTGAAGGATGGTCCCGCTACGCCGGTCTCCAAGGGCGAGGTAGCAATGTTCCTTGCTGGTCGGTGGTACACGCTGCTGCTGGCCGAAGCCCCCGCTGGCAGCGACGCGGCCAGCCGTCTCGACGTCAGCCGGTTACAGGATCAAGTGCTCACCCCGCTTCTCGGTATCGGCGACGTGCGCAGCGACAAACGCATCGATTTCGTGGGTGGGGCACGTGGCACCGCCGAACTCGAGAAACTCGTCAGTTCCGGCAGGCATGCCGTCGCGTTCTCCATGTTCCCGGTGAGCGTGGACGACCTGATGGCGATCTCCGATGCCGGCGGCATCATGCCGCCCAAGTCAACCTGGTTTGAGCCGAAGCTTCGCGACGGCCTGCTCTCGCATCTCATCTGAAAGGCTCGTTTATGACTACAGCGACCAAGATCTTCAATTTCTCCGCCGGTCCGGCGGTGCTTCCTGCGGCCGTGCTCCTGGAGGCGCAGCGGAACCTCGTTGCGTTGCCGGGCGTCGGCATGTCGGTGATGGAGATCAGCCATCGGTCGAAGGCGTTCGAGGATCTGCTCAACAAGGCAGTGGAGGATATCCGGGCGCTGGCTGGCATTCCCGCCAACTACAAGGTGCTGATGCTGCAGGGTGGCGCAAGCCTCCAGTTCTCGATGGTACCGATGAACCTGCTGACCCCGGGGGCGACGGCCGACTATATCGACACGGGTTCCTGGGCAGAGAAGGCGATCAAGGAAGCCAAGCGAGTCGGCACCATCAATGTCACCGGCTCGACCAAAGCCGACAACTACAACCGGATTCCGGCGGCCAGTGAACTGGCGCTCACCGCGGGCGCTGCCTATGTCCACCTGACGACCAATAACACCATCGAGGGAACCGAGTGGCAGTCGATGCCCGATGTCGGCGAGGCGCCGCTCGTCGCAGACACCTCCTCCGACATGTTCAGCGGCCCGATTGACGTCTCGCAGTTCGGCCTGATCTACGCCGGCGCTCAGAAGAACCTGGGCCCGTCGGGCGTGACCCTGGTCATCATTCGTGAGGACCTGCTGGCGCGTTCACAGAAGACGCTGCCGACCATGCTCAACTATGCGGTGCATGCTGAGAACGGCTCTCTCTACAACACCCCGAACACGTTCGGCATCTACATCCTCGGGCTGACGATGGCGTGGCTGCGGAACCTGGGTGGCCTTCCCGCCATTGGGGCGTTGAACAAGCGCAAGGCCGGGAAGCTCTATGCGGAGATCGATCGCTCCGGCTTCTACCGCGGCACCGCGGAGAAGGCCAGCCGTTCCCTGATGAACGTCACCTTCCGTCTCGGAACCGAGGAACTGGAAAAGCGCTTCGAGAAGGAAGCCACCGCCGCGGGCCTCGATGGTCTCAAGGGGCATCGGTCGGTGGGCGGGATGCGCGCCTCGATCTACAACGCCTTTCCAGAGGACGGAATCGACGCGCTTGTATCGTTCATGCAGGAATTCGAGCGCAAGAACGGATGAGGCCCCTATGACGGTTGAATATCGCAGCGGTGAATCCGCTTTGTCCCCGCAGTCGTTCATCGAGCTGGCGCGACGAATCTGGCCTCGCGACTATGACACTGGTCTGACCGCTGCTGCGCTGGCGAAGACGACCAACATCGGGGCGTGGTCTGGCGATCGCCTGGTCGGCTCGATCCGCATCCTGTCGGACGGCTGCTTCTTCAGCACCATCCCCGAGGTGATGGTCGATCCCGAGTTCAGGCGCCAGGGCATCGGTGGCGAGCTCCTCAAGCGGGCCCTCGATCTGGCGCCGGGAGGCACGCTGTTTCTCGGTGCCCAGCCAGGCCAGGAACGCTTCTTCGAAACCGCAGGCTTCCGCCGGGGCCCTGCCGGCTACGTCGGTCGCCGCGCGGCTACTGCGTCGGCGTAGGCCGTGCTGGCCGGCGGCGACGTCGGCGACGCCGACGGGCCGGCTGTTCACCCTCAGGTGGAGGTGTCTGCGCGGCTGCAGCTTCGATGAAGCCACGCCAATGCTCCACCACCTCCGGCGACTCACCATGGATCTCCAGCCAGGTGAGCGCGTCGGGAAACGCCCCACGATGAATCAGCGCCTGCCGTGCCCTGGGCGACAGCCCCGGATCGACCAGTCGCTTCTGCAGCGACAGGATGTGTCGCAGGTGCTCCACGTCACGGCGGGCAAGTGGCAGCATGCCTAGCGAGATGCGCGGTTCCTTCCGCGGGTCGTCGAGCACCTTGCCGTGCGGCAGGGGCGCGCGGAGAGGATGGTTCAGTGGCACCAGGAGAGAGCCGAGCAGGATCGCATTGCTGAGGGTTGCCGGAGCGTCGTCGAAACGCCGGCGATAGCTGTCGAGCGCGGCCAGCGACTGCCACAGGCTGTCGCTGGCACCACGCTGGAGATCGGGCGACATCGATTCGAGCAGCCGTCGCTCGGCCATCAACCGAAACGCACGCTCCGCCGAGCCTGTGCGGAGCAGTTTGTAGAACTCTTCGATCAGACGGGCCGGCGCGCTCTTGGCGATCTCGTCCCGGTGTACGGCGATCGCCTCGTCAATCGGCGGATCGATCGTGAAGTCGAGCCGCGCCGCCATGGCAATCGCGCGGAGCATCCGTACCGGGTCTTCCCGAAAGCGCTCGTTCGGATCGCCGATGCAGCGCACCAGCCCGGCTCTGAGGTCTTCGAGCCCGCCGGCGTAGTCGATGATCGAGAAGGATCCGATGTCGTAGAAGAGGGCGTTGATGGTGAAGTCCCGTCTGAACGCGTCCTCTTCGGGCGTGCCGAAGGTGTTATCACGATGGACCAGACGCTCGCCGGCGCCGTCGGCCCCCTGACCCTCAGCCATTCCCCCGGCCCTGGATTCGGGACCCGGCTCGGCCGCCAGCTCCTCGGCTGTCACCTGGCGCCTGAATGTGGCCACCTCGATGTTCTTGGTCCCGAACCGGACGTGCGCCAGGCGAAAACGTCGCCCGATAATCCAGCAGTTCCGGAAGAGTTTCTTGACTTCGTAGGGGTGGGCGGACGTCCCGATGTCGAAGTCCTTCGGGCGCCGGCCGAGGAGGAGGTCACGGACGCTGCCGCCGACGAGGTACGCGACGTGGCGGTGTTCGTGCAGGCGGTACAGCACCTTCAGCGCGTCGGGATCGACCAGTTTTCGGGAAAGAGTGTGCGCGTCTCGCGGCACCACCAGGGGTTCGCCCATGCTTCTCGGCATTGTAGCGGACCAGGCACACGTTCTTCCGAATCGGGCGCGGCCGCAGTACCATCGGTGCTGCCGATGGCCCGCCAAATTGCGTTCGTGGTGCTGGTTAGCCTGCTGCATGTCAGCCCGGCATGGGCCGCCGATCCGCCGGCACTCGTCAAAGCCCACGCGCTCTACAACGCCGGGGATTTCGAGGGTGCGATTCAGGTGGCCGCGCCCCTTGCGCAGCAGGCCACCGCGGCCGATGCCGTCGCGCTGCTCATCGGTCGCGCTCGCCTTGAACAGTACCGCCAGAGTGCCGATGTCACGGTACTCGAGGACGCTCGCGTGGCCCTCTCGTCGGTGAAGGGCTCGGCACTGCCTCCTCGCCAGCAGGTCGAGCTGCTGATCGGCATGGGGCAGACCCTCTACTTCGGCGACGTCTTCGGGGGCGCCGCCGAGCTGTTCGACTCCGCGCTCGGTCGCGGGGAGCTTCTGAGCGAACGCGATCGCGGAGCGCTCCTCGACTGGTGGGCTACGTCGCTTGATCGGCAGGCCCAGCTTCTGTCGCCAGACCTTCGTCGGCCTGTGTTCGATCGCATCGCCGCACGCATGGAAACTGAGCTGCGTCAGGATCCCGGCAGCGGGCCGGCCAACTACTGGCTGGTCGTTGGTGCACGAGGCGTCGGAGATGTGGTGCGAGCCTGGGATGCGGCGGTTGCCGGCTGGGTCCGCGCCGCCCTGAATCCGACGTCGGTGGCGACCGTCCGCGCTGATATCGACCGGCTGGTGACCGAAGCGCTGGCGATCGAGCTCGGACGCAGTCGTGGCGGCCCGGAACCACAGGACGCCATCAACGCGACCCGAGCGGACTGGGAACTGGTCAAGAGCCAGTGGAAGTAGCGACCCGCTAACCTTTTGCGTCCCGCCAGTTGTCGGCGGTTCCCACATCAACCGTCAGAGGCACGTGCAGGGCAACGGCTCCCTCCATTGCCTCCCGAACGAGCTCGGCGGCGGAAGACGCTTCCTCCTCAGGTGCTTCGAACAGCAATTCGTCGTGAACCGTCAGGATCATGCGCGTGTGCAGGCGACGTGACTCGAGTTCACGTGCGACGTCGATCATGGCGCGCTTGAGAATATCCGCAGCGGTGCCCTGAATCGGCATGTTGACTGTTTCGCGTTCGGCGCGCGACCGAATCTGACCGTTGTTGCTGTTCAGGTCAGGCACCAGGCGGCGCCTGCCGAAGAGCGTGCTCACGACCCCCGTGTCACGTGCGTGCTGAACGGTCGAGTCGATGTACGCCCGCACTTTCGGGAAGCCGGCAAAGTACGCCTCGATGAACTCCTGTGCCGCCTCCTTGGTCACGCCGATGTCTTTGGACAGCGTGAAAGCGGTCTTCCCGTACAACAAGGCGTAGTTGATGATCTTGGCGCGACGGCGCAGCTCGTGTTTGCCGAGTCCGCTCGACTCACCGAACACCTTGGCTGCCGTCCGGTCGTGTATGTCCTCGTTGGCTCTGAACGCGTCAATGAGCGTGTCTTCCTCTGCCAGGTGCGCCAGCACCCGCAGCTCGATCTGGGAGTAGTCCGCTGAGATCAGTACATGGCCGGCCGATGCAACAAATGCGCGACGGATTTCCCGGCCGAGCTCAGTGCGAATCGGGATGTTCTGGAGGTTCGGGTCGGAGCTGCTCAATCGTCCCGTCGCGGCCACGGCCTGGTTGAAGCTGGTGTGCACGCGACCTGTCCTGGGATTCACCAGCAGCGGTAAGGCGTCGATGTAGGTGCTCTTCAGTTTGTGCAGGCCGCGCCAGTCGAGAATCAGTCGCGGCAGCTCGTGCGAAAGCGCCAGCTCTTCGAGAACGTCCACCGAGGTTGACGCCGACTTTGTCTTTCCCGTCTTCCTGAGCGCCGGCAGTTTGAGTTTCTCGAACAGCACGTCGCCGAGCTGCTTCGGTGAGTTGACGTTGAACACTTCACCCGCGAGCTCGTAAATGCGTGCGCTCGTTGAGGCGAGCTCCTGTTCAAGATGCCTGGACTGTGCTGCGAGGGCAGCGACGTCGACTTTGATTCCGGCGCGTTCGATCTGAACCAGGACCGGGACCAGGGGCAACTCGAGATCCCGATACACGGTGTCCAGCTGATCCGACTTCAATCGCGGTTCGAGATGAGAGGACAGCTGGAGGGCCAGGTCTGCTCGTTCGCCCGCAAAGGCGAGGAGCGAGTCGGGCGTGAGCTGCTCAATCGGCGTCGCCTTTGCGCCACGGCCGCACACGTCCTCCTGACTCAACGCACGATAGTTCAGATACTCCAGCGCCAGGTCCTCGACGGTGTGGCCGCCAAGACGTGTGGCGTCGAGGACATAACTCTCGAGCATCGTGTCTGATGTCAGGCCGGCGACCAGCACGCCGTGTTCGGCGAGCACGAGGGCGTCCCACTTCAGATCGTGCGCAACCTTGCCGATCGTTGCGTCTTCGAGCAGGGGCTTCAGGTGCGTGAACGCAACCGCCGTAGCAAGCTGCGTCGTCGGCTCCGCGACGCTCAGCAGATCACCATGGCCGTCCTCACCCTCATGTCCGAGCGGCAGGTAGCGAGCCCATCGATCTCCGGTCGAGAACGCGATACCGAGAACGGCCGCGCGCATGGCCGAGGGGCCGTCGGTCAGGACCCGCATGCCGAACCGGCCGGCCTGACGAAGCGTAGCCACCAGTGCCATCAGGTCAGCTTCCGTGACGACCAGCCGGTAATCACGGCTGACGTTGTCGGCGGTGGGAGCGAACTCGTTCATGAGCGTCCGGAATCCGAGCTTCGAGAAGAGGTCGTAACACCGCTCACGCGACGGCCCCTGATATCTGATTGCCTCCGGCTGGAATTCGACCGGCACGTCGGTTCGGATCGTCACGAGCTCACGGCTTCTGAGTGCCAGGTCGCGATGGGTTGTCAGCGCCTCGCGCTGTTTTGGCTTCACCTCCGAGAGCCGCTCATACATCGCATCGATGCCGCCAAAGGCGGTCATCAGATCGATCGCGCCCTTCTTTCCAATGCCCGGAACACCAGAGACGTTGTCGCTGGTGTCGCCGACCAGCGCCAGGACGTCCACGACCTGAGACGGCAACACTCCGAACTTTTCCACCACCCCGGGTGCGTCGTACCAGATTCCGTCATCCCGCGGATCGAAGACGCGTACCCCGTCGCGCACGAGCTGGAAGAAGTCCTTGTCGATGGACACGATCGCCACGTCGTTGCCGTGTTCCGCAGCTAGCTTCGTCAACGTCCCGATCACATCGTCGGCCTCGTACCCCCGGGCAGTGACGATCGGGACGCCCAGGGCCTCGCACGCCTCGTGCACCCAGGCCGTCTGCTCCGCGAGATCGTCCGGCATCGCCACCCGGTTGGCTTTGTAGTCGGCAACGATTTCGTCGCGGAAGGTCGGGCCCTTCAGGTCAAACGACGCGGCGATATAGGTGGGGCGGTGGTCGGCGATGAGCTTGCGCAGCATCGTGACAAACACGTAGACGGCGTGCGTCGTCTGTCCCTCCTGGTTTGACAGGCCCTTGCCGCGAAACGCGTGGTAAGCGCGGTACATCTGGGAACTGCCGTCGATCAGGAACACAGTAGGGCGTGGCACCGATATATCATTGCCCGATATGCCCCTTCGCGGCGTGCGTGCACGCATGGCGCTCATCGCCGGAATCCTCGCGTGCGCGGTCTTCACGTCATCGTGCGGGCGGTTGTTGAAGAAGGACTACGAGTACGAAGAAGAGCTGTATCTGGCCCTCGACGGATCAGCCACTCTCAATGTCAACGCGTCAGTTGCGTCGCTCGTAGCGCTTCGCGGCGCAGATCTTCCCGTCGATCCTCGGGCTCGCGTCGACCGGGAGCGCGTGCGCGCGCTCTTCTCTGGTCCAGGCGCGGTGGTCCGTGTGAGCCTCTCGCGGCGTGACGGGCGTCGCTTCGTGCACGCCAGTGTGGACGTCGACGATGTCCGCACCCTGCGCTCGCTGGCGCCCTTCAACTGGTCCTCATATCAGTTTGATCGTCAGGCAGATGTCTTTGACTACCACCAGGTGGTCGGCGCGGCGCGCCGGGCCGACGTCGCAAACGTCGGCTGGACGGGCGCGGAGCTCGTGGCCTTCCGGATTCACGTGCCCAGCAAGATCCCGTTTCACAATGCACCGTCGCGTCGGGTCGAGCGCGGCAACATCCTCGAATGGGAACAGCCGCTGACAGAGCGGCTGGAGGGAACCCCGATCGACATTCAGGTGCAGATGGACGCTCAGTCCATCCTGTCGCGCACGCTGCTGCTCTTCGGTTCGACGATTCTGGCGGCGGCGGCCACCTTTGCCATTGTCATCTGGTGGGTGGTCCGCCGCGGTCGTGGTCCGTCGGTCGTCGAATCACGCTCATAGCTTCTCGAGTTCCTCGCGTGCCTCTGCCGTAGTCTTCAGGTCGTTGGTGAACTTGAACGACGGGAATGCGCCCGCGATCGACTGCGCGATCATCCGGTCAACGTTGTTGTGGACGACGCCTTCGAGCGTGACACGCCCGTGCTCGACGATGATGTGAATGGGCGGGTTGACACGCGATCCGTAACCGTAGAAGTTCGAGTTCGAGTAGATCGCCCGCGCGATCCGGAATCGAAGCTCGTCGTCGAACTGCGACACCGGCAACACGTCGATCTTGTTGCGGACCGCGGCGACACCGCGCACCTTGGCGACGCGCTCGCCGATGGCGTCGCGCTTGTAGGGCATGGTGACCTTTCCGGTGAGCTCAACGACGCCGTTGTTGAGCCGAGCGTGGACGCTGTCGAAGATCGAGAAGTGCGGGTACTTCAGAACCTGACTCTGGACCTGCTTGAACAGTTCGTAGTCAGTCGAGTCGGCGGCGAAAGCCGGAGCGCTCAGCGCCAACACCAGCGCTGCGATGGTCGTGATTCTTCCGAACATGTGCAACCTCCTGGACGCTCATCACGCCAACTCGAGGCGGACCCGAGTCAAGCGATCCACGTCCCGGCACGAGTCAGGGCAAGGATGTTGCCAGTGCGTGAGCGTCGGAAAATCGTTCCGATCAAGAAGCCGTCTCGCGTGGCGTCCGCGGGAGAGGACGCCGATCAGAGCAGCAGCATCGTCGCAACCCCGGCGCCGATGAGCAGGAGCTGGCGAAGTGATCCAGCGTCGGTGCGGCCGCGGTGCAGATCGGGGATGAGGTCGGACATCGCAACGTAGATGAAGCTCGAGGCTGCGAGGACCAGCACATACGGGATCGCGCGCGGCAGGAAGTCCAGCGCCACAAACGACGCCAGGGCGCCCACAGCGCTGGCGCAGCCGGACAGCGCGTTCATCAGCAGCGCGCGCTTTCGCGAGTAACCCTTGTGAAGGAGTATCGCGAAGTCACCGACTTCCTGCGGGATCTCGTGCGCGGCGACGGCGAGGGCCGTGCTCACACCCAGGGGTACAGAGGCGATCACCGCCGCCCCGATCACCGCCCCATCGACGAAGTTGTGGAACGTGTCACCGGCCAGGACGACGAACGCGCTACCCTCGTGCACTTCGCAGTCGTGGGTGTGGCAGTGCCGCCAGAGCACCAGCTTCTCGAGCAGGAAGAACAGCAGGATGCCGGCGAGCAGTGTCGAGAAGACGCTGGTCGCGGGGAGCTGATCGAGCGTGGCCGGCAGCATGTCGAGCATGGCGACGCCGAGCAGCGCGCCCACCGCGTAGCTGATCAGCCATGGGACCAGGCGCGATCGAAGCGCGTCGTTGAACAGCAGAACGGAGGAGGCGACGAACAGGCCGCCAAGTCCGCCCAGGAGGCTGAGCCCCAGGGCGATGAGGATGGGCGATGACACGCCGCCCGATCATAGCAAGCGCTCAGCCGGGCGCCACGTATCCTCGGCGCGCCCGCACCAGCAGGCTCCCTCCCCGGACGCTGACCCGAATCGTGTGCCACCGGCCGTCCCGCCGGTCGGGGCTGACATAGCCCAGGGTGTACTGCCGGCTCAATTCGTCCGCAATCCGTGACGTAGCCGCGTCCAGGTCGCCAAACCCTCTGACCACCTCGGTGCGGCCGCCCGAATCGTCGGTGATTGACCGCAAGGCGTCGGCGTTCACTCGGTCTCCTGGCGGAGAGGGCCACCGACCTTGCCCGCCACCGACGATTTGGGGGAACGGAAACGGCACACGTCCTCCAGGACGGCCAGGAACGGGAATGGGAAAGGGAAACCGTGGGGTCGTGCGGGTTGGCGGACGGACGGTCCGCGTGGTCGAGCTGCCGTCCACACCGAGCGCGTAGACCAGCACTTCGGTCTCCCGAATCATCTGCCGCACCTGTCCCAGGGTCAGCCTGCTGTTGGTGTCGTTGCCGTCTGAGATCACAAGGAGGGCCTTCTTGCGGTTTGTTCCCATCCCGGCGATCGGCAATGCGTTGGCCAGGGCGTCGTACATGGCGGTCCCGCCTGTGGAGGTTGCGCGTCGGACCGCCCTCAGGATCGACGTCTTTTCCCGTGTCCACCCCTGCAGAAGGTCAGACGTCGCCGAGAACTGCATGAAGAACACCTCGTCCTCGGGGCCGAGGAGGCTAATCAGTCGATCGATGGCGCTCCGAGCCGACGCCATCTTGTCCTCTGTCATGCTGCCGCTGACGTCGAGGAGGATCCCGAGGCTGACCGGTACCCTCTCCGCGGCGAAGTAGGCGATGTCCTGCCGCTGACCGTCATCAAAAACAGCAAAGTCTTCCTGGAGGAGGTCTGGCACAAAGCGGCCGTCGTCATCAGTGACGGTGGCGGTGACGTTGATGAGCTCGATGCCTCCGCGAATGGGGCCGTCCTGCGCCCCCAGGACCCCGGAAGCCGGGCCTGCAATGAGGATGGCGAAGACGAGAGCGAAGGCGGAGGGTCGCAAACGCATGAAGCCACCTGCGGCAGGGCAAAAGCCCTGCCCTTTTGTCGAAGTGAAACGCGTGTGTCGCGCCCACCGCCTGTGCCCGACGTGACCGGTTTACAGGTCGATGGCGCCGCTCAAAGAGGTCAGGCTTTCAGCCCCTCGGTGAAACGCAAGCCTTCAAGTTCGCCGACGACCCGAACCGGACGAAAGCCCGCCGCCGTCAGAGCCTCGGCGGCCACGTTCGCCGGTGTTGCGGGAGACGGCCGCAGGAGCGCACCCAGACCGCTCTTCGGCCCTGGGGTAATGACCACCATCCGTCCACCCGGGCGGAGAACGCGAAGGCACTGCTTCAGCGCATCGACCGACACACCCGGCACGCGCTCACCCACCGCCACGCGAATCCCATGGACCACGACGACGTCGAATGACGCATCGGGATAGGGGAGGGCTTCGAGCGAGGTCTCCGAAACGTCAATCAGGGCACCTGCCCGAGCCGCTGCCGTCCTCGCTCTGGCAGCGCCACTTTCATCTCGAACCGCCACTGCGGCAGAGCCCGAGAGTCCAACCTTGGCCGCGATGGCGCCGGCCACGTCGGGGTCATCAACCCCAATCTGCAGCAACCGCTCGCCCATGCGTACACCGGTCATCGTGATGGGGAGCGGCTCACGAGCCTTGGTCTTTCGCAAAAACATTACAGAATGTGTGGATGATATGATGCCTGATTGTGACTTCTCCAGCGAACATTGCTCCCGCACGCGGCAAACTGGGCGTGCTGCTCGTAGGTCTCGGCGCCGTCGCGACCACCACCATTGCCGGCGTCATGGCGATCCGCAAGGGCCTCGCCTCGCCGATTGGCTCGCTCACCCAGATGGGCACCATTCGCCTCGGTAAGCGAAGCGAAGGCCGCTCTCCCAAGATCAAGGACTTCATCTCGCTGGCCGACCTGAACGACATCGTGTTCGGCGGCTGGGACATCTTCGAAGACGACTGCTACGCGGCAGCCAGAACCGCCGGCGTACTCGAGCCGGCCCAGCTCGACCAGATTCGCGCCGAGCTCGAAGCCATCCGGCCGATGCCGGCTGTTTTCGACCAGCGTTACGTCAAGCGGCTGCAGGGGCCCAACGTCAAGAAGGGCAAGAACAAGATGGACCTGGCCGAGCAGGTCATTGCCGATATCCGAGCCTTCAAGGCGAAGCACGGCTGCGACCGGCTCGTGATGGTGTGGACCGGCAGTACGGAAGTCTTCATGAAGGAAGGCCCCGTGCACGCGACGATCGCCTCCTTTGAGAAGGGGCTCGAGGCCAGTGACGACGCCATTCCATCGAGCATGGTGTACGCCTACGCTGCGCTGCGCGAGGGGATTCCATTTGCGAACGCGGCGCCGAACCTGACCGCCGATGTACCGGCGATGCTGCAGCTGGCGGCGAAGAACGGTTCGCCGCTGGCCGGCAACGACATGAAGACGGGCCAGACGCTCATCAAGACCGTCATTGCCCCCGGTCTCAAGGCCCGCCTGCTCGGGGTCAAGGGCTGGTACTCGACCAATATTCTCGGCAACCGCGACGGCGAAGTCCTCGACGATCCGGAATCGTTCAAGACCAAGGAAGAGAGCAAGAAATCGGCGCTGGACTACATTTTCCAGCCCCACCTCTACCCGGAGTTGTATGGCGATCTCACCCACGTGGTACGTATCAACTACTACCCGCCGCGTGGTGACAACAAGGAAGGCTGGGACAACATCGATCTGATCGGGTGGCTTGGCTATCCGATGCAGCTGAAGATCAACTTCCTGTGCCGCGACAGCATCCTGGCTGCGCCGATCGTGCTCGATACCGCGCTCTTCCTCGACCTGGCCCGGCGCGCTGGCCTGTCCGGCATTCAGGAATGGCTGTCGTTCTACTACAAGGCGCCGATGCACGCCCCGGAGGTCTATCCGGAGCACGACCTCTTCATTCAGCTCATGAAGTTGAAGAACACGCTGCGCTATCTGCAGGGTGAGGAACTCATCACCCACCTCGGTCGCGAGTACTACGACTGAGTCGGTATCACACGCCTGGGCAGCGCAATGCTTGTGCCGGCACTCCTCGGCGGCCTGTTTGTGGGGGTGCTTTCCGCGCTCCCGTTCGTCAGCGTCGCCAACTGCTGCTGCATCTGGATCTTCACGGGCGGTCTGTTGTCAGCGTGGCTGCTGCAGCAGAATGAGCAGCAGCCGATAGGCGCAGGCCGCGGCGCGTTCGCCGGGTTCTCGGCTGGAGCGATCGGCGCCTTCGTCTGGCTCATCGTGACGGTGGCGCTCGATCCCATCGTCGCGCCATTCCAACAGCAGATGCTGGCGAGCCTCGCACCCAATGCGAGCGACCTGCCCCCTGAAGTGCAGTCGGCGTTCGAGTCGCTGTCGGAGCCCGGGTCTGCCGCCGTTCGGTTTGCGGTTGGCTTTGTTGCGCAGGGATTCACCGGCGCCGTCTTTTCGACGCTCGGCGGCCTCGTCGGCAGCAACATCTTCCGCCCCCCGAACGCGCCAGTCACTCCACCGCCACTGCCGCCGGTTTCGTGAACGCTGCTGGCATCCGCGCAGCGTTCGCCGTTGCACCGTTGGGATCCGATTCGTCTGCCCGTGCACTCCGGCACCGATGAAGAAGCCGCTGTCTGACCGTCGCCCGTGGCTGGCGGTGGCGCGGGCGTATGGTCGAGCATTCTGGACCCGCAACCATCTGCCGCCGGGCGATCTCGTTGACATCGACGAACAGGAACGCCGACGGCGAACGATGCTCCTCGACCGCGCCGCGCGCTACGGTCCTGTGTTCAAAGGGCTGATGGAGCGCCGGCTGACGGTCTGCGTGGTCGGTCACGAGCGGGGTCGGCGGTTACTCAAGGACCACGCAGCGGATCTTCGCCCGGTGACGATTCAGCTCGAGTCGTTGTTTCCCAACGGCTTCATGCGTGGGATGCAGGGCGAGGTCCACCGTGACTATCGCAGAGCCCTGGTACACGGGATCGGTGCGCTTGATTTCGATGTCCTGACGCCACGAATCGAGGGGTGCGCCGACGCGGCGCTGGCGGCCTATGCGGACGCTCCGGCACCAGCCTCGCCTCAGGCCTGGGCGGGCACGCTGGCCCAGATCGCCGCCAGTGCACTGATCACGATCTTCTTCGGACCTGACCCCGCCCATCCAGCGCACGCACGCCTCCTTGCCGCCTACCATCGGCTCGGACCGCATGGTGTCGTGTGGACCATCTCAACGCGCCAGGTCGAGGCGTATCAGGCGCTGTGCGCAGAACTCGCTGCCCTTGACGTTGACGCCGGTGGTTTGCTGGGCCACCTGCGGGCACAGGGCAACGTGGATGACACGCTGCTCGGCAACCTGGTGTACATGGTGGAACTGGGCCGCTATGACTTGCGTGGTCTGCTGCGCTGGATCTCGCGTTATGCCGCAGACCATCCCGCCTGGCTCGAGCGTATCGCGATGGAGGCCGCAGGCCATGCTGGTGCGGTCAGCGGGAAGTCCGTCGCAGAAGCGTTCGTACTCGAGACGCTGCGCATGGACCAGAGCGAACGGTTGATGCGTGACGTTCGGCGCGAGTTCGTCTTCGACGGGTGGCTGGTTCCCCGGGGTTCGTTGGTGCGGGTGTGCATGTGGGAAGCACACAAAGAGCCACAGTCCTTTCGGCAGCCGTTCGTGTTCGACCCGGCGCGATTTCTTGGTGACGGCCTTGCGACAGACCGATTTTCGCCATTCGGCCTCGATCATCACCACTGCCCGCTGGCCGGCCCGTCGGTTGAAGTCGCGGTCGCCTTCCTGCGCGCGCTGGCGCGCAATTACGTTGTCGACGGTCGCAATTTCGAACCGGCCGTGCGCGGACCCTATCACTGGGAGCCATCCACGAAGTTCGAAGTCACCTTGAAGCGCAACGGCGGGTCGGCTCATTGAACGAACGTCCGGACCACATCGTCGCCTGCTTTGCGGAACGAGTCGCAGAGGCGCCTGGGGCCGTGGCGGTCGTGGACGAGGACGGTGCCACCTCGTACGCCGCACTCGCCGCGCGCGCCGACGCCGTGGCTCGACACCTGCTCTCGGAAGGGCTCGTAGCCGGACAGCCGGTGGGCGTCTGGATGCGCCGCCGCGCCGAGCTGGTGGCCGTCCTGCTGGGCGTGATGAAGGCCGGGGGCGCTTATGTGCCCTGCGATCCCGAGGATCCGCCCGACCGCGTGCGCCGCATGCTCGACTCATGCGGCAGCGCGCTCGTCGTCGGCGATCCAGCGCTGCTGGAGGCATTGCAGGCGGAGTGCGTCACAGCCGCCGGTACCTCGCCGCGCGGGCTCGACCCGGACACCATCCCCGCGCTTCCTGTCGGCGTCGCACCGGTGCTCTGTGCCGAAGGAGGCTCGCGGCTCGCCTATCTACTGTTCACGTCGGGCAGCACCGGTGATCCGAAAGCCGTCGAGGTCGAGCACCGGCAGGTGCTGGCGCTGCTGCGATCGGCGTGCGAGCTGCTGGGATTCGGTCCTCGTGACCGCTATCTGGCCGCGTCGACTATTGCCTTCGACGCCTCGATTACCGAGTTGTTCCTGCCCCTGGTCACGGGCGCCAGCCTGTTGCTGCGTGACCGAGGCATCCTGTTGGAGCCACGACGCCTCGCCCAGGAGGTGCGCGATTGCGGCGTGACCGTGGTGCAGACGGGACCCTCGGTGTGGTCCGTCATACTGGCCGAGGTACCCGACTTTCCGCGCGTGCGTGTCGCGATCACGCACGGCGAGGCGGTATCGCCAGAGCTGGCGCGACGCTTGTGCACATACGGAGAGGAGGTCTGGAACCTCTACGGTCCCACTGAAACGACCGTGTGGGCGACGGGTTTCCGGCTCTCACCCGACGCCGGTGCGACGCTGTCACCGATGTCGGCGCCCATCGGACGGCCGCTGGCTCATGTGCGCGCCCACGTCGTCGATGAGCACGGCAAAGCCGTTCCAGACGGGACCGAAGGGGAGTTGTGGCTCGGCGGGCCGAGCGTCGCGCGCGGTTACCGCGACAACGATGCACTGACGCGTGAGCGCTTCGTCGAGTTCGGCGGGGAGCGTGTGTACCGCAGCGGTGATGTCGTCGTCCGCGACGTCCACGGCGTCCTGCACTACTTCGGCCGCAACGACGACCAGATGAAGGTGCGCGGCATTCGTGTCGAGCCGAGCGAGGTCGAGGCCGCGATCCTGCGCGACTCGCGGGTGGCGCACGCAGCGGCAACCTGGTTTCCGACACCGGGCGGCACCAGGGCCATCGTGGCCGCGGTGGTGCTTCGCCCCGGCGTAACCTGTCGAGCGAAAGACCTGCACGAGAATCTGGCGACGCGCCTGCCCGCACCGATGATCCCGGCACGGTTCGTGTTCTTGACCGACCTGCCGTTGACGACCAGCGGCAAAGTAGATCGCAAGGCTATCAGGCAGCGTGCAAGCGCTTCCGGAGGAGAGGCGACGCCCGGACTGTCGAACGAAGGGACTCAGCAGCAGCCACCAAGCCGCATACTGACCGGCACCGAGCGTGTAGTGAGTGGCGTATGGCGGCGTCTGCTCGGCGTGGAATCAGTCGAGGCCGACGATCACTTCTTCACGGTCGGTGGTGATTCGCTGACCGCGGTGCAGATGATGGTCGAGCTCGAAGGGCGGTTTGGTCTCGTTCTGCCCGTTCACCTCGCGTTTGAGGCGCCGACCCTTGAAACTCTGTCCGCGCGCATCGACGCTCAGCTCGAGCTGAGTGACGACGAAATCATCAATGACTTCGTCTATCCGCTGGTGCCTTCCGGAAGTGGTCCGCCGATGTTTTTCAGCGGCGTCGACTTGTCACTGGCGCGTCGCGGACTCTGGACGGTGCCCTGCCCGTTGTTCGCGATCACGAACTGGGCAAAAGGCAGTGGATTCGTCCGCATGAAGTCGATCGAGGGCGTGGCGGCATCGCACCTGGCGCGCGTTCGCGGTGTCCAGCCGCATGGGCCGTATCGGTTTGGCGGTTACTCGCTCGGCGGGTTGATCGCGCTAGAGATGGCGCACCAGGTACGCGCCGCCGGTGAAGAGGTCGAGTTGCTGTTTCTGCTCGACCCGATGGCCCCGCTCGCTGTGGTCACGCCGGGCGCTGAACGCGCGCCGGCGCTCACGCGTCCCTCACTGGCGTTCCGGGTCGCCCGTCGAGTGTCGCGAGTGGCGAAGGGGCCAGGAGCTGCAGGATGGCCGCGCTGGTTTGGGTTGATGGCACCTGTCCATCTGAGCGAGATCGTCGGGTGGTACCGTTATCTGGCGGTTCACTATTATCTGCGACACCCGAACCCGGTCTGGCGTGCACTCTTCCCAGCCAACCGCTGGCGGGCGTTCTGGGTCGCCGCACGACGGATGGTCTGGTGGTATTCGGCGCGCCCGTACGACGGTCGTGTGCTGGCGGTGTTCTGTGAGCAGGGCGAGCGTGGGCAGGTATGGGAATCCCTGCTCGGAAAGGAAGCTACGCGGCTCTCGCTGGACGCTCCCCACCTGGAGTTGTTCCAGGAACCGGCAATCGGTCAATGGATGAAGTGGTTGTCCGAGTTCGTCACCGATCACGGCGTGCAATAGCCCGTTGTATGCTGTCGGCTCATGGCCGACCCGAAGCCCCCCGTTGAGATCGCAGATCTTCTTCAGGAAGATCGACGTTTTCCCCCTCCCGGCGAATTCACGGCGCACGCAACGATCAACGATGCGAGTGTCTATGATCGCGCCGACCGCGACCCCGAAGGCTTCTGGGCCGGCTTCGCGGCGGAACTCGAGTGGTCCACCCCGTGGACGCAAGTGCTCGACTGGAAACCTCCGCATGCGAAGTGGTTTGTCGGCGGCAAGCTCAACGCGTCGGTCAACTGCGTCGATCGCCACGTCCGCGGCCCGCGCCGGAACAAGGCGGCCATCATCTGGGAAGGCGAGCCAGGCGAGCGGCGCACGCTCACGTACTTCGATCTCTATCGTGAAGTCAGCCAGTTCGCCAATGCATTGAAGTCGCTCGGGGTGAAGCGCGGCGACCGTGTCGCGCTGTACCTGCCCCTCATTCCCGAGCTCGCCATTGCGATGCTCGCCTGCGCACGCATCGGGGCGGTGCACTCGGTCGTCTTTGGCGGCTTCAGCTCAGAGTCGCTGCGCGACCGCATCAACGATTCCCACTGCACGCTGCTTGTGACAGCCGACGGTGGATGGAGGCGGGGACAGGTTGTTCCGCTCAAGCAGATGGCCGACGAGGCCCTGAAGGACACGCCTTCGATCAGGAACGTCGTGGTCGTCCAGCGGCTGCACGGCATGCCGTCCCAGGTACACATCAAGGAGGGCCGCGACCACTGGTATCACCGTCTGATGCAGGACGCATCCTTCGACTGCGCGCCGGAAGCGATGGACGCGGAGGACATGCTCTATATCCTCTACACGTCGGGCACGACGGGAAAACCGAAAGGCATCGTACACACGACCGGCGGATACATGGTCGGGACCTATGCGACCACCAAGTGGGTCTTCGACCTGAAGGACGAAGACGTCTACTGGTGCACGGCGGATCTTGGATGGGTCACCGGGCACAGCTACGTCGTCTATGGCCCGCTGGCCAACGGTGCGACGGTGTTGATGTACGAAGGCGCGCCAGACTGGCCAGACAAGGGGCGATTCTGGCAGATCATCGAGCGCTACGGCGTGACGGTGTTTTACACTGCGCCCACCGCCATTCGTGCGTTCATGCGCTGGGGAACGCAGTGGCCGGAAGCGCGCAACCTGTCGAGTCTGCGCCTGCTCGGCTCGGTCGGCGAGCCGATCAATCCGGAAGCCTGGGTCTGGTATCACCGATACATCGGCGGTGAACGTTGCCCGGTTGTCGACACGTGGTGGCAAACCGAGACGGGTGCGATCATGATCAGCCCGCTTCCGGGCATCACCAGCACGGCGCCGGGATCGGCCACGCGTCCGTTCCCCGGCATCAAGGCCGAGATCAAGAACGACAAGGGCGATTCGCTGTCCTCGGGGGGCGGACTCCTGGCGATCACGCGGCCGTGGCCGTCGATGCTTCGCGGTATCTACGGCGATCCTGAGCGTTACGTGACGCAGTACTGGAGTCGATGGACCCCGGATATCTACTTCACGGGCGATGGGGCGAAGCTGGATCAGGACGGCTTCTTCTGGCTCCTTGGCCGTGTCGACGACGTGCTGAACGTTGCCGGGCACCGCATCGGAACCATGGAGGTCGAGAGCGCGCTGGTCGATCATCCGCGCGTGGCGGAGGCTGCCGTGGTGGGACGGCCGCACGAAATCAAGGGTCAGGCAGTGGCTGCATTCGTCACGGTCAAGGAAGGCACGGTGGTGTCGGAGTTGCTGGTCGCCGAACTCAAGGAGCACGTCGTCAAGAAGATCGGTGCCATCGCGCGTCCTGACGACATCATCTTTGCGGCTGACCTGCCCAAGACCCGGTCCGGCAAGATCATGCGTCGATTATTGCGTGACATCGCCGAAGGCAAGGCCCTGGGCGACACCACGACGCTGGCCGACCCTGCGGTTGTGGCGCGGTTGAAGGAGCAGTACCAGGACGAGCATTAGGGAACGATCGGTACGGAGGGTTCGTAGAGGGTAGCCATGGCACTGATCGAGACGCGGGACCTCTGGAAGACCTATACGATGGGCTCTGAAGAGATTCACGCCCTGCGAGGGGTATCGATCGCCATCGAAAGTGGGGAGTACGTGGCGATCATGGGGCCCTCAGGCTCTGGCAAGTCGACCCTGATGAATCTGATTGGGTGCCTCGATACGCCGAGCCGGGGGAGCTACCTGCTGAACGGCAAGCAGGTCAGCGAGATGAACGACAACGAACTGGCGCGGATTCGGAACGAGGAGATCGGGTTCGTGTTCCAGACCTTCAATCTCCTGCCGAGGGCGTCAGCACTGCACAACGTCGAGTTGCCGCTCATCTATGCCGGCGTGTCGAGCCGTGAGCGGGCGCAGCGGGCGAAAGAGGCACTCGAGCGCGTCGAACTGGGCGAGCGCGTGAATCACAAGCCCAACGAATTGTCGGGCGGTCAGCGTCAGCGTGTCGCCATCGCTCGTGCACTGGTCAACAACCCGTCCATCCTTCTGGCCGACGAGCCTACTGGAAACCTCGACTCGAAGACCGGCAACGAAATCATGGCGCTCTTCGCTCGACTCCACTCTGCCGGGAACACAATCATCGTCGTGACCCATGAGCCCGACATCGCGGCCCTGGCGCACCGCGCCGTCTATATCCGCGACGGGCAGGTCGAAAAGGACGTCCGCCAGGCGGCCTGAGCCCAGACTGGATGCAGGCCCGGTCCGCAGGAGCCGGCGTTCGTTACACCGCCGCCCAGTGTCCAGGCTCCACTTCTCGTAACCCCGCGTCGGGATCGAAGGAGGACATGTCCAGCGTCCGCCGCGTCCGCCGCGCGTCCGGGTCGAGCGTTGGCACCGCGCTGAGCAGGGCCGTTGTGTACGGATGCGCGGGTGACGCGAAGATCGACGCGGTAGCACCCATCTCGACGATCCGGCCACGATACATGACCGCTACCCGCCCGCACACTTCCCGCACAAGCCGCAAGTCGTGCGCAATAAAGAGGAAGGTCAGGTTGAGCTGCTGTTGGAGTTCGACCAGAAGCTCGACCACCTGCGCCTGGATCGACACGTCGAGGGCCGAGACCGCCTCGTCGGCAATGATCAACGCCGGGTTGAGTGCCAGGGCACGCGCGATGCCGATGCGTTGACGCTGCCCGCCGCTGAACTGGTGTGGATATCGCGTGACGTGGTCGGACTCGAGTCCAACCAGACGAAGCAGGTCAGTGACACGAGCCCGCCGTTGCTCGGGTGACCCGACCTCGTGAATGACCAGTGGCTCCTCGATGATGTCGCCGACGCGCATGCGCGGGTTGAGCGAGGAATAAGGATCCTGAAACACGATCTGCATGTCGCGTCGCAACGCGCGCATCCGTGACGGCGAACAGGCGACAACGTCCTCCCCACGGAAGAAGATCTCGCCTCCGGTCGGCTCAACCAGTCGCAGGATGCAGCGACCGATGGTGCTCTTGCCGCTGCCCGACTCACCGACCAGTCCGAACATCTCACCCTCGGCGATCGCAAACGAGACGTCCTCGACAGCGCGAACGATGGTCGGCGCTGTGAGGATCCCTCTCCTGCGCGTGAAGTGCCTGGTGAGACCGCGAACCTCGAGGAGCGGCATCGACTCAGCGCACTCCTGGAACGGCGGCGAGCAGACGACGCGTGTACGCGTGGGCGGGTTGTCGAAGAATCTGTCGGACCTCCCCTTCTTCGACCACCGCCCCGGCATACATCACCACCACCCGATCGGCCATCTCGGCAATGACGCCAAAATCGTGCGTGATGAGCATCAACGCCAGGTTGAACTGGGCTTTCAGGTCCCGCAGCAGGTCAAGCACCTCGGCCTGGATGGTGACATCAAGGGCCGTCGTCGGCTCGTCGGCGATGATGAGCGACGGACGGCAGGCCAGGGCGACGGCGATCATGACCCGCTGGCGCATCCCGCCAGACAGCTGATGCGGGTAGTCACGCAACCGACTGGCTGCGTCCGGGATCCTCACGGCTTCGAACAGCTCTATTGCTCTGGCTCGAGCGACCCGCCTGGTGGCGCCGTGCACGGTAAGTGCTTCGGCAATCTGGTCGCCGACACGCATCACCGGGTTGAGCGCCGTCATCGGCTCCTGAAAGATCAAGGCGATGCGCGATCCCCGCAGCCCCCTCATCTCCCGTTCTGGAAGTGCGAGCAGGTCCTGACCGTCGAAGGCAATCCGGCCGCTCTCGATGTGAGCAGCTGGCGGCAACAGTCGCATCACGGCGAGCGCGCTGATCGACTTGCCGCTACCGGACTCTCCGACAACGCCCAGCGTCTCGCCCGCTGATACGCTGAAGCTCACGTCCTCAACGGCGCGAACCTGTCCCCGTGACGTGGGGAACGTCACCGTCAGATGGTTGACCTCGAGTAGTGGCATGAGGGCGTCGGATCCCGCTACGTGGGCTGTTCGCCGAAGACGCCTCTGAGCACGTCAGCGATCTCGCCCAGCGTGGCGTCAGCCTCAACGGCTCCGATGATCGGGATCACGAGATTTCTCCCGGACAGAGCTGCGTCGCGTACGACGGCGATGGCACTCTGCCAGGCGGCCCTGGGCCGCCGGGCGCGCACGTGCGCGACGCGTTCGATCTGGCGACGTTCGACTGCGGAATCGAGGCGAAACACGCGCAGGCGCGGGCGTCGGTCGTCGTCAACATACCGGTTCACCCCGACAATGACCGACGCGCCTGAGTCGACAGCCTGTTGCGCACGATAAGCGGACTCCTCGATCTGTCTCTGGATGAACCCGCTTTGGATTGCCGCCAGCGTGCCGCCTGCGGCCTCGATGCCCGCCAGGACCCGGAGCGCGCCATGCTCGATCTCATCGGTCAGCGTCTCGACGGTGCGGGACCCACCGACGGGATCGACCGTGTTGGCCACGCCGGTCTCATGCAGCAGGATCTGCTGGGTCCTGAGCGCGATCGTCGCGCTCTCCTCGGTCGGCAGCGCAAGCGCCTCGTCGCGACCGTTGCAGTGCAGCGACTGCGCGCCGCCCAGCACCGCCGACAGAGCCTGGATGGCGACGCGGACGATGTTGTTGTCGGGTTGCTGGGCAGTGAGCGTACTGCCGGCGGTCTGCGCGTGGCAGCGAAGCTGTTGCGCGCGAGAATCGGTCGCCCCGAACTGGTCTCGCATGGTGCGCGCCCAGAGGCGCCGGGCGGCTCGGAACTTGGCGATCTCGGTGAAGAAGCCGTTGCCCGCGCTGAAGAAGAACGAGATGCGCTGGCCCACCAGGTTCACGTCGAGGCCGGACCTTACGGCGGCGTCGACATACGTCGCCGCATTCGCCAGAGTGAAAGCGACCTCCTGCTCCGCGGTCGCGCCAGCCTCACGGATGTGATAGCCGCTGATCGAAACAGGATGCCAGCCCGGAATGTCTGTGGCGCAGTAGCTGATGAGATCGGTGACCAGCCGCAGCGACGGTTCGGGCGGGAAGATGAACGTGCCGCGCGCGATGTACTCCTTCAGAATGTCGTTCTGGAGCGTTCCAGCCAGCGATGCAGGCGAGAGACCTCGTCGCCGCGCCAAGGCGACGTACATCGCAAGCAGGATGATCGCCGTCGCGTTGATGGTCATCGAGGTGGAGACGGCGTCGAGCGGGATCCCGTCGAACAGTTCCTCCATGTCATCGAGTGAGTCGATCGCCACGCCAACGCGCCCCACCTCTCCGGCGGCCAGGGGATGGTCTGAGTCGTAGCCAATCTGCGTCGGAAGGTCGAAAGCGACGCTCAGGCCGGTAACGCCCTGCGCAAGAAGGTAGCGGTAGCGCTGGTTCGACTCAGCCGCGTCCGCGAACCCCGCATACTGGCGCATCGTCCAGGGTCGACCGCGGTACATGTCGCGGTGAACGCCCCGCGTGAAAGGGAACTCGCCCGGCTGTGGTGGGCTGTCCGACGAAGGCATGGCCGATTCTACCTGCCTCCGGCGTCGGGCCACGGGTGCTTAGCGACGCAGGAATGCTTCGGAGACCGAACGCCCGGTGACGTCGCGTGGTAATTGCACGCCGAGGAGCAACGCAGCCGTTGCTGCGGTGTCCACGGTCGCCACAGTCGAGGTGAGCTGCCGTCCGCTGACGATGGCCGGTCCGGCGATGATCCAGGGGATGGTGGTATCCGCCGGTTCTTCTGCCCCGTGCTCGATGCCATGGCCGCCATGGTCCGCGGTGAGAATCACTGTCGTGTCGTTCGGCAGCCAGGCGAGCAGGCGTCCCACGGCCTGGTCCGCACGGCGGACGGCGTCCAGATAGGGAGCTGACATCCACTTCGAGGTGTGTCCGGCCAGGTCCACTCCTGGCAGGTGGACAAAGATGAGATCGGGCCGGGCAGCCGTGATCACCATCGTTGCCTGCAGAACCACATCGTCATCGCCGAGGCTGCTGAGCAGCCACGTGTCGCAGGCCCCAGTGTCACGGAAGGTCGCGAACTTGTCTTTGCCGACGACCATCGCGGTCCTGAGTCCGTGCGCTCGAGCGGCGCTGAAGAGTGTTGGAACCGGCAAGGTACCCTGCGTCGGCGCGTACTCGTTCCACCAGATTCCGTGCACTTCAGGTGCGTAGCCGGAAAGCATCGACGCATGCGATGGCAGGGTGGTTGCCGGCAGGACGGTCTGCGCTCGCCACGTGTACGCCCCCCGGTCAGCCAGCGAGAGAATGTGCGATGCTCCGGCCTGGGCCAGTGCGTCTGGACGCAGCCCATCGATCGAGATGATGGCCACACGGCCAGGTGTGGGTCCCGGAGTCGATGTCGCCACCGAGACCGAAACCGCGGGTGTCGCGGCGGGCAGCCCGGAGGGGCTGACCACTGAGTTGCCACCGCAGGACACCAGGAACATGGCTCCCGCCAACATTGGCAGGGCAAGCGTCGCTCGGCGTGTCATGGTGCAGGAAGTGGGAAGGTGTCGGCCAGTATAGGCGGAAGTGTGCACTGTGGACCGTTCGGACCAATGCCAGCCTGCACACTTTTGCGCATGATTACTGCGGATTTTTCACGCTGACGAAAGGTCGCCTGGATGTCGATAAATGTAAGCAGTGCGACTGCTCCTGATCGGCATCCTCGTTGCCTTCGGTGTGCCGACGGCCTCCGCCCAGGAGCCAGACCCCGGCGGATCGCAACGGGGCAGCGCGACGCAGGGTAGCGATGTCTCGTCGCGAACTCCGTGGAACGGTACCGTGCACTTCGGGCCGCTGATCATCGACCCTGAGGTTCGGCTTGACAGCGACTGGCGCCGCTCCAAACCGGCATCGTCGCAGGATGCCGACAATGACCTTCTTCTGTCTGGCAAGCGGGTCGGCTTCGATGCGCGCCTGGGAAAGCGGTTTGGATTCGAGATCAGCGCTGACCTGACCTCGTCGACACCCTGGCGCAATGTGCGGGCTGACTACCGCCTTCCCGCTGGCGTCACGGTGACGGCCGGACAGTTCAAAGTGCCTTTCAGCCTCGATGGTGCGCGCAGCGCGCTGGAGCGTGACTTTGTTTTCCGCTCGAGGCTCGCCGATGCATTTTCGATGGGTCGAGACCGCGGGGTCACGCTCGACACGCGCTTCTGGCGAAAGCGCCTCACCGTTGACGGCGGTCTGTTCGCAAGAGATGGAGACCGGACCGCCAGTGACTCTGGCGTGACTGGCGGAGCCGGTCTGACTGGCGTCGGCCGGGTCACCATCACACCACTGTCGAGACGTCGCGGAATCCTCAAGGACTTGCGGATTGGTGTCAGTGGCGCCAGTAGCCGCCTCGAGGCGCGTCGGTCCGAACTGACGCCACGTACCGTTGCTGGCCAGGAACTCACCCCGGCGCTGTACTGGGCCGAGGGCCGGCGGACTCGCGCCGGCCTCGACGTGCGCTGGCGTCCAGGTCCGGTGTCGCTGGCCGCTGAGTATCTCAGGGTTGCTGACGAGCGACATGGCCAGGGGAACGGCAATGAAGATCTGGCACCACTCACGGGATCCGGATGGTTTGTCGAAGGAACCTGGCTGCTGACCGGCGAGGACAAGGCCAAGAACCAGCGCCCCCGACGACCGCTGCTGGCGGGAGGCGTGGGCGCACTGGAACTGGTCGGGCGCGTAGAACGCGCTTCAATCGGCGAGCGCGGGATGGTCGCGGCCTTCGCGGGCAGTCCTCGCGCTCCGCACGCGGCCTTGAGCGGCGTGCGGGTGTTCACCGCAGGCATCAACTGGTACCCGGCCGCCGGCGCCCGGGTGCAGTTCAACGTGGTCGGCGAAACTATTGACGGCGCGACCGCCTCGTCTCTCCGCGGAATATCAACCGTGCTCACGAGCGCGGTGCGGTTTCAGCTGTTTCTATGAGCATCCTGCCGAAGGTTCGGGCACTGGTCGTCGGCGTCCTCCTCGTCCCGGCACTGGCTTCTGCTCAGACCTCGGATGAACTCTTTGCGCCAGACGTCCTCCACGACGTCTTCCTGCGGATCAATACCCGCGACCTCGAGGAGCTGCGCGCCAGCTACGACCTCAACACCTACTACCCAGCCGACATTCAGATTGGTACCGAGGTCGCCCGCAACGTCGCCATCCGTTCACGCGGACGCGCGAGCAGGAACCCGTCGAAGCTGGGGCTGCGGGTTGATATTGACCACTTCGTGGCCGACCAGACCTTCTTCCACCTGAACTCGCTGGTGCTCGACAACTTCGTGCAGGACCCCTCGATGCTGCGCGAGCACGCGGCCATGGCGCTGTTCACGCGGATGGGCCAGGCGGCGCCGCGCACCGCCTTCGGCCGCCTCTTCATCAACGACGAGTACCAGGGCGTTTACGGTCTGGTCGAGGAGCCCAACGAAGCTTTCGTTTCCAGGCATTTCGGTGCCGACAAGGGGTATCTCTTTGAGTACCACCGGATCGGGCCTTACTACTTCGACGATCTCGGGGAAGACCTGGCGACCTATCAGGCGCTTTTCGAACCGCGCACTCAGGAGCGCGCCGCACCGAATCTGCTTTACGCTCCGTTAAGGGAACTGGTCAGGGGCGAGGATGGTGAGAGCCTCAACGACTGGCGGGCGCGAGTGTCAGCGTATCTGGACCTCAACGAGCTCGTCACGATCGTCGCCATCGAGGA
Source organism: Vicinamibacterales bacterium (assembly GCA_040081265.1). GTDB lineage: Bacteria > Acidobacteriota > Vicinamibacteria > Vicinamibacterales > UBA2999 > JBEBGV01. The sequence continues at coordinate 233,616 of JBEBGV010000001.1, forward strand.
GTTTTTGTCCGAGTACGACGGCCTCACCGGCTATGCCGGTGCGAACAACGTCTACATCCACCGTCCCAAAGGTTCAGAACGGCACGTGTTCATCCCCTGGGATAGAGACCAGTCGTTTTTTGACGTCTACTCGCCGATCTACCTCCGGGCGAACGAGAACCGGCTGGTTCGCCAGGCACTGGCCTTTCCGGACCTCAACGCGTTCTACCTTGCGCAGGTCGCTGAAGTCGCTCGCATCAGCGGCGATGGCGACTGGCTGCAGCGTGTCATCCAGCGGGCCGACGCCCTGATCGCGCCGTCGGCGAAGGCAGACCCGCGGAAACCGTTCACCGTTGACGAGCGTGAAGGCGCTGTTCGGGGTCTCGTCGACTTTGCCCAGCGCAGATCAGAGCTCGTGCTCGAGCAGATACGCCAGCTTCCTCCTCCCGCAGTCCAGCCCTGACGCCTGCAGTACAATCGGCGACCGGTGACTCGGCAGCCGTTCGTGATTCTTCTCGACGTGCTCGCCGCCGCCCTCGTGGGGCTCGTGGTCATCGTCATCGACACCGGCGGGTTCGTTGTTCGCGGCGCCGACTTTCGTCTGTCTGTCCAGACGCCGACGCGCGCGCTCGTTGCGCTCGGAATCGTGATTCTGGCGCGGGCCGTCTTCTTTCGCAGCAGTGGACTGCTGGGAATGTCGCTGTCACGGTGGCGACAGGCGCTGCTTGCGCCGACTCGGACTGACCACTCCCAGACCAGCGCAGCACCTGGTCGATGGCGACGCGCTCTGATTGCGGCGCTGGGCCTCGCTCTCGGAACAGCCGCGCTCCTGCACGAGCAGGTGCTCCACCCATATTCGGTGCCCGACCATGGTGATCCCCTGTTCTCAGTGTGGCGGATGGGGTGGGTAACTCATGCGCTCGCGACCGACTCGGCTCAACTGTTCAACGCGAATATCTTTCACCCTCTTCAGCTGACGCTCACCCTGTCAGACCCGATTGTGCTGCCTGCGCTCGCGGGCGTGCCGCTGCGGCTACTCGGCTTCCACCCGGTTGTTGTCTACAACCTGCTGGTGTTCTCCGCATTCTGGTTGTCCGGAGTAGCGACCTACCTGCTCGTCGAGCGGCTGACGGGCTCAGCGCGCGCCGCCTTTGTCTCTGGCCTGATCTACTCGACCTGCGCGTTTCGACTGGACCACTACAGCCACCTTGAACTGCAGATGACGCAGTGGATGCCGTTCGCCCTCCTGGCGCTGCACATGTTGATCTCGACCGGCCGCTGGCCGTATGCCTTCGGACTGGCCCTCGCAGGCGTCGCGCAACTCTACTCGGGCATGTACTACGCTGTGTTCTTCCTCGTCTATGCGACCGTGATCGGCATTGGCATGGTCCTGGTACAGCGACCTTCAGTGAGGGTGCTCGCGCTGCCCGTGGTGTGTGCGACGGTGCTGGCTGGCGGCCTGGCGGTGCCGATGGTGCGCACGTTCACCGCGGCCGAACCCATCAAAGGCGAGCGATCCGTTGACGAGATCAGAAAGTACAGCGCAACCCCGATCGACTACGGCCGCCCCAACCGGATGAGCGCGGCGTGGAAGGATCGTCTGCTGCCATGGATCCCCGAGCGCTCGCTGTTTCCGGGCGCCGCGCCGCTCGTCTTCGGCGCGCTTGGCCTGGTGCCCCCCCTTGGCGCGATCCAGCTTGTTTACGCGGCCGGCCTCTTTACGTCGGTTGACGGCTCCTTCGGGTTGAACGGGCTGGTCTATCCGTATCTTCATCGATGGTTGTCGCCCTTCCGCGGCTTGCGATCTCCTGCGCGCTTCGGAGCGATTGTGAGCTTGACGCTCGCGATACTCTCTGGTTTCGGTGTTCGACGACTCCTGGACCGATGTCGATCGCACTCACCTGCCAATGTTGTCTTCAGCATCGTGATCGCCGCGGTGATGCTCGATGCCTGGCCCTCGCTTGGGCTGATCCCGGTCTGGCCTGAGCCACCCCGGATCTACACCTCGCTCGAGGGCAGATCAGATGTCGTGCTGGCGGAGTTTCCCGTTGTGCCAGGTGACGCTGCGTACAACGCGCCTTACATGTACTTCTCACTGTCGCATTGGGCGAAGACCGTCAATGGCTACAGCGGATTCATTCCGCAGTCGTACCTCGACGTGGCACCGACTCTCTGGGCATTTCCGTCCGATGAGTCGTTGGCGGTGTTGCGGCGCCGGGGCGTCACCCACGTCACGATGAACTGTGGCCTGCGATACGTGCAGATTGCCGAGTGCGAAGCAAGGCTCGCCCGGATGCACGCGATGGCGGGGCTGGAACTGGTCACCGAGGCCCAGTGGGAGAAGGAGCGCGTGGCGCTGTTCGCGCTCACCCCGCTGCCGTGAGCAGCGGGGACGCGGGGCTACTTGATGACAGGCTGACGAAACGCCGTGACCACGTAGACCAGCACCGGGGTTGGATCGCCGTGGACCCTCGCGGGTCGGAATGCGAGTCGCCGCACGGCGTCGAGCGAGGGTCCGTCGAGGCCGGGTGACGATCGCACGACCTGAGCGTCGACGATCGTTCCGGTGGTGCCTACTCGCAGTTCCGTGAGTACGACGCCATCAAAGAGCGACTGCGGCGGATAGAGAGGCATCATCAACGGCACGGCCGGGCCGGGGACCCCCTGCGAGGGAGAGCCGACGTCTTTCGGCATCTCGCCGAGGGTTATGGGAAAGAGGGCCGGTGGCCTGAAGAGTCCGACGACAAGGACTCCAGATTCTACAGCCCGTTGCGTCATGCGGTCGATTGGCTGACCAGGTGGGACTGCGTCTGCGTCCTCAGCAGGCTTGAACTGCCAGCCACGCACCGTGGCGATCATCTCCCGCGTAAAGGGCGGGGTATCGCGCAACGTGATGATGTCTGCCACACGTCCGCCGTTGTCGACGATGAGTTCGAGGACAACTTCGCCGCCGCTCACGGCTTCCACGGGAATTCGCGGCAGCGCGCCCCCCTGAAAGGTCGCCGGGGTCACTGCGACGCGACGCGCGGCGAGATCTCCATCGTCAACCGACGCTGCTGTGGAAGGCGTTGAAGTGCCGAACGAGGACAGACCTTGCTCGGATGTAAGGTCGTCGTTGGTGAGCACGCGTGCCGGCGACGCAAGGGCCCTCCTGCGGGCGGCCTCATCCTGGGCGAGCTGTCCAAGCGACTGGGCGAGAGACGCCGTTGCGTTCAACAGCAACAGCAGGCCGACGATCGCGATGCTCGATTTCATGCGGCTCACCTCAGAGACCGATGATTGCACCGGCCACCTGCGGTCGCAAGCTCGTCAGACGTCAAAAACGTGGTCGGCCGGCACTTACGGTACCGTCAGTATCTTCCTTCCCTGCAGCACCGCCTCGGTCAGGACGAGCGGCACGGCCCAGCAGAACCAGCTCGCGGCAGCGATCTGCTCTTGTGCGGTGCCCACCTGCATCGCCGCCAGCAGGATGGTCAACGCGCGAAAACTGACAAAGCCTGTCGTCACCACGTAGCTGCGAATCATCCACTCTTTGTGCTGCTCGAAGAGTTGGCGTTTGATGGCGACAAACGCGAGGCTCGTGGTGATGACCCACGCGGTGGCGAGCCCGGCGAGCCCGAAGCCGAAGACCCACCCGCCATCGGTGTTGAACGCGAGGTAGTAACCTGCGACTGCGCTGATCGCGACTGCGGCCATGTACGCGACACCGACCCGGCGATGCACCGCCATCCGTCGATCGCTCAGTCCCAACCACAACTGCACCGGGCCCGTGAGCAATGCGACGATGCCGGTACTGATGTGGGCGAGCAGCCACCATCGTCTTGGCCGGTAGTCACCGAAGCGCGCCTCCGACAGGGTGAAATAGGGAAGCGCGGCAACGCTGATGAAGAGGATGCCCACGATGCCCACGAGCCAGAGAACCACCATAGTTCCGCGCAGCGCAGGGCGAGCGGCGGTAAGGGTCACACTCATATGCGGACGGATTCTTCCACAGTTGGCGACCATTCAAATTGGGGCATCTGACAGTGTTCTCTTTTGTCGATGACAGCGATTGACACTCCAGATCCCGCTTCCTACAATGTCCCTGCCTCGATGAGGCTAAACCCTTTCAGATGCACAGATTAGGCGCTCGATGGGAAGTGGATCTCCCCGGTCCGCGAACATCGGGAGCCGCCGCGGATCCCAGCCGTCGGCGGGTGTGAGAGGAGCAGACATGGATGACGTCGTGAACCGGTTCGCGAAAGAGCTGGCCGACGCGATCGCCGCTGCCATCGCCGACAACCCGCAGGTGGAATCGTGCCGCAACCGCGCGCGCGATGCCGGCTACGACATGCGGGTTACGCTCGAAGCCGTGGTGGGATTCGTCAATCGCAGTACGGGCACGGCGGTGACCAAGGTGACGACGCCGGCACGGGTGTTACCGGCGCGTCGTCACTTCGAACTCACCACCAATGATCGACGGTTTCTGCGCTCGCTCCGCATCGGTGCGGACGAGGCGAAAGAAGCGGTTGAATAAGGCGACTAGTTGACGGTGCGGCCCTGGTTGGCAACAGCCGCGGCCGCCCGCTTCACCGCCTCCGCATCGCCCAGATAGAACTTCTGCAGCGGCTTCAGCTCGTCGTTGAGCAAGTACACGAGCGGAACTCCGGTGGGGATGTTCAGCTCCACGATCTCTTCTTCTGACACGTTGTCCAGATACTTCACCAGCGCGCGCAGGCTGTTGCCGTGCGCAGTGATCAGTGTCCGCTGCCCGGCCCTGATGCCTGGAGCGATGGTGTTGTGCCAATAGGGAAGAAAACGCGCCACGGTGTCCTTCAGCGACTCGGCGAGCGGGATTTCGTGTTTCTTGAGAGACGCGTAGCGTCGGTCGTGTGAGGGGTGACGCGGATCTTCAGCGGTCAGCGGCGGCGGAGGAATGTCGTAGCTGCGCCGCCAGATCTTGACCTGCGCCTCGCTGTGCCTGGCGGCGGTCTCGGCCTTGTTGAGGCCCTGCAATGCCCCGTAGTGACGCTCGTTCAGGCGCCAGGATCGCTGCACCGGAACCCAGAGGAGGTCCATCTCATCGAGCGCCATCCACAGGGTGCGGATGGCGCGCTTCAACACGGAGGTGTGGGCGACGTCGAACTCGAACTTCTCCGCGGCCATCAGGCGCCCTGCTTCGCGCGCCTCCGCCCGGCCCTTGTCGCTGAGGTCTACGTCGGTCCAGCCGGTGAAGCGGTTTTCCTGATTCCACGTGCTCTCGCCGTGACGGAGCAGAACGAGTCGATACATGAGCGTGTGCGGTCCTATGATCCGCCGAGCTGCTTCAGCGCGCTGCGCCCGGCGTAAATGCCGGAGGTTCCCAGCTCCTCTTCTATGCGCAGTAACTGGTTGTACTTGGCGATGCGATCACTTCGGCTGGCCGAGCCCGTCTTGATCTGCCCGGCGCTGGTGCCGACCGCCAGGTCAGCAATCGTGCTGTCCTCTGTTTCGCCGGATCGGTGCGAGATGATCGTCGAGTAGCCGGCATCGCGCGCAATGTTGATCGCGTCGAGCGTCTCCGACACCGTACCAATCTGATTGAGCTTCACGAGCAACGCATTGCCCACGCCGTCCTCGATGCCTCGACGGAGGATGACGGGGTTGGTCACGAACACATCGTCACCAACGAGCTGGATTCTGTTGCCGAGGGCCCGTGTCAGGGTTTGCCAGCCGCTCCAGTCGCCTTCGGCCACGCCGTCCTCAATCGAGATGATCGGGTAGTTGTTGACCCAGTCGGTGTAGAGCTCGACCATTTCGGCCGATGTGCGGGTCGGTTCACCCGACTTGCTGAACACGTACTTGCCCTTGTTCCACAACTCACTCGAGGCGACGTCGAGGGCGATGAAGACGTCGCTGCCTGCATTGAGCCCCACGGCGGCAATCGCCTGCATCACAACGTCGAGCGCTTCACGGTTTGACCGCAGGTTCGGCGCAAAACCGCCTTCGTCGCCGACCCCGGTCGACTGTCCGGCTTTCTTCAGGATCGACCGCAGGGCATGAAAAATCTCGGTACCCGAGCGCAACGCCTCGGAGAACGACGGCATGCCGACGGGCATCACCATGAACTCCTGGAAGTCCACGCTGCTGTCGGCGTGTGCGCCCCCGTTGAGGATGTTCATCATCGGCACGGGCAGCACGTATTTTCCATCGGTGCGGCCGCGGCCACTCAGTTGGGCCAGGTGGGCGTATAGCGGCAGGCCGGCGGCGGAGGCTGCGGCCCGGGCGACGGCCATCGACACGCCAAGCAGGGCGTTTGCGCCCAGGCGGCTCTTGGTCGGCGTCCCGTCGAGGGCAATGAGCGTGTCGTCGACCAGCCGCTGGTCGAGCGCGACGCCGGACAGGGCCGCGGCGATCTCGTTGTTAATGTGGCTGACCGCCTTGCGGACGCCCTTCCCCAGGTAGCGTGACTTGTCGCCATCGCGCAGTTCGAGAGCTTCGCGTTCCCCGGTTGACGCTCCCGACGGAACCGCGGCCCGCCCGAAAATGCCTCCAGCCCGCACATCTGCTTCGACCGTCGGGTTGCCCCGCGAATCGAGAATCTCCCGCCCATGAACCGCCGTTATCTGCACCTGTGCTCCCTGAAGTGACCGGCGGACCCAGACGCCCGCCCAACGTACCGCATACCCGTTCAATCGTCCTGATGAGGCGCCTTCTTCTATTCCCGCTAGTTCGTAGTGCTTTGGTCAGCCTCCGCCTCGGCGAGAAGCGCCTCTTCGGAAATCGGCCCGATAAACGGCTCGTCTTCGGCCGTGACGACCACCACCCCGCCGTCGGTCACGGCGTGACGCCGACGGTCCTCCTCCGCGTTGAATCCAATCACCGCTCCACGAGGGATCAGGACGTCGCGGTCGATGATCGTTCGGCGGAGCTTCACATGGCGACCCACCCGGACGTTGGGCATCAGGATCGACCCTTCAATCTCGCAGAAGCTGTGCACGCGCACGTTCGGACACAGGATGCTGCCCGTCACGCGGCTGCCCGAGACGATGCATCCCGACGAGATCACCGAATCGAGCGCCTGACCGCACCGGCGGCCGTCCTCCGCGAACACAAACTTCGCCGGCGGCGCCTGCGGCTGGTAGGTCCGCAGCGGCCACTCCGGATCGTAGAGGTTGAACTCGGGTGTGACGTGGCAGAGGTCCATGCTCGCCTCGTAGTACGCGTCGAGCGTGCCGATGTCTCTCCAGTACTTCGCCGATTTCTTGTTTTCGTCGTAGAAACGATAAGAAAACACCGGCGCAGAGTGAATCAGTGCCGGAATGATGTTGCGGCCAAAATCGTGCTGGCTCTCCGTCCGCGGGGCGTCGTCTTCGAGCGAGCGGATCAGGACGTCCGCCCGGAAGATGTAGATGCCCATCGAGGCAAGTGCCACATCCGGTGAGCCGGGTACCGGCGCCGGCTGTCTTGGTTTCTCCTCGAAACCTGTGACGCGGTCATGCTCGTCCACGGCGACGATGCCGAAGCGCGACGCCTCAGCGACTGGCACCTCGATGGTCGCCAGCGTCACGTCGGCGCCCCGTTCGACGTGGAAGCGGAGCATCTTCGCGTAGTCCATCTTGTAGACGTGATCGCCTGACAGCACGATGACGTGGCTCGGGGACTCCCGGGCGATGGAGTAGAGGTTCTGGAAGACCGCGTCAGCGGTGCCGAGGTACCAGTGCTCGCCGACCCGCTTCTGAGGTGGGAGCATCTCGATGAACTCGCCGAGTTCCTCGGACACCACGTTCCAGCCCATCCGGATATGCCGACTGAGCGAAAGGGATTTGTACTGGGTGGCGATGAAGATCCGGCGCAGCCCGGAATTGATGCAATTGCTGAGGGTGAAATCGATGATCCGGTACGGTCCGCCGAAGTAAACCGCCGGCTTGGCGCGTTCTCGGGTCAGCGGCGACAGGCGTTCGCCGACGCCCCCCGCCAGAAGAATCACCAGGATGTCGTCGAGGTTCATGCGCGAACGGGCCGTCCGAACCTGAAAGGGGAACCGAAGCAGCATGATACCACGCGACTGAACCGGTAAGCGGGCCACATCTCCATGCGATCCAGTAATTTAAGAGCGTTGACTTGCCTTTGGGAGAATGCCTATGATCAGCCGGTTCTGCTCCTGCCAGGGCGGGAGTGTCTCTATTAGATTCCGCGAGATTTTCAAGTGAGGCATGGGGTCATGAATATTCGTCGAGTCGTCACGCTGTCCATGGCCCTTGTGGTCTTCGCGAGCGCGACATCAACACTGTTGGCGCAGCGAGGGGGCCGTGGTGGCGCTCCGAACGTGGCCGCGCAGCGTGAGGAACAGCAGCGCAACAAGAATCAGCAGGCCGACGTCGTAGCGATCAACCAGATGCTGGCGGCGGCAACCACCGCGCAGCCGGTGAGTCCGACGAGCACGGCGGCCGACGAGCAGCAGGGCGCCGTCAAGGTCACCTGGGAGATGAACCACTTCATCAAGGGCCAGGGTGGGCTGGCGTACGTGCCGTTCACCATCGTGGTCGACCGGGCGGCGCTGACGTCGGAAAAGGTTGTCGTGACCCTGCGCGCGGTCAACAAGAACGCGCCAGCAGCCCCGGCCGCGGCGGCCCCTCCAGCCGACAACCGCAATAACCGCAATCAGCCTGCTGCCGCGCCCGCGCCGATGTACGCCTGGAACGACTTCGACTTCTTGTCCCTCAAAGACGATGGCAAGGTGTCGCGGGCGATGATGCTGCCAGCGGGCGACTACGACCTGTTCGTCGTTGTCAAGGATCAGTCAAACGGTGACAACAAGCAGATGCCGAAATCGGGCATGCTCCGCAGGAAGCTCTCGGTGCCTGATTTTTCGAAGACCGAGCTCATGACGAGCAGCGTGCTCCTGGGCGGCATCGATGAACTGCCCTCAGCCCTCCCAGCCAATCAGCAGCGCGAGAACCCCTACACGTTCGGGCCCATGAAGGTGACCCCGACGGTGAACGGCAAGTTCGCGAAGACCTCAGAGCTGGCGCTCATCTTCTGGATCTATGGCGCTGGAACTGACGCGATTTCGCGCCGTCCGAACCTGACGGTCGACTACAGCTTCTACCAGAAGAACGCGGACGGTACCGAGAAGTACTTCAACAAGACCGCGCCTCAGGAGCTCAACTCGATGACGCTGCCGCCGGAGATGGATGGCAGCACGGGACTTCCCGGAGTCATGTCTGTGCCGATGATGGTGTTCCCGGCCGCCGACTACCGGCTCGAGATCAAGGTGTCAGACAAGGCGTCGGGCAAGACGGTGACGCAGAATCTGAACTTCACAGTGAACCCTTCGTAGCTGCAATGTCGAACGCCGGAGGTATGCCCATGACCCGTCTGATCGCCTGCTGCCACGTTGCGCTCGCGGTGTCGATGGCTGGGACCACCCCGGCGTTTGCTCAGTTCTCGGCGCGGACGGCGCCGTCCCTCATTCGGCAGATCGCGGCGACGACCCAGGGCGAACTCCGCGGGTCTGTGCTCGATGACCGTCGCCTCCCGCTTTCTGGCGTAGTTGTCTCCGCGGTGGGTTCGACCAGTGCCTTCGCGGTGACCGAGCGCGACGGATCCTTTGTCGTCAAGAATCTTCCCGCCGGGCCGTACCTGGTCCGCGTGCACCTTCAAGGGTACCTGGCGCCGCGTGCACGCGTCGTTCAGGTCAATGGCGGCACGCAGCAGGTGTCGGCAATCTCGATGACGCCCAGGGAGGGCTCCGGCCGTCAGGTGCTCGAAGCGGGCGTTGGCGGCAGCCAGGAGCGCAGGGACGGCGAGACCGCTGAACCCACCATCGATCGCAGCGAGGTGGCCTGGCGGTTACGGCATCTGAAGCGCAGCGTCCTCAAGGACGTCGATGAAGAGTTGTTCGTGGACGACGACAGCGAGGTCGTGGCAGGGGGGTGGACTCCCGCATATGGCGCCCGCCAGACAACGGTTGGCGGGTGGCTTACGGAGCTGCCGTTCTATGGCCGCGTGGACCTGCTGACGAGTACGTCGTTTGACCGTCCGCAGGATCTGTTCAGCCTTGATCTGGCTGCTCCCGTCGGCGTCACATCCCTGGCGCTGGCCGCGCCGATCGGGGCGGGTGACTGGTCGGTGCAGGCCGGGCTGACGCAGGGCGACATCGCGTCGTGGATTGTGTCGAGTTCGTTCGCACGCCGTGGTCCAACGGCTCATCACTACGAGGCGGGAATTTCGTACGGTGCCCAGAGGTACATGGGTGGCAACGCCTATATGCTGGCCGCCTACTCTGACGGCAGCAGGAACGTGGGTGAGATCTACGCGACCGATCGCTGGTCAGCGAATCGTCATCTCGAAGTGAACTACGGTGCGAAATACGCGCGCTACGACTATCTGAATCATCGCGGTCTGTTGAGCCCGAGCCTGAGCGTGACCATCACCCCGGATCTCGAGAGCAGCCTTCGCCTGAATGCCTCGGCGTCCCGTCGTGAGATGGCCCCCGGTGCTGAAGAATTCCTGGCTCCCAGCACGGGGCCGTGGATGCCGCCACAGCGCACCTTCTCGCCGCTTTCTCGCCGCAGCGGGTTCGAGCGTGAACGTGTCGACACGATCGAGGTGAGCGCCGAGCGGCAGTGGGCGGGCGATTTCATGATCGGCGTCCGTGCATTCAAGCAGGAAGTCGATGGTCAGGTCGTCACGCTGTTTGGGCTCGCGAATGCGAACTCTCCGGTCGCTGGTGTCGGGCACTACTACGTGGCCTCGGTTGGCGACTTCGACGCGCGTGGGTGGGGCCTGAGCGTGACTCGGAAGATGCTCGACGGTGTGCGCGCCTCGGTCGACTATACGGTGACCGACGCCACGTGGGGACGAGCGGGCACGGATGCGCTGCTGCTCTCGAGAGTCGCCGGCTCGACCGTCCGCAGCGATACTGAGCGCACATACGACTTGAAAGCGGCGGTCGAGAGTGAGCTCCCGCAGACCGATACCCGTTTTTTCGTGGTCTACAAGATCAACTCCGGGTTTGCCTCACCCGACAGAAGCGCGCCGCAGCGCAACGTCGGCGCCCGGTTCGACGTGCAGGTCAATCAGGGGCTCCCATTCCTGAACTTCGCCACATCCCAGTGGGAGATGCTCGTTGCGGTCCGCAATATGTTCAGGGATGGTCTGAGCGACGCATCGGTCTACGACGAACTCCTGGTGCTGCGGGCTCCCAAGCGGATCATCGGCGGCCTCACCGTCCGTTTCTAGCTCCTCGACTCTAGTCCGCTGGTCTACGGGTCCTGCCGCACGCGACCGAATCCGACCCGATTCGGGATAATGGATGCGCTATCCCGTATCTTGAACGACCGGCGAGGCTGAGTGGTAGGATCCCCGTTAAACAACTGATTTTTATTGGTTTATCTGGCGGGATCCCGGGAGGGCCGCGGTACGTCGTTTGCTGATTTCCACCAGTTGGTCGTTGTCTCGCCGGGGCGGTTTGGGCTTTCACCTGCGGTAGAACGTTCACTGTGACCACAAGTCGGCTCTCAGGCGGCGCGACCCCAGCCTCACGGTGGGGGCATTCGGCAATCCCAATTGTCGTCACGGCGTTACTGGTCTGCCTGGGCCTGGCCAACGTCGCCGCGCTGGCCACCTGGCGAGAGGTTGAGGATGGCGTCCTCTGGCGCCTGAGCCCCGAAGGCGTGACCGCCTTCGAAATTGCCCCGAACACACCGGCCGCCCAGGTCGGTCTCGAGCCGGGGGACCTTCTCCTGGCCGTCGACGATCGCGCCGTTCAGGACGTCGCTGACGTCGGTGACGCTCTGGCCGGCGTCGGACCGGGTGAATCGGTTCGATACACGGTCCTGCGCCTCGGCACTCGAGAAGTGCTGGACGTGCGGCTCGCACCCATCCCCAACGCGTCGGGCGCCCTCTATTTCCTGCTCGCAGCCGTCGGCATCTTCAGCCTTCTCGTGGGTGCCGCCGTCAGATTGCGACGCCCCTTCGATCAGGCCACCCTGCACTTCTTCTGGCTGTCGGCGGCGTTTTTCGGTCTCTTCACCTTCTCATTCAGCGGACGCCTCGACCGTCTGGACTGGGTGTTCTACTGGGGCGACGTCACCGCCACGCTGCTGCTGCCCCCGCTTTTCCTGCATTTCACCCTTGTCTTCCCGGAGCGCACGCGCCGCTGGACCTATCGCGTCCTGGGACGGTCGGTGCTCCCGCTCATCTACGTGCCTGCGGCGATCCTGGCCACCGCGCGCATCGTCGCGGTGCTGCGAAGCGCCTCGGACGCGTCGGCGTTCATCCGCGTGGTCGAGATGCTCGATCGGCTCGAGCTCTCGTATATGGCGCTCTGCTTCATCATGGGGCTGGCCACCCTCAGCTTCGCGGCCGGCGAGGTCCGTTCGATCACCGGGCGGCGGCAGCTGCGATGGATTGCCTGGGGCACAGCCCTTGGCGTGGGGCCGTTTGCGTGCGGCTACGCGATACCTTACGCGCTCGGCGTGGAACCATCGCTTCCAATGCAGCTCTCGGTCATCCCGATGAGCCTGATTCCCCTGTCGTACGCGTCGGCGCTGGTCCGCTACCGCCTGCTCGACATCGAAATCATCGTCAAGCGCGTCTTCGTGTACGCCGTAGCGCTCGCCGCGGTGCTGGCGATTTATGTCGTGCTGCTCGAGGGCGCCGACCGCGTGTATCGCACAGGCGAGGGCGGTCGCGACTGGATCATCGTCGTTCTTGCGATGCTGGTGGCTGTCTTGCTGGCGCCGCCGGTCAAGGGCGCCGTCCAGACGATGCTCGATCGTCTGTTCTATCGCGACCGCTACGACTACAGGCGTGCGCTGGTGGGTTTTGCCCGGGACCTCAACAGCGATCTCGACCTGCATCGGCTGGCAGACCGGCTCGTCGGCAGGGTTGTCGACACGCTCCTGGTCGACCGCATGGCGCTCATGCTCGCTGATGAAATCACCACACACTTCGGATCCATTCGCGCGTCAGGCTTCGGCGATCACCATCCACCCGCCATGCACCGGATGTCAGGTGTCGGCGGCCGGCTGAGTGAAGGGCACATCGTGACCCTCGACGACCCGGTTGCCGTCAGCCGGTTTGCGGTCGAGGAGATCGAGTTCTGGCGGGACGCAGGTCTCTACTACTTCGTACCGTGCGTGGCCAACGACGGTGCGATGGCGGTGCTGGCGCTCGGGCGCAAGTCGTCCGGGGAGCCGCTGAACAGCGAAGACATCGGTCTGCTCACGGCGGTCGCCGGGCAGATGGCGACCGCGCTCGAGAACGCGCGCCTCTACCGACAGCTCCACGTGAAGGCCCAGGAACTGGACCGGCTTCGCACCTTCAACGAGAACATCCTCGAGTCGCTCGACAGCGGTCTGCTGGTGCTCGATCTCGACGATCGCATTGTGCGCTGGAATACCGCCCTCGAGGAGATGTACGGCCTTTCCCGAGTCGAGGTCAGCGGGCGTCGTCTGGGTGAGGTGTTCGACGCTGCCTTCGTCGAAACGGTCATCGCGGCCCGTCGTCAGGGATCGGGCGCCATGGCGAGGGCCCGGACCGTCCTCACCGGGCGAGGAACCGCGCAGGGACGTTCGATGATTCTCACGCTCGCGGTGGTTCCGCTCCGCTCGGCTGACGATGGTGGCCGGACGACCACGGCGGGGACGATCGTGCTGCTCGAGAACGTGACCGAACGCGTGCAGCTCGAAGAGCAGTTGCAGATCTCCGAAAAGATGGCGTCGATCGGCTTGCTGGCAGCTGGCGTCGCTCACGAAGTCAACACGCCGCTGACAGGCATTTCGAGCTTCACACAGATGTTGCTCGAGGGTGCAAGCCCTGACGATCCACGCACGCGTCTCCTCGAGAAGATCGAACGTCAGACGTTCAGGGCAGCCAAGATCGTCAACAGCCTCCTGAACCTGTCGCGGCCCGTCGCTGGTGGTGCCACCGACGTGGCGCCGGTCGACCTCAATACGGTCATCACCGACGTTCTCTCGTTACTCGAACACCAGTTCGAGCTATGCCGTATCAAAGTGCGTCGCGAGCTCCACCCCGATCCGGTGCCGGTGCTGGGGACCGAGTACAAGCTGCAGCAGGTGTTCCTGAATCTCTTCCTCAATGCGAAAGACGCCATGCCCAAGGGGGGCTGGCTGTCCATTTCCACGAGCGAGGACGCCGGACGCATCACCGCTGAGGTCAGCGACACGGGGTCTGGTATCCCGGCCGACCACCTGTCCCGGATCTACGACCCGTTCTTCACGACCAAGGTGATTGGACAGGGAACGGGTCTCGGGTTGTCGATCTCCTACGGCATTGTCCGCGAGCACAATGGCACCATCGACTGCGAAAGTTCGCTCGGACAGGGCACGCGATTCATGATCGGATTTCCCGCGGTGCAGGCCGAGCGCGGGTTGCGCGCCGCGCAACGCTGAGGCGGCACTCCTATGGCAACCAAGGGCACCATCCTCGTCATCGACGACGAGGAAATCATGCGCGAGATTCTCGACGCCCTGCTGACGCGGGAAGGCTACAGCGTGAGCCTGGCCAGCGATGCGGCGGCCGGGCTCGAACTTGCACGCACCTCGTCATTCGACGCAGCGGTCGTGGACGTGATGATGCCCGGCATGGACGGCATCACTGCGCTCGACGAGTTGAAGAAGATCGACGAAGAGCTGCCGGTGCTGATGATCACTGCCTTTGCGTCAGTCGAGAACGCCATCGCCGCGATGAAGCGTGGGGCGTTCGACTACATCACCAAGCCTTTCAAGAACGACGAGGTGCTGATCGTCGTCCGCAACGCTGTCGAGCGACGGCGACTGGTGGACGAGAACCTCGCCCTCAAGCGGAATCTCCAGGCCAAGTCCCAGAATTTCGCCGGAATCATTGGACGCAGCTCGCGGATGAAGGAGGTCTTCGACCTCATTCTCCAGGCGGCACCGAGCCGCTCAACGATCCTGATTACCGGAGAAAGCGGCACGGGCAAGGAACTTGTCGCTCGCGCCATTCACACCCATTCGCCTCGGGCCGAGCGTTCGTTCGTCACCGTGAACTCGGGTAACCTGCCACCCGATCTGCTCGAATCCACCTTGTTTGGGCACGTCAAGGGTGCATTCACCGGCGCCGCCTACTTGAAGAAGGGCCTCTGTGATCTCGCCGACAAGGGCAGCATCTTCTTCGACGAAATCGGGAACGTACCCGTCGAGACCCAGGCGAAGCTCCTGCGCGTCATCCAGGAGCGCGAGTTCATGCGGCTCGGCGGAATGGAGACCATCAAGGTCGATACGCGTATCGTTGCCGCGACCAACTGCGACCTGAAAGAGATGGTAGAAGAGGGCACCTTCCGCGAAGATCTCTACTACCGCCTGCACGTCATCAACATCTACCTGCCTCCGCTGCGTGAGCGCAAGGACGACGTGCCGCTGCTTGTTCATCACTTTCTCGAGAAGTACGCCGAAGAAAACAACCGACGTGACCTGGAGCTGACCCCGGAAGCGCTCGACGTGCTGACCGACTACAACTGGCCCGGCAACGTGCGAGAGCTGGAGAACGTCATCGAACGTGCGGTCGTGTTGAGCGCGGGTGCGCGCATCGGCACCGAGCTGATCCCTGAGCACGTGCGTACGCCGCAGGGCTTTCAGATTCCGAGGTTTGTCGTCCCGCCAGAAGGGATTTCGTTCAAGGACGTCGTCACCAATGTTGAGAAGCGCCTGATTGAGTCGACGCTCGAGGCGGCTGGCGGTGTTCAGAAGCGGGCAGCGGAGCTGCTCGGCATCAAGCCGACCACGCTGAACGAAATGATCAAGCGCTACGAAATCGGACCGCGGCGGCGAAAGTCTGGCGAGGACGATGGGAGTGTCGCGTCGAGAACACGGTCGTCGACGCAGACGAACCGCGAGTAGCTCACGATCGCTTGACGCGGCCGATCAGGCGTTCGAACCGACCGAGCACCGCTTCCCAACGCAACTGCTGTCGCGCGTACTGCCGGCCGCTCTCACCCAGACGTTCACGCAGCCTGGTGTTGGTCATCATCGTGCGCAGCCCGTCGGCGAATTCTTCCCCGTTGGCGTAATACAGGCCACCGCCGGATCGTCGACAGTGTTCGACGGCGGCGGTGTTGCGCGCGCTTGCCAGGACAGGCGTGCCGACCGCCAGGCTTTCGAGCACTGACTGCGACAGCAGGTCATCGGATGCCGGCGCCATGGTGACGTCGGCGGCTTCGTACGCGAACATGCGATCGCGAACCGGCAGCACGCCAGCCAGCCTGACGCGGGGATTCTCAGGCACGTTCACCATCTTCGCGCCCATGAGTACGAGCGTGGTCTCGCTGTCGTGCTGGGAGTATGACTCGAAGTACTCCAGCATCTCCTCGGCGCCGTTGTCGGCCTCGAGGCGTCCGTCGTAGAGCGCCAGGGGACCGTAGAGTCGATGTCGGCGCCGGAAGGGAACGCCACGGCCAGAAAGATAGTCTGGCGCCTCGAGTGGCTCCTCATCCGTCGACAACTCGTCGTCGGGTGTCACGACGTCGTTGGGATCCTGCTGGTGCCTCGGGTAGGCGAGCTGCTGCGCGGGCTCGATACCGATGCCGACCACTTCTTCGTACGCGCTGGCGCCCGGCATGAACGCCTGCAGGATCGGCCGCTCAGCGGCAGAGAAGAGGCCCGTGCCCCGGGCTGACGCGATCAGATCGGCCCAGAGTCCGAACCGAAGGCTGGGGCGGCACTGGAGGTACGGGAAGAGAACGCTGCGGTCAGGCGCGATTGGCAGTCCATGGACGGTCGTGGCGTGCTGGAGCGAGAAGAACACGATGGCGTCGTACTGCTTGTGTTGCCGCTTGAGGAAATCAAGCAGCCCGGGGGCAGTTGGCCCATACTGGGCGACCCAGTCGAGCTCCTCTGTCCGCGAATGCGGGGCGCTCCTGAGAACGCTGGTGATCAGCCGGAATGCTTCTCGATCGTGCGGCTGGCTGACCGCAAATCGGCGCACCAGGACACCGCGCACCTTGTCGGCTCCCTCGGCGTAATCGTTCTTCCATGTCAGCGGGTCCGGGGCGCAGGTGGTCAGGACGTCGACGTCATGGCGTTCGACCACGTGCTCGGCAAGGAGACGGCAAGCGTGTTCCGGGCCGGCGGGAATCTCGGCGCCGTAGCGCGGGGTGATGAAGGCAAGTCTCACGGGCGACCGAACATCCTTTCAGGACGCACCGGACCGGCCGGAAGCGCCGCGACCACGTCTGCAGCTGGCGGTTTGTCGAGGCGCCGCCTGGCGAACCAGCCAGGAATGGCCTCCATGGTTGAACGCTGAGGTTCTGATCCGAGACGGGAGAACATGTCGAGATAGGCGCGTTCAATGACCGGCCAGCTGTAGTGCCTCTCGTAGTACTGCTGTCCGCGTCTTCCCAGTTCGGCCGCCATCACCGGGTTATCGAGCAGGGTGTCCAGCACGCCGGCGAACTCGGCTGCGTTCTGATAATACAGCCCCGCGCCGCTTCGCAGACACTGGCCGACCAGCACGTCGCATTTCCCATTGGCGACGACCGGCCGCCCCAGAGCCCAGGCCTCGAGCGCCACCATCGAGAGGCTCTCGAAATAGGAAGGCATGACCAGAGCCTCGCTGCCGGCGATGACGTCGAACTTGTCCTGATCGCTGACAAATCCCAGGTGACGAATTCGGGGGTGCGCCGGAATCTCAACTACCGGCGTTCCGATGAGCACCAGGGTCAGGTCGCGCCCGGTCTGCGTGAGGAACCGTTCGAAGTGGTTGAAGAGCTCGGGAAACCCCTTGTTCGCGTCGATGCGACCCACGTAGACCACGTAGGGCGTGTGGAGGGTGAACCGCTGACGGGCCCGTTCCGCCGACCACTCGGGCGGGAGCTCAGAGCCCACTCCCACGACAACGCCTGGCACCTCATCGTTGTTGGCGATGCCGCGAATGAGCGCGCGCTCCTCTTCGGAGTTGTACATGATGGCGCGCACACCCCGGAACACCGCCGGCATCACCGACAACCCCAGGGAGGGCTCTCTCTCAGCGGTCGGAATGAGCACCGCCCGGGACGGCACCAGACGCGCGCCATGATAGGCGTGGTGGTAGCGGACGCTGAACAGCAGGACGAAATCGAATTCGTCTCTGCCAGCCGACAAGCGCTCGAGCAGACCTCGGCTGAGGGGACCCTCGCTGTCCAGCCACAGCAGTTCATCCTGAATGGAATGGACGTGCTGAAAGACCTGCTTCGATCGACGGGAGAAGTCGAACGCCTCACGTTCGCGGCTGACGGAAAAGCGCTCCACCACGATGCCGTTGACCCGATCCTCGCCGGCTGGCAGCTCGTTGCGCCACGTGATGTAGTCGCTGGCGCACGTCGTCAGCACTCGTACCTCAGCGTGGTGAGCGAGGTGTTCAGCGACGTAACGCGCGTGGAGTTCGGCGCCACCGTTGATCTCCACGCCGTACCGCTGCACGACGATCGCCAGTTTCATCGTGAGCCGGGGTCGCCCGCCTTCAGGGCCTCAGGATGCGGATCCTGACGAACCCGGTTCCTCGGGGGGTAGCGCAGCCGCGGGTGCATCGTTGACGACCTCGTCTCTGGCCGACGATGCCGAGTACTGCGGGGCTTCGGTTTCCGTGACCGGCGTCTGTTCGTCACCGCTGTCTGCGGACTCGTCGCTCTGATCGTCGGCATCGTCTTGTTCGGCCCCCTGCGGGGAGAACTGGCCAGAGGCCGCCGAGTTGCCCTCAACAGACGCTCCACCGCTCCGCCGGCCTCGCCGCCGCCGTCGCCGTCTGCGCTGACCTTCGGTCCCTGCGCCCTCGCTGGAGCCGACGGCTGGAGCGAGCGCGCCCACTCCGGGCTCCGGGGGGGCAGCTGCTGGGGGTGCCTGAGGTGTTGCCACGGGCACGTATGAGTCCTGGCTGGCCCGCTGGTTGTGGCGTTGCGGCGCCGGGGCTGCTTCAAGGCTGCGAACACGGCGGTCCGCGAAGTCCACTCTGGTTGCGAGGGACTCCACCTTCAACGTCAACGCCTGGAGTTCAATACTCAGCCTGGCGGATTCCGTGACGACGCGCTTGAGCAGTTCGAAGTGCAGGGCATTCCATTCAGCCTGCTGCTGGGCGCGCTCGTTCTCCCGCGATGCGTGCTCCGCATTCAGACGAGCCTGGGTATTCAGTGCGTGCACGATCGTGTTGGGATTGAAGAACAGCCTGAGGAGCGGATTCAGCAGCTTCCGGATGGTTCTCAGCAGTCCCCGATGTGTGTCGTACAGCGTTGAGTCTTCAAACGTGAACGCGGGTTCGGAAGACTCGGGTGCCAGCTCACGCGAAGGCCTGGTGCCGGCGGCCTTCCGTAACTGTTCAAGGAGGCTGGGGTTGACGTTGCGAGGGTCGAGGATAGCTTCGAGTCTCCGTGCCGCGAGCTCGCTGACCTGCTGGGTTGAGAGGTCGATGCCGTGGCGGTGCGCGATGCGGGCGCGGATGTCGCGCATGATCTGCTCGACGTCAACGTGCTCGGAGCGCGCAGCCTGGGGTTCGTTGCTCTGCGACGCCCGCGGCTCCTGGCTGCCCTGAGGGCGCCGATCGGGGCGGCGACCACGGTTGAAGTGCCCGCGGCGTCCCCGTCCTTGCCCGCCGCTTTGCTGATTTTGTTCCATGTCGGTACGTAGGCCGGACTGTGTCCCGGCGGCGCCTTTCTAGTATCGCCTGAAGAGAGCTCCCCACTCGGTTTTCATGAAGTCACGGATACGCGACTGACCGACGGTGGGATACCACATGTAGTCGTGATAGATGTTGGACGCCATCGGCGCCCAGGCCACGAGCGGCGAGTGGAGCAGGATGCGCTCGAGCGGCCGAAGGAAGCCACGCCGAATCATCTGATCGCCCCAGATCACCAGGGACCGGCGGGTTTCGAATCCGAAGTTCTCGTGTGAGACATCGTCGCCGACCAGTTCGATGTTGGCCGGATCGGCGATGCCCAGTCCGCGTTCGTGAGCCATGCGCAGGAACGGAATCGACATCGGGTCAAATCCCATCAGCTTGGCGGCGACGGCGTCAATGGCGACCGAGTCGGTGGCCGCCAGGATCAGGTTCTTCACCCGTGGAATCATCGTACGTGGTCCGGCGCCGTCGCCGGCGATGGTGCCGTCCATGACCGTGAAGACCGACGGGTGCAGCTCGCGCTGCATGTAGAGCAGGTCCACGAGGACCTCGTGCATGTATTTGTGCGCGTAGTGACGCACCTCACGGAGCAGCCCGCCGAAGGAATTCTTGACCGAGCCGGTCATCACCGCGTGGCCGTGCGTCTTGACCGTCGGCAGGTGCAGGATCTGGCGACCCGGATAGATGGTCGGAATCTGAATGCCGTCGGGGAAGATGTGATTCAGCTTCAGGAGCGGGCTCTTGAACTTGTAGATCTGCCACTCGACTTCCGGAAGCGGAGTGAAGGTGAGCCGGTGTTTCGCCAGGACAGGTTCCCAGCGGTTGTTGCGACAGCCTTCGCGCGGATTGGTGACGACGGTCTTATTTTCGATCGGGATGAGGCGCGCGCGGTCGAATCCGTCGGCGAGCATCTTGGATAGAACACCGTCGACCTGCCACGGCTCTGACGAGCACGCCGGGAAATACTTCGTCCACGACAGGTTCAACTTGATGAGCGTGTCGACCTCGCGTGACAGCGTATTCCGGTACTGAGCCAGGTCCATCAGACGCGCGTAGTCTTCGATGATCGTTTCGGGGCGCGTCCGTATGACCGCCACCCGCGCACTGCGCGGGGGAGTCGTCGTGACGGGGCCTGATGGCGCTTCAAGGGTGCCTGGCATGGTGTGGTAGAGGAAATCAGCGACCGAGTGGCGAGTAGAGCACGAGTACGACGCTCAGTCCCCAGAGACCGACACAGAGCAGCAGCGGCCGATCCGACAGGAGCAGCGCGGATGGGCTTCCCCCCTCGCGTTTGAGGTGCACCAGATAGAGATAGCGGAAGATGCCGTAGAGCACAAACGGGATTGTGGCCGTCAACCGGGTGGTGCCCAGTTTGGCCTCGGTTTCCGGACTGATCGCGTAGAAACAGTAGGCTACCAGCGTCGAGGCCGTAACGACACCAATCATCTGGTCCAGGAGGTAAGGGGAATACTCCTGAAGGATGGGCCGATGGCCCGAAGCCCCGGTGGTCAGGATGGTCAGCTCGTGACGGCGCTTGCTGAGCGCCAGGAAGAGCGCGAGCAGGGTGGTGCAGACGAGCAACCACTCGCTGATCGGCACATTGACCGCGATCGCCCCCGCTGCGGCTCTCAGCACGAAACCAGCGGCGATAACCAGGACGTCGACGATCACGATGTGTTTGAAGACCACCGAGTACATGGTCAGCAGGACCGCATAGGTCAGCGCCACGGCGGCAAGCCGCCAGCTCATCAGAGCCGCGCCTGTGAGTGACGCCCCAATGAGAACGATCGCCGCGATCAGTGCGGTCCCTGGCGCCAGCGCCCCCGATGCCAGAGGACGGTGTTTCTTGAGGGGGTGGGCCTGATCAGCCTCGCGATCGGCGATGTCGTTGCACAGGTAGACCCCGCCTGAGAGGCCGCAGAAGATGACAAAGGTGGCGACGGCCGCCAGCACAGCCGCGGGCTCGTCGAGGCGCTGCCCGAAGAGCAGGCCGGCGAAGACGAACAGGTTCTTGGTCCACTGCCCGGGTCGTATCGAGCTGAGGAGGAGAACCGGTAGGGACCGCCGCGGTCCAGGCGACGGGGAGTCGCCCTGGCCCACGGGGCTATGCCTTGGCAGTGAAGCTGCGGACGGCGTCTGCTTCGCTGTCGTACGTCTCGAACACGGTCAGAAGCTTCGTGATCGCGAGCAGGTCCGTAATGCGCTTCGTGAGGTTCAGCAGCTTCAGCTGACCGCCCTCACGGGTCACCGTCGTGTAGGTCCGGACGATTTCACCAAGGCCGGCGCTGTCGATGTACGGCACATCGGCCAGGTTGAGCACGATCTTGCGGCGGCCCTGGCTGGCCAGGCTGTTGATCTTGTCTTTCAGGAGCTCGTCGCCCTCACCGAGCGTCATCTTGCCCTTGAGATCGAGCAGGGTGACATCCCCCGCCGACCGTTCCTCGATCTGCATGCCCGTTAGTCCTCGAATTGACGTTCTGAGCCCGCGATTCTAACACACGCAAGACAGGCCAGACCGGGGCCACACGCGTGCCGCATGCAGCTCTGGCCTGGCCCGAATCAGAGGTCGCACGATGCGACCTGACTGGTTTGGAGTTCGCGCGTCCGACGTGATCAGGCTCCGGCGAACTTACGTTGCTGGAAGCACTCCTTGCAGAACACCGGTCGGCCTTGCGTGGGACGGAAGGGCACCGTGGTTTCCTTGCCGCACGCCGAGCAATTGGTGGTGGTTTCCACTCGACCCTGACCCGACGGACCGGCTGACACCCGGTTGGCCCGTTTAGCCTTGCACGCCTTGCACCGTTTCGGTTCGTTCTTGAACTGCTTGTCGGCAAAGAACAGCTGTTCTCCAGCCGTCCAAATGAAATCCGACCCGCAGTCCACACACGCTAGGGACTTGTCTTGGAACTCCATCGCCTCGCCACCTTTGTGCTCAGTCGGTCGAGCTCCAACGCGCCTTACTCCGTTTCGCGCCGGAGCTTCTTGCGGTTACGCTTTCGCGCCAGAGCCTGCTTGGCTCGGCGTTTATCACCTGGCTTCAAATAGAAGGAGTGCTTCTTGATGTCCTTGATGATGTCTTCCTGCTGCACCTTCCGCTTGAACCGACGAAGAGCGCTCTCGATTGACTCGCCCTCTTGAATCTTGACTTCAGCCACGCCCGAACACCCCCTCTATTGGCTTGGTGGCCACGGCCCTTAGACAGGGCACCCGTGTATCTAGGCCCTTAGAAGGGCCCTGTGTAGTCTTTTACAAAGTGCTGAACATGTTAGACTACCACAGGCAGGCGCGGATTCTAGGCGCAACAGGCCCCCACGTCAATCAAATACTCGGGCTCCCACCCCATGAAGATTCTGGTCGTCGGCGGCGGCGGCCGCGAGCATGCCCTGGTCTGGGCACTGACTCGCGAACGCGACGTCACCGTTCTCTGTACTCCGGGTAATCCCGGCATCGCCGCCCTCGCTCCCTGCGCATCTGTCCCGGTCACCGACCCGGATGCTCTCGCTTCCCTGGCCGAGCGCGAAGCAGTGGACCTCACCGTGATCGGCCCGGAACTGCCGCTGAGTCTAGGAGTTGCGGACACGTTCACCGAACGCGGGCTGAGGGTGTTCGGGCCAACGCGCGCGGCCGCCGCACTCGAGTGGAGTAAGGCGTTTGCCAAGGACTTCATGGCGAGACATCGGGTCCCGACCGCCGGATTCAGAATCTGCCACTCGGCCGGCGAGGCGCTTGCCGTGCTTTCGTCAGGCGAACTGGGTTACCCCATCGTCCTGAAGGCCGACGGCCTCGCTGCCGGCAAGGGCGTGGTGATCGCTGAGACCCGTGCGATCGCCGACCAGGCAGTCCACGACCTGATGGTTGCCCGCCGCTTCGGGGAGTCAGGCGACACCCTGGTGCTCGAGGAGTTTCTCGTTGGCGACGAAGCCTCGTACTTCGTCGTCGCCGACGGTGCCGACTTCGTTCGCCTGTCCTCGGCGCAGGACCACAAGCGAATCTTTGACGGCGACAGAGGCCCCAATACCGGTGGCATGGGTGCGTTTGCGCCGAGCCCTCTCCTGACATCTCAAATGGAGCAGCGGGTCGTCGACGAGATTGTCGTCCCTGTCCTCCAGGGAATGGTCGACGAAGGCCGCCCGTTCCGCGGCTTTCTCTACGTTGGCCTGATGATGACCTCACATGGCCCGAAGGTCGTCGAGTTCAACGTTCGGTTCGGCGACCCCGAAGCGCAGGTCATCCTGCCGATGCTCGCCGAGCCGCTGTCGACGCTGCTGCTGGATGCCACATCTGGCCAGCTGTCATCGCGAGCCGCACGCTTCTCGACGGACAAGTTCGTCGGTGTGGTGCTCGCCTCCGGGGGTTATCCCGACTCAGCCGACAACGGGAAGGTGATTACCGGGCTGGCCAACGCCGCGGCCGTGCCAGACGCGCTCGTGTTTCACGCCGGTACAGCTGAAAGCGATAGCCATGTCGTGACGCACGGCGGCCGGGTCCTCACCGTTGTTGGTCGTGGCACGACCTACGAGCAGGCGATCGAGGTGGCGTACCGTGCCGCAGGCCGGATCCGCTTCGAGCACATGCAGCTCCGCACTGACATCGGACGCAAGGCGCTGACCGCAGTCTCTCAGTCCCCGGTTTAGACGCGCAATGAAGTACAGCGTCGTGACGTTCGGCTGCCGTGTGAATCAGGCGGACTCGCTCGTGATCGAGGAGACGCTGCGCAGCCGTGGAGGGCAGGCGGTGTCGCCCGCCGATGCCGACCTGGTGATCGTGAACTCCTGTTCTGTGACCGCAACAGCTGATCAGGGGACGCGACAGACCATCAGGCGCATCGCCCGTCAGAATCCAGCTGCGCGAGTGGTCGTCACGGGGTGCTACGCGACTCGTCGTTCCCATGAGGTCGCCGCGCTTCCTGGTGTGATTCGCGTGGTCACCAACGGCGAGAAGGACGCCTGGAGCGCCATTCTCGACGAGTGTCCCCCGGTTGACCCCGCGCGTTTCGGCGACGGAGAAGGGCCGTGCGGTTCGTCGCTGCAACCTGGTGTGGCCGGCCGAACGGCGCTCACACTACGGGTGCAGACGGGATGCAGCGAGCCCTGCAGTTACTGCATCATTCCGACCACGCGCGGGCGTGGGCGTTCCAAGCCGTTTTCCACCGTCGTTCGGGATATCGACCGGGCACTCGACGCCGGCTACAGAGAGATCGCCATCACCGGAGTTCATCTTGGTTCGTACGGCCGCGACCTGGGCAACGGCGATTCTTTGACGTCCCTGGTTGAGCACCTCGCGAGTCGGCGCGAGGACGTACTTTTTCGCATCAGTTCACTCGAACCGATGGACTGCACGCCTGAGATCGTTGCCGCTGTAGCCGGGTCGCGGCGTCTTGCGCCGCACTTCCACCTGCCACTCCAGCACGGCAGCGACGAAGTGCTTCGGGCCATGCGACGTCCCTACACGGCTGCAACGTTCGAGCGCCTCGTGCACAGCATTCACGATGTGTTGCCGTGGGCGGCGATCGGGTCTGACCTGATCGTTGGCTTTCCAGGGGAGAGCGAGCAGGATGCGCTGGCGACCGAGCGGGTAGTCTCGGGGTTGCCGCTCTCTCACCTGCACGTGTTCCCGTACTCCGACCGTCCGGGTACGACCGCGTCACGTCTGTCCGGCAAGATCGACGGCATGGCCGTGCGCGCGCGCGGACAGCGACTGCGAGCGATCGGTGCGCGGCTGTCCCGCTGCTTCCGGCAGTCGCAGGAAGGCTCGTGTCGGCGTGCGCTGGTGGTCGACGATGGCCGTTCGGCCGTGACCGACAACTATCTCAAGGTGCCGTTGCCAGAGCCACACCCGCGGAACACGTGGGTCGAGGTGACCATTCCACCGGCAACCGGCGACGGGCAACCAGCAACTAGTTTCTGATCAGCAACGCCATCTGCTGCGCGGCGGACCTGGCGGTGCCGCCTTCGACGATCAACTGGCCGCAGGCAGCGCGGATGTCCCGTCCCCTGCTCTTCCTCACCGACACCGTCAGGTGATGATCGGCAAGGATCTGCGCGAAGCGGTCGACTCGTTCGTCACTCGGGCGCTCGAACGGAATACCCGGTGCCGGATTGAGGGGGATCAGGTTGACTTTGGCCTTGATGTCGCCGAGCAGCTTCACGAGGCGGCGTGCATCCTCAGGTGTGTCGTTGACACCAGCGAGCATGACGTACTCGAAGGTGATCCGGCTGCGGTTCTTCAGCGGAAAGCGACGGCACGCCTCGAGGATGGCGGAGAGCGGATACTTGCGGTTGGGCGGGACGAGCGCCGTTCGCTGCTCTTCGGTTGTGGCGTGCAGCGAAATGGCCAGGTTTGGCATCAGAGGCTCGTTGGCAAGCCGCTCGAGTCCCGGGACGATACCCACTGTTGACAAGGTGATGCGGCGTGGCGAGATGTGCAGGCCGTGCTCGTCGTGCAGCATCCGCAGCGCTTTCATGGTGGCGTCGTAGTTGTGCAACGGTTCGCCCATCCCCATCAGTACGATGTTGAAGGACGTGGTGAGCAGGCCCGTAGCCGCGGCGAGTACCCGGACCTGCCCTGCAATCTCACCTGCTGTCAGGTGGCGCACCAGGCCCATCTTGCCAGTGAGGCAAAAAGCGCACGCCATGGCGCAACCCACCTGGGTCGAGACACAGAACGTCATGGCCGGCGTGTCGGGGATGAAGACCGATTCGATGCGCTTCCCGTCGGCCAGTTCGAGGACCAGCTTTCGCGTTCCGTCGGTGGAGACTTCGTCGTTGACGACGCGCGGCGTGGAAACCTGGAAGTTTGCTTCCAGCACAGCTCGCAGCGCCTTCGACAGGTCGGTCATGGCGGAGAAGTCCGTCACGGCACGGCGGTGCACCCACCGGAAGAGCTGGCGGGCGTGGAAACGTTCGAAGCCGTGGGCCTCGAGCGCAGCCTCGAGCTCGCTGCGTTCCAGTTCGGCGATGTTGAGCAGGGCTGACATGACCATCCGCATTCTCTGCCCAAAGGGGTTTTGATTGCGACTGTGCCGGCAGGCATGCTATGATCGGCGCGTTCTTCTAATCACCTGTCTGTCAACGAGTTGCAGCAGTTTTGGTGCTCGTTTCCGGACCCGACCTCGTTGCCCCAAGCGCATTCCGTGTCTGATGTAGCGATTGTTCGCGACGTCCTCCCGAGTGGTCTCCGTGTCCTCACGGAGCGGATGCCTCATGTCCGCTCGGTGAGCATCGGCGTCTGGCTGAAGCGCGGCTCCCGTCACGAGTCCGCCGAACGAAGCGGAATCGCCCACTTCGTCGAGCACATGCTCTTCAAAGGCACCGCATCTCGATCGGCCGAAGACATCGCGCAGACGATGGATTCGATCGGCGGGCAGATGGACGCCTTTACCGCCAAGGAATACGCCAGCTATTACCTCAAGGTGCTCGACGAGCACGTGCCGCTTGCCATCGATGTCCTGTCCGACATCGTCATGAACCCGGCGTTTCGGGATGACGACATCGCGCGGGAAAAGAAGGTCGTGCTCGAAGAAATCAAGATGGTCGAGGACACCCCCGACGATCTGGTGCACGAACTCTTCACTGAGAACTTCTGGGCGAATCACCCCCTGGGGCGGCCGATTCTGGGGGTGCCGGAGACGGTCGAGGCGCTCGACGCGGGCGCCCTCCGACAGTATTTCGAGAACGTCTACACCGCGCCGAACCTGATTGTGGCCGCCACGGGCAACATTGAACACGGGCACGTTCGTGATCTTGTTGCGCGGGCGTTCGACAAGGTGTCGAGCCGGAACACGCCGGTCGTAGAGTCAGCCCCGCACGTCATCCCCCGCATCATCATTCGCAGCAAAGAGCTCGAGCAGAGTCACGTGTGCCTGGGCACGAGTGGCTATCAGCAGGACCACGACGATCGCTACGCGAGCTATGTCCTGAACACGATCCTCGGCGGTTCGATGAGCTCGAGGCTGTTTCAAAACGTGCGGGAGAAGCGGGGCCTGGCCTATTCGGTGTTCAGTGGCCTGAGCGCCTATCGGGATGCCGGGTCAATGACGGTGTATGCGGGATGCGCCAATGACGCGGTGAGCGAGCTGATCGATGTCGTCGTGGCCGAGTTGCGGAAGGTGAAGGATGAACCTCTGCCTCAGGCCGAGCTGCAGCGGGCCAAGGATCACCTCAAGGGCAGCCTGATGCTGAACCTCGAGAGCACGTCCAGCCGCATGTCGCACCTGGCGCGACAGGAAATCTACTTCGAGAAGCAGTTCGGACTCGATGAGACGCTGCAGGGCGTGGGTGCTGTCACGGGCGAGGATGTCCAGCGCGTGGCGTGCGACCTCTTTGCAGACGGCCGCCTGGCCGCCACCGTCCTTGGTGCCGTGAACGGATTGACGATTCCTGCCGAGCGTTTGTCACTGGGATGATCACCAGATATACCCACCCCGAGATGGGTCGCCTCTGGAGCGACCAGCACAAGTACGAAACGTGGCTGCAGGTCGAGACGGCTGCTGCCGAAGCGATGGCCAGGGCCGGGATGGTTCCGATGGATGCCGCGCGCGACATCCGGGTGAAGGGCGGATTCGACATCGCGAGGATCGAAGAGATCGAGCAGGTCACGCAGCACGATGTCATCGCCTTCACGACTGCGGTAGCCGAACACGTCGGGCCGTCGGCTCGCTGGCTGCACTTCGGGATGACCTCGTCCGACGTGATTGATACCGCGCAGGCGCTCCAGATGCGGGCGTCGTGCGACCTGATCATTGTCAATCTGCAGCGCCTGATGGAGGCGGTTCGGGTGCGGGCGATGGAACACGAACGCACCCCCATGATCGGGCGGACGCACGGCGTGCACGCCGAGCCGATGACGTTCGGGCTCAAACTCGCGCTCTGGTACGCCGAGCTGTCCCGGGATCTCGAGCGGATGATGCGGGCGCGACGGGTGATATCGGTCGGCATGTTGTCCGGTGCTGTGGGTACCTTCGCGCACCTGCCCCCGTCGATTGAGGCGGACGTCTGTCGCACGCTCGGCCTCGAGCCGGCGCCGGTGGCCTCGCAGGTGATCCAGCGCGATCGTCACGCCGAGCTGATGATGGCGATTGCGATCACCGGCTCGTCGCTCGAGAAGTTCGCCCTGCAGATTCGAGGTTTGCAGAAGACAGAGATCGGCGAAGTCGAGGAGCCGTTCGCCAAGGGCCAGAAGGGCTCTTCGGCCATGCCCCACAAGCGCAATCCGATCGTCTGTGAGCAGATCGTCGGGTTGGCCCGCCTGCTGCGGGGAAACGCCCACGCCGCCCTCGAGAACAACGCGCTCTGGCAGGAGCGTGACATTTCGCACTCCTCTGTTGAACGCGTGATCATTCCCGACAGCTTCATCGCCCTCGACCACATGTTGCGGCGGTTCACCCGCGTGGTGTCCGGGATGGTGGTGTATCCGGAGCGCATGCGCGAGAACCTCGATCGTTCACGCGGGGTCGTCTTTTCGGGTACCGTGCTGCTCGAACTGGCCAGCCGAGGCGTCTCGCGCGAACAGGCCTACGAGTGGGTGCAGCGCAACGCGATGCGCGCGTTTCACGAGAAGCGCGACTTCAAAGACCTTCTGCTCGCAGACGGCGACGTCATCGGCGTGCTGTCGGCCGCTGACATCGAGCGAGCCTTTGATCTCGACGAGCAGCTCAGGCACATCGCCGAGGTGTTCGCGCGGGTATTCGCGACCGAGCCGGCGGCTGTCGGCGCCACAAGTTCATAAAGGGAGTAAGCGCCATGCGCGTCCGTGTCTATGTCACCCTCAAGCCGTCGGTGTTCGATCCGCAGGGAAAGACGGTGACCGACGCGTTGCATTCACTCGGGTACGGTGCCGTGGGCGACGTGCGTCAAGGCAAGTTTTTCGAGCTGGAGGTCCAGGCCGCCACAATTGACGAGGCGAAGCAGATAGCCTCGGAGGCGGCCCGAACGGTCCTTGCCAACCCGGTGATCGAAACCTTCCGGATTGAAGTTGACACCCCGGTTGCGGCCGGGGCCGGAGCCGGGCTGTGAAGTTCGCCATCGTCGAGTTCCCGGGGTCGAACTGTGACCATGATGCGTATCACGCGGTAAAGCACGTGCTCGGACACGACGCCGAATTCGTGTGGCACAAGGACACGGGTCTCAGGGGCGCCGACGTAGTGGTACTGCCTGGCGGGTTCTCGTATGGCGACTACCTGCGGACCGGAGCAATTGCCCGGTTCTCCCCGATCATGCGCGCTGTCTCGGAGTTCGCGGCGGCTGGTGGGCCGGTCATCGGCATTTGCAACGGCTTCCAGGTGCTGCTCGAGGCTGGTCTGCTGCCCGGCGCTATGCTGCGGAACCGAAGCGTGAAGTTTCAGTGCGAGTTCGTTCACGTTCGCGTTGAGCACACTGACACGCCCTTCACCGCGGCCTGCAGTCCAGGCCAGGTCCTGAGGCTTCCGATCGCTCACGGCGAGGGGAACTACTACGCCGAGCCCGACGTGCTCGAACGACTCGAGCGCCAGCGGCAGGTCATTTTCCGATACGCGACACCCGACGGTGCGGTGACCGACGCCGGGAATCCGAATGGCTCGATCAACAACATCGCGGGCATCTGCAGCGAGAAGCGAAACGTCCTCGGACTGATGCCCCATCCCGAGCGCGCCTGCGAGGCTGCCCTTGGCGGTGCCGACGGTCTCTATGTGTTGGAGTCAATTGTGAAGAGCGTGTCCTCGGGCGCGGTGATGGCCGGATGACGACGACCGAATTGATCACCGACAGCGTGCTCGAGCGGCACGGTTTGAAGCGCGACGAGTACGAGCGCATTCTCGAGATGATGGGCCGCGAACCGACGATGACCGAGCTCGGCATCTTCTCGGTCATGTGGTCCGAGCACTGCAGTTATAAGAGCTCGCGGGTGCACCTGAAGACCCTTCCGACAACCGGTACGCGGGTGCTTCAAGGCCCGGGCGAGAATGCCGGGGCGGTCGACATCGGCGAGGGTCTCGCCGCGGTCTTCAAGATCGAATCCCACAACCATCCATCGTTTATCGAGCCCTATCAGGGCGCTGCGACGGGTGTTGGCGGCATCATTCGCGACATCTTCACGATGGGCGCTCGTCCCATCGCGCTGCTCAATTCTCTCCGGTTCGGTCCTCCCGAACTGCCGCTGGTGCGGCGCACGCTTTCAGGTGTGGTGGCGGGCATTGCCGGCTACGGCAACAGCATTGGCATTCCGACCGTTGGCGGAGAGATCGGGTTCGACGAAAGCTACACGGGCAATCCCCTCGTCAACGTCTTCTGCCTGGGGATTTCTCGAGCCGACGAGATTATCAAGGGCACTGCCTCCGGTGCGGGCAATCCTGTCTACTACGTTGGCGCCAAGACCGGACGCGACGGCATCCATGGCGCGACGATGGCGTCCGCGGAGTTCGACGAACGATCGGCTGAGAAGCGCCCGGCAGTACAGGTCGGCGATCCGTTCATGGAGAAGCTTCTCCTCGAGGCGTGTCTCGAGGTCATGAAGACCGATGCGCTGGTCGGCATCCAGGACATGGGTGCGGCCGGGTTGACCTGCTCGACCTGTGAGATGGGGTCGCGCGGCGGGGCCGGCGTCGAGATCGACGTATCGCTCGTGCCGCAGCGCGAAACCGGTATGACCCCGTACGAGATCATGCTCTCCGAGTCACAGGAGCGCATGTTGCTCGTGGTGAAGAAGGGACGTGAGGCCGAAGTCGAGCGCATCTTCGAGAAGTGGGACCTGCACGCTGCCCACATTGGCGAGGTGACCACCGACGGGCGCATGCGGGTCAAGGATCGCGGGACGGTGGTGGCTGACATCCCGAATGCTGCGCTCACCGATGCCGCGCCGCTCTATCACCGGCCGACGCGCGAGCCCGAGTACCTGGCGGAGGCTCGCAACCTCGTGCTGTCCGATCTTCCCGCACCCGCGACCCCTCCGGTCGTGTTCGCGCGTCTCCTGGCAAGTCCCGGCGTGGCAAGCAAGCGGTGGGTGTATCGCCAGTACGATCACATGGTCCGGACCAACACCCTGGTGCTTCCCGGCATGGGTGCGGGTGTGGTGCGCATCAAGGGGACATCGCGCGCGCTGGCGTTGTCGACCGACTGCAACGCTCGCTTCGTCTATCTCGACCCGTTTGTCGGTGCCCAGCTGGCTGTGGCCGAGGCGGCGCGAAACGTGGCCTGCGCTGGCGCCGTCCCCATCGGTGCCACCAACTGCCTGAACTTCGGCAATCCCGAACGCCCCGAGATCATGTGGCAGTTCGCTCGAGCGGTGGAGGGCCTGGGCGCGGCCTGCCGCGCTCTGGACATCCCCATCACGGGTGGCAACGTCAGCCTCTACAACGAGACCGACGGTCGGGCCGTGCTCCCGACGCCGGTGATCGGGGTCGTCGGGCTTCTCGAACACGCCGATCGCGTGGTGCGGCGGACCTTCCAGGGCGAAGGCGATGTGATCCTGCTGCTTGGTGCGTCGCTCTCCGAACTGGGTGGCAGCGAGTACCTGAAAGTGATGCACCACCTCGTGAAGGGAGTGCCGCCGTCGCTCGACCTGGTCCGCGAGGCGGCTGTGCAGCGGGTGCTCGTCGACGGTGCTGCGGCGGGTCTGATTCGCTCCGCGCACGACTGCGCCGAGGGTGGCCTGGCCATTACCCTGGCTGAATGCTGTTTCGACAGCGGCCGCGGCGCGGTCGTCGACGTGAACTCGATTGCCTCCGGCGACGGTCGCTTTGATCTCGTCGCGACGCTGTTTGCAGAGTCGGCATCACGGGTTGTCGTATCCGTCGCTGCCGACCGTGTCGCGGAACTGCTGGCGCTGGCCGGCAGCGCGGCAGTACCCGTGACGCGCCTTGGAGAGGTTGGCGGCACCGCCATCCGCATTGCCATCGACGGGGTTCCGGCGATCGAGGTGCCGGTCTCCGATGCCGAACGCATCTGGTCAACTGCGCTCGAGTCATTCTTCGACCCGGAACACATTGATGCTCGATAAGTTCAAGGACGAATGCGGCGTCTTCGGCATCAGCGGCAACGCCGAGGCGTCAAACCTCACCTACCTCGGGCTCTATGCGCTGCAGCACCGTGGTCAGGAGAGCGCGGGCATTGCGGCGTCTGATGGCACGAAGATCCGCACATCGAAGGCCATGGGGTACGTCAACGAGGCTTTCAACAACGATACGCTGGCCCGGCTTCCAGGCACGATGGCGGTCGGTCACGTTCGCTACTCGACCGCCGGTGAGAGCAAGTTGCTCAACGCCCAGCCGATCGTCATCGACAGCGTGCATGGGCAGTTCGCCATCGCGCACAATGGCAATCTGGTCAACGCCGGCGAGCTTCGCGATCAACTCGTACGGGATGGCGCAATCTTCCAGACCAGCAGCGACACCGAGGTCATCGTCCACCTGTTCGCGCGTTCACGGGAAACGACCGCCGAAGCGGCCATCATCGACGCACTGTCGCAGGTTCGTGGGGCGTACTCGTTCGTGATGATGACCAAAGACTGCGTCATCGGCGCTCGCGACGCCCACGGTTTCCGCCCGCTCGCTCTGGGCCGTCTCGACGACGGGTGGGTGGTCTGTTCGGAGACGTGCGCGATGGACCTGATAGGCGCGACGTATGTGCGCGATGTCGAGCCCGGCGAACTGGTCTTCCTGACGGCCGGCGGCATGCGGTCGGTGAAGCCGTTCGTGCCGGCTCAGCAGTCACAATGCATCTTCGAGCACGTCTATTTTGCGCGTCCTGACAGCTACGTGTTCGGGGACAGCGTCAACGAAGTGCGTACGGAGTTTGGCCGTCGCCTGGCCAGGGAGTCAGCGGTTCCGGCCGACGTTGTCGTGCCCATTCCGGACTCCGGGGTGTGCGCGGCTGTTGGCTATGCCGCGGAGTCAGGGATTCCGATGCGCATGGGGCTGATCCGGAACCACTACGTAGGGCGAACGTTCATCGAGCCACAGCAGTCGATTCGCCACTTTGGTGTGCGCGTGAAGCTGAACCCCGTGCGCAGCATTCTGGATGGCAAGCGTGTCGTCTTGATCGATGATTCGATTGTCCGCGGAACCACCAGCCGCAAGATCGTCAGGATGGTGCGCAGCGCCGGTGCGCGAGAGGTGCACATGCGTATCAGCTGCCCACCGACGATTTCTCCATGTTTCTACGGCGTGGATACACCGCGGCGCTCCGAGCTCATCGCGGCAACGCACACCCTGGAGGAGATTCGCAAGTATCTCGACGCCGACAGCGTTGCGTATCTCAGCCTGGACGGCATGACCGGGAGCGTCAGGCATGGCCGTGAACGCTACTGCACCTCATGTTACACGGGCGTCTACCCCGTGGCGTTTCCGCGGGACGAAGCCGCGTATCTGCAGCTCTCGCTCAAGCTGAACGGGGGAGATGCCGCGGGCGCGTCGGGAAAAATTGATCAGCCCGACCGCCAGAGAGATCCCGTCGTTTCCTGACTAAGACCCCATGTCCGAACTGACCTATAAGAATGCGGGCGTCAACATCGACGCCGGCAACGAGACCGTCCGAAGAATTCGCGGCCTGGCGCGGTCCACGTTCACCGACGGCGTGCTGTCGGAGATCGGTTCGTTCGGCGGACTGTTCCGGCTCGATACGACGAGATTTCGCGACCCGGTGCTCGTGTCGAGCGCTGATGGCGTGGGCACCAAGCTCAAGGTGGCGTTCATGACCGGGCGCCACGACACCGTGGGGATTGATCTTGTCAACCACTGTGTCAACGACATCCTGGTGCAGGGCGCCGAACCGCTTTTCTTCCTCGACTACCTGTCCACAGGTCGATTGCAGCCAGAAATTGCTGAGTCAATTGTCGGCGGCATGGCTGCGGCGTGCCGCGATAACGGATGTGCGTTGCTCGGCGGAGAGACCGCGGAGATGCCGGGCTTTTATGCCGACGGAGAGTACGATCTGGCCGGTTTCATCGTGGGCGCCGCCGATCGTGAGCGCCTGATTACCGGGCGGGCCATTACTGCCGGGGACGCGCTCGTCGGGATTCCATCCAATGGGCTCCATACCAATGGCTACTCCCTGGCCAGACAGATTGTGTTCGATCACATGCGCCTCGACGTGAGTGCGCTCGTCCCCGAACTTGGACGGACGGTTGGCGAGGCGTTGCTCGAACCCCATCGGTCCTACCTGTCCTGCATTCGACCACTGCTCGATGGCGGGCGCATCAAGGGTATGGCGCACATCACCGGTGGGGGCATTACCGATAATCTTCCGCGCGTATTGCCGCACGGCACAGCCGCGGTGGTGGACACGAAGGCCTGGGACGTTCCGCCGATCTTCCAGTGGCTCCAGCGCTGCGGCGGTGTGCCGGACGCTGATATGCGGCGCTCGTTCAACATGGGCATCGGGCTCATCGTCGTGACGGCCAGGGATCATGCCGAGGCGTTGATTGGCGAACTGGCGGCCAGGAGTGGACGTGACGCGCGCGTCATCGGCGAGATCGTTGCCGGTGAGCCTCCCGAAGTCACCTATGTCTAGCCAGGGCCCCCGCGCGTGAAACGGATCGGTGTCCTCATCTCGGGCCGCGGTTCCAATCTTCAGTCGCTGATTGACGCGGTGGGCGATGGGCGGATCAAGGCCGAGATTGTCGTCGTCGTTTCCAATCGAGAGGATGCCGCGGGTCTCGAACGGGCACGGCGGGCCGGGATAGAAGCGGTGTACCTCAGTCACCGCGGTTGGCCGATGCGGACTGACTACGATCGGGCGCTCGTGACCGTCTTACGCGAACGAGGCGTGAATCTTGTGTGCCTTGCCGGGTTCATGCGCCTGGTTGGGGCGCCCCTCCTCGAGGCGTTTCCGCAGGCGGTTCTGAATATTCATCCCTCGCTCCTTCCGTCGTTCCCGGGCGTCGACGCGCAGCGCCAGGCCTTCGAGCACGGTGTCAAAGTAACAGGGGTCACTGTGCACCTGGTGAACGAAGCCCTCGATGCCGGTCCGATCGTGCTTCAGCGGGTCGTTCCGGTGCTCCCCGGCGACGACATCAATGCCTTGTCGGCACGTGTCCTCGAGCAGGAACACCTTGCCTACCCCGAAGCGGTCGCGATGGTGCTCAGCGGGCGATGGCGGGTGGAGGGTCGGCGGTTTCTGCCCGATCAGGCCGGCTGACGTCGACGGCGACGGAGCGTGATCATTGCCACTTCCGGCGGGCAGTTGATGCGAACAGGAACGTAGACGGTCCCGATCCCGCGGCTCACGAATATCGAGGTCCGGTTCCGCACGCCGAGCCCTGCGACGACGGGAAACCTTCGGGCTGCGATCGGTCCAATCCCGGGAAGTACCACCTGTCCGCCGTGGGTGTGCCCCGAAAGGACGCCTGAAATGCCGAGCGCGGCCGCCTGGTTGAGTCGGGACGGGTCGTGCGCCAGCAGGAGCGTCGGGCCTTGCACACTGCCGAGGAGGCGACCGATGTCCTGGGCGCGACGCGTCCAGAACCTGATGCCGACAATGTCGAGCGTTTCGCCGCGAATGCGGAGACTTGTCCTCGCGTCTCGCATCACGGTGATGTGCTGTGCGGCCAGCGCCGCGGGCATGTCGCGGTCATCGTCGTGGTTGCCGAGCACTGCGAAGACGCCGTTGGGGGCCTTCAGCGTTCCCAGGAGCTCGGCGCAGGGCCCTACGTAGCTCCGGTTCCCCCACGTGACGTAGTCGCCCCCCAGGACGATAAGGTCAGGATTGGCCGCATGCGCTATGGCCACCGCTCGACGGACGTCGTCGGCCGAAACCATCTCGCTATGGTGAATGTCGGTGAGAAACCCGATGCGCAGCCCTTCGAGTGCATCTGGCAGGCTGTCGATCGGCAGTTCTGATTCGGTCAGTTCCAGCGCGTGGCGTTCATAAACGCCACCATAGATTGCCGAACCCGTTACGGCGCCAACCGTCGTTGCCAGTGCGCCTTTGAGCGCGGCGCGCCGCGTCAGAGCCATCGCGTCTAACTGTAGGGAGAGACTCCTCGTGACGCAAGTGACTACGGCGCTATGCAGGGCGCCGAGGCCTCACGGCCGCGGTTGTATAGTACCGGCTGATGGATCTGTTTGGTGAATTTGAGTGGCGCGGTCTGGTGTACGACACGACAGAAGGGCTGCGAGACGTGCTGGCGCGTGAGTCGGTCACGGTCTACAGCGGATTCGATCCGACAGCGTCAAGCCTGCACGTAGGTCACTTACTCCCGGCGCTCGGCCTCGCGCGGATGCAGCGGAAGGGGCATCGCCCCATCGCCATTGTCGGCGGTGGCACCGGCCTGATTGGGGATCCCAGCGGAAAGAGCGCCGAGCGTTCGCTCCTGAGCGTCGAGCAGGTGAGCGCGAACGTCGAGAGCATCCGCGGGCAGTTATCGCGCCTGCTCGACTTCACGCCGGGACCGACGTCGGCCCAGCTGGTGAACAACGCCGACTGGTTGAGCACGATGACCGCCATGGAGTTCCTGCGAGACGTCGGTAAGTACTTCAGCATCAACGCGATGCTCGCGAAGGAGTCGGTCAAGCGTCGTCTCGCGAGCGAGGACGGCATTTCCTACACCGAGTTCAGCTATTCGCTGCTGCAGTCCTTTGATTTCCTGCAGCTGTTCGACCGCTATGGCTGCACGTTGCAAATCGGCGGCAGCGACCAGTGGGGCAACATCGTGGCCGGGTGCGATCTGGTCAGGCGGCTGCGAGGTGGCAAGGTACATGGCATGGTGATGCCACTGTTGACCACCGCCTCGGGTACGAAGTTCGGCAAGACCGAGGGTGGAGCCGTGTGGCTCGATCCGCAGGCAACGCGGCCGTACGAGTTCTATCAGTTCTGGCTCAAGACCGACGACCGCGACGCGGTGAAGTATCTGAAGTTCTTCACGTTCCTTGATCAGGCGCGAATCCAGGAACTGGAGGCTGTCACAGCGAGTGAGCCCGAACGTCGGATTGCGCAGCGGGAACTGGCGCGCGAGGTGACGCGCCTGGTTCACGGCGACGCCGCAGTGCTGGAGGCAGAGACGGCGTCTGCCAAGCTGTTTGGTGGATCGGTGAGCGCGATGTCGGTCACCGAGCTGCTCGAGGTATTTCCGAACGTACCGTCGTCCACGGTCTCGTATGCCGTCGACGGCTGGCCGATCGTCGAGCTGCTGGCAACGGTTGGCGTGGTCACGTCGCGCGGTGAGGCGACGCGATTGATTCGTGGAGGAGGGATCTCGGTCAACGATCGCCGCATCACCGACGAGAAGGAGCGGCTGCGCGCGGAAACGGCGATTGAAGGCGAACTCTTCCTGATTCGCAAGGGAAAGCGGGAGAACTTCCTGATCCGCATTGAGCGGAGTTGACACGGTGTGCGGCCTCGCCATAGGATCACTGGACGTCGTGAGCGCACCCCACTGAGGTCAGTGGACAGATTGCTCCAGCCGGAAGACGCAGCCGGAGCAATTTTTTTGTGTCAGCGCGCGGGCAAGGGCTCGAGGGCTTGACAAGCAAAACGAACGCGACGTAAGCTTGCAAGGTTCGCCTGACGAACGCCAGTTCGTCGTGGTGGCGACGCCCTCCGTTGGGCCCATATTCCTGGTCGGTTTCCGACAAGGCTTGCCGAGATGAGGCGCAGCGCGCGCGAGAGCGTGCGAGGGCGTGTCAAAGAGGTAAATAAGGGCTTGACACCAGTGGGTGTCGCAGGTAACCTCGTAAGGTTCCCCTAGCGGGGAGCGACCCGGTTCTTTGAAAACTAGATAGTGCGTGCAAGCACAACATTATTCCAGCGCACGGCTTGAGAGCTGAAAGGCTCGATGGCAGGTGAAGCTGGAATGCCCGTCGAGTGTCAGTTTTCCCGCCGTAAGGCGGGTGGGCTCTGGCGAACACCTGATGCCTAAACCGCATCGGAATAAGTCGGAGCCGACACACGTACGAAGTAGAAACAACGCAAGAGCCAAGTCAATCGGCGATCGCGTTATTGAGTTGTTCCTGGGCGGGGCCGCGCAAGTGGCCGTGTCAAAGGACAGCAAATTAACATGAGAGTTTGATCCTGGCTCAGAATCAACGCTGGCGGCGTGCCTAACACATGCAAGTCGAACGCGGTTATCCCGCAAGGGATAACTGAGTGGCGAACGGGTGAGTAACACGTGGGTGACCTACCTTCGAGTGGGGGATAACGTCCCGAAAGGGACGCTAATACCGCATAACATCCTGCTCTTGAACGAGCAGAGATCAAAGC
This sequence comes from Vicinamibacterales bacterium, assembly GCA_040081265.1. Classification (GTDB taxonomy): domain Bacteria; phylum Acidobacteriota; class Vicinamibacteria; order Vicinamibacterales; family UBA2999; genus JBEBGV01. The sequence continues at coordinate 272,357 of JBEBGV010000001.1, forward strand.
CGGGGATCGCAAGACCTGGCGCTTGTTGAGGGGCCCGCGTCTGATTAGCTAGTTGGTGAGGTAACGGCTCACCAAGGCGACGATCAGTATCCGGCCTGAGAGGGCGGACGGACACACTGGGACTGAGACACGGCCCAGACTCCTACGGGAGGCAGCAG
>JBEBGV010000174.1:0-3739 GCA_040081265.1 Vicinamibacterales bacterium
GCTCAACGTCCTCAAAGTCGTCGATGGAAGATATGCGTGACCGTGCAGAGGCCAGGTTTGGGGCTCGGTTGTCTCAGCTCGACGGCGAGGGGCGACGCAAGAACGATGAGTATCGCTCGGTTTCAGCAGCGGCAAGTGGCGCATGTTCAGGGTCGACGAAGTCTAAGTCAGCGGCTGTCAGTTCCACCTTCGTGGGCTACAACCCGCTCATCATGGTGAACGGTGATGGGACGACACGCATTGAACCGAACCCGATTTTTATGACGTCCACAATCGTTGGCGTCGCAGCCGTTGACAACAGCACGACGACCGCATGCCGGAGCCTCCAGGCACAGGCTCGCCAGCTCAGTGGCTGGGCACTGCAGATAGAAAAGGAACTGGACCGGATGGAGATCGCGGCTAAACGTGCAGACATCTATCCAGGCGTTGTTCGGTCGCTGATCGCCGCGCGGCTAGGCACGTGGTAGCTGCTGCCCACCCTAGCTCCGTGCGAGGTGGCATGTGGGGTGACTTCCGCAGGTGTCACGCCTTATCATTTCTCGCAAGTCGCCACCCCCAGCTCATTAGGCCATGGAAATCAATGAGATAGCCACCATGCAGCACCTGAGTTCATGGCGGTTGGTGTCACTAGTAGTCCATACCAATCGTGACACCACATTTTCATGAAACGCCATGAGTTAGTCGGGTGGATCGTTGGCGTCGGCGCTTTTCTTGCCGTGCAGCCATTGGTCCCAGCCGAAGCGTGCTCAGACGGGTGGAATTCTCCTTCCATTGGCAAGCCTGGCGCATGCTCTCACCATGGCGGTGTCAGCGGCGGGTCAAGCATCATAGGCGGCTTGGTTGCCCTTGGAAGTCTTGCAAGCGGCATGTCTGTATCGCACTGGCTAGACCCCGACCCCAACAAGGACAACAAACCGACCTTCACGAAAACGCCTCGGCGGAAGCGTTGGTACACCGACAAGAGTGGGCGTCGCCGAAGCTACTGGAAATAGCTGCCGAGAATTGCCGCGACAAATAGGTGTGCCGCGATCCAACGAATTCGGTCACGAGGTAGCCATGCCCGAGACGCTCTACAAACGAGTACTGCGCACACAATCTGACGAGAGAGCCCTGGCAGCGAACGAAGTCCTGCTGACGGTTAGGCAGCGCTTCCCCCGATGCTACGGCCGGCTGAGAGCGATCGGTAAACTAGACCCTGAGATTGGATTGGTTCAGCCTGGCGACGACCTATCTGACGAGCTTCTTGGCCTCGTAACGAGGTGGGCCAAGAAGTGGAACCTTGATTGTCCCGCCATCATCAACGCAGCTGCTGAAACTGCCGCCTTCGGATCACCGGGCTTGCCAGCACGCGCAACTCTTTCAGGGATTCCATTCCAATCGACTGCCATTCGGTTCAATCCTTTCTTTGAAACCGCAAGCGAGTTCAAAAAACGAGCTGAGCGTTTCGCTCAACATGTCTTGGCCGCGCGTCAGTCAGAAGGCTACAAGGTTGGCAAGGGATGGCGAGACAGTCGTCACGTTGACTACCTGGTTGGGCAACGAGTCGGGGGGTACTCTGTAGAGACCATGGCCAAAGGAGGTGTGTCAGGCCTACGCATGGCTGATCAAAAGGGAATCGAAAAGGGGATCGCCAAGATTCGACGCCTCCTCGATCTCGCCCCCCTCGTCTAGACGCGACCCAACAACCCACGGCGCCCATCCCCGACCAAAGAACGATCGCTTTTGTCGGGTTCCCCTCTCCTACCAAACAGACTGAACTAGGTCCAGCGATCGGGCACGGTGTCCGGTTGTTGGGAACCTGCGTTCGGCAGGGTAGTCAGGAGGGAAGAGATGAGACATGAGGACAAGGGCACCTATGTCGTGCGGTATTTTCAGCACTGCGCAACTCGATTTGAACAAATAGCAACGGGCGTGACAGGGGGTTGCTGTGACGCCTGAAGAGTTGCAGGGCGTTGAGAATCGCGTCGAGCGACTCAGCAAGCTGGGCATCTATACGGCTGCCTCATTGAAGAAAGCCATCGAGCACCAAGCTAGGCAGACGTTCGTGATCGACGACTTGCTACGTTCGCGTTCGGTCAACCTCTTGGTCGGTGACAGCGGCCTAGGGAAGACACCGCTAGCGATGCAGATGGCGCTGTGCGTCGCGGCTGGGACCCCGTTTTTTGGCTGGAAGGTAAGACAGGGGCCGGTACTCTACTGCGATGCCGAGAGTGGCCAGCCCGAATTCTACGAGACGCTTCAGATCCTCTCTAGAACGCTCGGTCTGTCGGAGCCACCGCCAGACTTTCACGTCTGGTCGCCGTATTGGGAGGCAGAGTCCTTGGTTCGACCCGAAGGCGGATACGGCTCCCACCAAGACGTAATGCTTAGTCGCGTGAGGGAGGCCAACGCGTCTTTCGTCATCATCGATCCCTTCCGAGCCTTCTTCCCAGGCGCGGAGGCCAAGAACTCAGACGCGGCCTTGGCCATCGACGCAATGAAGCGACTAAGAAGCGTGACGTGGCTCATCATCCACCATCGCCGGAAGACTGACATTGGGTTTACACCCGATCTCGTCGATGACCACAGTGCTTGGTTTCAGCAAGTGGCAGGCGCACACGCTCTCGTCAATCACACAGATACTCGCCTTGGAGTTATTCCGCATCCGGGCCAAGCGGATCTACTGCTAGCAGGTTTTGTCAGGCGTACAGGAAAGCTTGCGCCCCTCGATCTCCTTCGAGTGTTTGACGAAGAGGGAACTGCGACCGGCTATCGCCTGTCGAAGGGCGTAGAGTACTTGAACGCGACTGATCGGAAGGTGTTTGAAAGTCTGTCTAGCCGTTTTCGCTTCCGGGATGTGGAAGTAGCGCAAGGTGGGAACAGTCCTTCTAACGCAGATAGGCTCCTAAAAAAGTGTATCCAGCTGGAGTTGATTCGGAAGGACGGAGTCGTGTACGCCAAGCGCACCCCGGATGATGGAGTACATGGATCGAATGGAGTGAACGAACCAGGCAACTCCATTTACTCCACAGACTCCATGCCGGGGGGGCCGACGGGAAACGTCGCCGAACAGCCGACCCACCCACTGCAAACAGGCCTTCGAGGTCAGGATGTGGCAGATGGCCTCGTCTGACATCGATTTGCAGGCCATTGACGAGCCTCCAGAGCGCAGGACTTCTGATCCCAACATTGAGGGCCTGGAAAGCCGGACGACGGCCTCAGAGGGCCAATCCTGCCAGCGGTGTGAAGGCCCTATCCGGGGGCGGCGGCGCAATGGCTTCTGCTCCGACAAGTGCCGCCGAGCCGTGAGGCGTTTGGAGGAACGGGCAGAGAGTCGGGTGCTGATCGAGTCCCTCAAGGACATCGTCGCGGAGCTTGAGACCCGCCTCGGGCTGGGGGGCGGCCATGGCTGAGCCCCTCTTCCTGACCGTCCCAGAGGTTGCGGACCTGCTCCGCACGAGCGTCAAGGCCGTCTACTCCATGGTCGAACGCGGGCAATTGGCTGGCGTTCGTCGCGTGGGCCGACGAGTCCTGGTCAAGCGGGCTGAACTGCTAGAATCCGTCGACCACAACCGCACGTCGTCGTTGAAAGGATGAACGACGATGAGCGTGAAAGTAAGACCGTACCGAGGCGGAGAGGGCTGGGAGGTTGATATTTCCTTTCGGCTCCCAAATGGACGTCGGTGGAGGGAGCGAGCTAAAGCTCCGCTTGCATCAAAGTCCCGGGCTCTCCGTTGGGGAGAGGATCGGGAACGCCACC
>JBEBGV010000175.1:0-3710 GCA_040081265.1 Vicinamibacterales bacterium
GCGCGGACGAGCTGCAGCGCGGCAAGGAGCGGGTGATCCTCCAGGCGCCGGGCGGTGGATTCCTCAGCGTCGAGCGTGGCAAACAGCTCGTCGTAGTTCTGCTGGCGGTGGAGTAGCTTGCAGAGCGTCAGCCCCGCCCAGCGAACGAGATATGAGTCGGCCCTCGCTCCAAGCTGTCTGATCTCATCCAGTGAAGTACGAACCGCGGAGTGTTCGTTTAGGGCGAGCGCCACCCTGGCAAGTCCATCAGTCATGCCGATTCTGACATTCTGTGGAGCCTGAGCTCGCTTGGCATCAATGGACCTGCTCGCCCGAAGGAGCTGTCCGCTCACTATCTGTAAATGTGTGCGATTCGCGCTCAGAGCCTCTGCTGAGAATTCGCAGCCGGTTACCTCACCGAGCCTTATTCCAGACTTGAGATAACCATCAGCAGACTCAAGTCCCATACTCACTAGTTCAATGCACGCAGCAGTGAGATCGACCTGTTGTGCTAGCCACGCGTTCGGATAGGTTTCGAGCAGCGACCTTGCTACGGCCAAGTGTCGCTTTGCGCTAGAGAAGAGCCCTACTTGGCCTTCCGCGACGGCCAGCGTCTCGTGTAAAGCAACTGTCAGGTGTGGGTCGCCAGCAGAAATGGCGACACGTCGCAGCTTCGCCAGTGTTGGCGAATCACGGCGTCGCTCAATCGTTTCAAGACGATACGAGTGGAGCCGAGCCCAGCCTTCCTGCTTGATGTCCCGTGACTCTATGGCCAGTCGAGTCGACATCTGCAGTTCCTCCGCCGCCCTTGGGAGATCTGCAAGGCGCTTCAGGGCCAGCCCTCGAATGGATGCCCACCGAGATCGAGTGGCTACATCTGTCGACTCATCCGACCTCGCGATTGCGAGCGCCTTTTCAGGACGTCCAGTGTGCAGTTCGCATCTCGCTACCAGAATGCGAGATCGAGATTCCATGGTCCGGAGAGTAGCGGCCGTTGGCTCTGCGACGCGTAACGCCTCGATGAAGTGACCTCTGACGCAGAGCGATAGCAGAATGTCGTAAGAGATCGCCATGATGCACCGCCTTTCGGTTCCGATTCGCCCGAGTCGGCGGCTAGCGGAGGGACGCGCCTAGGCCTTTCGGGGTGAAAACTTCAGCAGGTTTCCTGATTCAGGCCCGTTGATCTCGGCTAGCTTGGCTGCGAGTATTCCGCAGAGTTGCTCTACTGCGTAGCGATGCTCGTTCCTGAAGGCATTCTCGTCAAACGCGTACGAGGAAAGGACGCCGACCACGGAATTTCCGCAGATCAATGGGACAACAAGCGCGCTCCGAGGGCGCGAGCGGAACGAGTCAACAAGCGGCCCGAGGTCGAGCGCAGGATCTGAGTTGCTGATGGGCTGTCGATGAGAAGCTGCCCAGCCACTGATCCGCTCTCCCATGTTGATTTCGAGTCCGAAGAGGGTTTCCGACTTGTCTCCCGTCGCCTCGACGCACCGAACGACATCGGTAGATGAATCATGCAAGAAGAGTGCGCAGACGGCCGCCGGCGTGGTTTGTCGGACATGGCGCGCGGCGATGCCGAACGCGGCCGACTGCGACGTGGCCGTTCCGAGCGCCTTCGTGGCCTCAAATACCTGAGAGGTGGTCGCCGCGCCTTCGCGAATCTTGTCAAGAGTGCTGTCGATGCGGCCTTCGTCAGCAAACGTGCCAGGCGTGATCAAACTGCGCGCCTGTTCGCCGGCAGCAATTGCAATTGGTGCGATCTCGTCATACGCGCCAATGAAGGTGTCGACGACCAAGGGGTCGTACATCACGCCTCTCCGCTCCCTCAATACGGAGAATGCCTCTTCCGGGCTAAGTTTCGGGCGATAGGGTCTGTCGGAATTAAGGGCGTCGAAGCAATCAACCACCGACAGAATCCTGGCACCGAGCGGGATGTCAGTTCCGGCAATCCCGCTCGGATAACCCTTGCCATTCCAGAACTCGTGATGGTGACGAACGATCGGAACGACTGGATAGGGGAAACGGATAGCGGAAAGGAGGTCTGCGCCAATCGACGCGTGCTGCTTCATCTTGTCGTACTCGGCGTCGGACAGCTTGCCCGGCTTGTTAAGAATGTTCTCAGGGATCGCCAGCTTACCCATGTCGTGGAGAAGGGCGGCTGCCTCGATTGCCCGGATCTGGCTTTCCTCTTTCACGCCGAGACGCCGAGCGAGTTCCGTGGCGTAAACCTGTACGCGCCGGATGTGCCCGTGAGTGATCTGGTCCTTGGCGTCAACTGCCATGGCCAGAGTCTCGATGGTCGAGACGTAGAGCTCGTTCAGCTGACTGACGTGCCGATTGGCATCCTCAAGTCGACCAAGCGAGGTCCGGAACGTGAGATACGTGATCACCAAGAGCGGGACGATCACTCCCAACATCGTGAAGTCGAACTGCTGGCGATAGGAAACGATGAGAGCAGCAAATGAGGCGCCGCCGAGATAGTTCAAGCCGAGCCAGAGAAAATTCGAGCGCCAAATAAGGAGAGGGTTTCCTCGCCGCTCAAGGCTCATTGCAATGGCGACCAAGCCACTGTTTAGCAAGAAGTAGCAGATGGCCAGCGCCAGCAGCGGAACGAGGAACTGATTGAGTGGAAGTCCGCTGGCCGGGTTCCCAGGCCCGAGAAGAAGGACGTATACCTGGCCAGAAACCCAAATAGAAGAGGCGGCAGCCGCTACGTTGAAGGGTGTGCGGAAGAGGTACTTCCGGCTAGAGCGAAGCCGAACCGACATCATTACGGCGTCCAAAGTCACCACAATCGTGGCGGCTTCAGGCCCGTAGAGAAGGACAGTGGCGAAGACGAAAGCTTCGGAAACGGAGATTCTTGCGGGAATCGCCGGAACCTTAATGTTGAAGGCTCCGCTAAGAAATGACAGTGCGGCGAAGAAGATCCACTCTGCCGGCGGTGGCGCCGTGAGCAGGCCAGTCGACGCTTTGGCGAGTACAGCGACGCCAGCGCAGAGAACTAGCGCAACGAAAACTAGCGCCTTGAATGGCAGTTGCCCGGACTGACCCTGCTGCTGGACAGCTGGAGGCACACGCAATCGCTAGAGGGCCGGTCCCTCTCCCCAAATGATGAGTCTTCTAAGTTTCATCGGTTACTCCTAGTCGGCCCAAGCGATGCCGTCAGCCCAAGCAATGCCGTCGGCCCAAGCGATGCCGTCAGCCCAGGCGATGCCGTCAGCCCAGGCGATGCCGTCGGCCCACGCAATGCCGTCAGCCCAGGCGATGCCGTCAGCCCAGGCGATGCCGTCGGCCCAGGCGATACCGTCGGCCCACGCAATGCCGTCAGCCCAGGCGATACCGTCGGCCCACGCGATGCCGTCAGCCCAGGCAATGCCATCGGTCCATGCGATGCCGTCAGCCCACGCGATGCCGTCCGTCTTCACAGTGATACCGGCAAACGCACCGCGCTGAGCGAGGATCGATTCGCCAGCGATCACTGTCGCGAAGGTGCCGCTAGTTGTGGACCTGACGGCTTTGATCGCAGCAGCTACGTTAATACTGCCAACGCCAGTATCAAAGACTCGACTGCCATCGACCTTGCTCGATGAGTACTGCAACGCTACGCGCAGGCCAAACGGCGTGAGTCGATGGTTCGCTTCCAGCAGGAGTGCTGCTGCGCCGCTCACCACGGCCGTTGACATGCTGGTGCCGCTGAGTTCGAGCACAGCGTTGGAGCCAGAGCCCAC
>JBEBGV010000176.1:0-3702 GCA_040081265.1 Vicinamibacterales bacterium
CGATCACGGCGGTGGTGCCGTCGGCCACCTCGAACTCGAGTGTCCCGCTCATCCGCTCGACGACACCTCTCGCGAGAAACAATCCGAGGCCGGTCCCACGACCAGGTTCCTTCGTCGTGTAGAACGGCTCACCGACGTGGCGCAGGTCCTCGGCTGACATGCCAGCTCCAGAATCCTGCACCTCGATACGCACAGTCGTCCCACGTTCGACGATGCGGAGGGAGACGGCGGATTCGTCCTGACTGGCGTCGAAGGCGTTCTTGAGCAGCACACTTACCGCCTGAACGGTCTCCGCACCAGACGCGATCGTCAGGCCTGGACGCGACACCACGTCCATCTGCAGGCGGTCGCGTTGAGCAGCGCTCAAGCGAGCGCACGCGAGCGCGACAATCGCGTCGGGCGTCAGAGGAGCGCCGTTGGCCGGCTCGCCTGACGTGGCGCGACCGGTCATCGCATCGAGCACCACCTGACAGCGATCCACCTCCGATCGGATCAACCGGGCATCGTCTCGAAGGGCCTCGACCTGTGGCGAGTCGCCCGGCAATCTGTGGACCGAGCGCTCGAGCTCGCGGGCCACCACCGCAATGGTGGCCAGGGGCGTGGACAACTCGTGGGCGGCTCCCGCGGCCAGGGTCATCAGCGCGGCACGATGTTCACTGCGCGCCGCACGCTCCCGTGCCTCTTGACCGATTCGCTGCTGTTCCCTCAGTGCAGCATCCGCGCGCGCGACGTAGTGCGCCACCAGCTCGACGATGGCCGTCATGGCCACCCACATCGTGAAGAGATGGGTTGGAAGGTCGTTCAGCCGATGGTGCGGCACCTGTTCCGCCCGCAGGTGATCGAAGAGCAGCCAGGCAAAGCCGGCAGCCGAAAGCGTCCCCGTCAGCAGACCCCACCGTGGGGACGCGGTCACCACCGCCAGCCACACGTACACCGCGTACATCACGATGAACGGATTGAATGGGCCGCCGGTGATGTCGAGGAGCCCGGTCAGTAGAATCGCATCGCAGACGAGAGAGGCACCAAGGACCGACGACGAGGCCGCGCCGCGGGACCGATTCGACAGCACCACGAGCGTGCGACAAAACGCCGCAGCCAATCCGATGAGCGCGACTTCGCGTAGAGGGAGATTGAGCGACGGCAGCGCCAGCGACGTTACGAACGCCGCCCACAACAGGGCGCAGGTCGTGAGTCGAATCGTCGTCAGTCGTGCGACAAGATGCCACACCTCGGCTCGCGGACTCGGCACCTACACTGACCTCACATGCATCTCCAGGCATTCATGCGCATCAGACTCGCGATCATAGTGGCAGTCCTCCTCACCCACAATGCAGCGGCATACGCCCAAGGCACCGGGCGCGTCGCGGGAGGAGTGGTGGACCAGACAGGAGGTGTCCTGCCAGGAGTCACCATCGACCTCGTCATCGGCGACCGCGAATTCACGGCTACGACGGACCCTGCCGGACGATATCAGTTCGACGCCGTGCCGCCGGGCAGCGCCGAGCTGACGTTTCGACTGCTCAACTTCAGCGTGCTCCGGCGATCGGTGTCGGTCGCCGCTGGTGCGGCCGTCACGGCGGATGCCGTGCTGAGCCTGTCGCTGAACGCGGATGTCATCGTGACAGCGGCGGCGACGTTCCGCAACGTCGCGGATATCGACAATCCGGCGGAGAACCTGGTCGGTATCGCCGGGGCCGCCAGCCAGGGCGCGATCACAGCGGCGCAACTCGCCGTGAGACCGGTGCAACGCGCGGGTGAAGTGCTCGAAACGGTTCCAGGGATGATCGTCAGCCAGCACAGCGGCGAAGGCAAAGCCAACCAGTACTACCTGCGCGGCTTCAATCTGGATCACGGTACAGACTTCGCCACGACGGTGGCGGGCATTCCCGTGAACACGCCGACCGGCGCCCACGCACACGGGTACACAGACCTCGGCTTCCTGATTCCGGAGCTCGTGAGCGGTGTCCAGTTCAAGAAAGGGCCCTACTACGCGGACGAGGGCGACTTCTCCGCCGCTGGAGCCTCGAACATCAACTACCTCAACCGGCTCGACCGTTCAGTGGTGACGCTGGGCGGCGGCAATGACCGCTGGGGCCGACTCTTTGCCGCGGCATCGCCGCGCGTCGGCAGCGGCTTTCTGCTGGGCGCGCTGGAAGTGAGTCACGACGACGGCCCTTGGGTGCAGCCAGATCACTTCCAGAAGCTGAATGGAGTCCTTCGCTACAGTCGAGGCGACAACCGCAACGGATTCTCGCTGACCGGCATGGGCTACTTGGCCGACTGGAATTCCACCGATCAAGTCGCCAGCCGAGCGATCACGAGTGGCCTGATCTCGCGGTTCGGCTTTCTCGATCCGACCGATGCGGGTAAGACCGACCGCCAGAGTCTGGCTGCGGATCTTCAGCGGTCGAGCGGGCCTTCGTCTGTTCGGGCCACCGCCTTCGTCCTCCGCAACAGTCTGAATCTGTTCTCGAACTTCACCTATTTCCTGGACGACCCCGACAACGGCGATCAGTTCGAGCAGGCAGAACGACGCGTCTCCGCTGGTGGGCGCGTCACCTATCGACGACTCGGACACTTCCTCGAGCGACACGCCGAAAGCGCTGTTGGTGTACAGCTTCGACGCGACTGGCTTGATCCCGTCGGCTTGTATCACACGGCTGCGCGGCAGCGACTGTCGACCACCCGCGAGGATCGGGTGGGACAGACGATGGTCGGCGTCTATGCGCAGAGCGAGGTCGAGTGGACGCGGTGGATGCGCACGACCCAGGGAATCCGCACGGACGGGTACCAGTTCTCGGTCACCTCCGACAATCCGCTGAACTCAGGCAGCGGATCTGACGCCATGGTGAGTCCGAAGTTCGCCGCCATCTTCGGACCATGGGCAGCGACGGAGTTCTACGTGAATGCCGGCATGGGCTTTCACAGCAATGATGCGAGAGGCGCCGCCATCAGCGTCGACCCGTCCACAGGCGAGCCGGCCGAGCGCGTGACGCCGCTGGTGCGGGCCAGAGGCGCTGAATTTGGCGTGCGCACGGTCCGCCTTCGCGGCCTGCAGTCCACGGTGGCGCTCTGGTATCTGGGGCTCGACTCGGAACTGCTCTTCGTCGGGGACGCGGGGACCACGGAGCCTGGCAGACCAAGCCGGCGTGTCGGGGTCGAGTGGACCAACTACGCGCGCGTGAACCCGTGGCTGACCTTCGATGGCGATTTGTCGCTGTCCCGCGCTCGCTTCGCAGACAGCGATCCGGTCGGGAACGAGATTCCTGGCGCGCTCGATCGCGTGATCTCCGCCGGCATGACCGTCGAGCCAAGCCAACCGCTGTTCGGCAGCATTCGTCTGCGCCACTTCGGGCCGAGGCCGCTCATTGAAGATGCCAGCGTCGAATCGAAGAGCACGACGCTCTGGAACGCCGAGGCCGGGTACCGCATTTCTCCCAAAGCACGAGTCGTGCTCGAACTCTTCAATTTGTTCGACGCGAAGGTCGCTGACATCGACTACTACTACGCCTCACGCCTCCCTGGGGAGCCTGCCCAGGGCATCGAAGACATTCACACGCACCCGGCGCTGCCACGTTCGGCACGCATCAGTCTCCAGCTCTCGTTCTAGCTGTGAATGTCAAAGAGGTTGTTCATCTTAGGCAGCCTCTTGGAAACGCATCCAGGGCGAGCGCCGGCCGAGGCTCGTGTGTGGACGCCGGT
>JBEBGV010000177.1:0-3660 GCA_040081265.1 Vicinamibacterales bacterium
GAGGCTGCAGTCAGTCCCCGGACGAAAGGGATCATCCCTGTTCACCTGAGCGGTTACATGGCGGACATGGTGCGCGTCTCGGAGATTGCCAGGGTCCACGGCCTGACGATCATCGAGGACGCGTGTCAGAGCCTCGGGTCTGGCATGCGCGGAACGGAGCGACGAATGGCAGGCTCCTGGGGGTTGACGGGTTGCTGGAGCTTCTATCCCTTCAAGATTCTCGGGGGTTACGGGGATGGCGGAGCGATCACGACCAACGATCCAGCCGTTGCCTCGTTCGCTAGGCGGATGCGTTATAACGGCGAGGATCGGGAAACCGGCGAGTACCACGGTCACGGCTTTACCTGTCTCCTGGACAACCTGCAGGCGGCCTTTCTGGACATAAAGCTCCGCAAACTACCGAACTGGATCATGCGGAGACAGGCTATCGCCGAGCGGTATCGCGTTGCGCTTTCGGATCTGCCGGATTTGCTGCTGCCTCATTACACTGACGTTCGGCGCGATCACGTCTACCAGAACTACACCGTGAGATCAGGACGCGGAAGCGAGTTTTCCGAGTTCTTGAAGGCGAACGGAGTCGAAGTCCTCACGCAGTTTCGCAAGCCCTACTATCGTCACGCCGCCTTGAAGCTTGAAGACCGAGGCTTCTTGGAAACCGAGGCTCTGAGCCGCGAGGTGTGTTCGCTGCCAATGAATGCAGAGCTTGAGGATGACGATGTGGACTACGTCATCACGGTAGTGCGGAGGTTCTACGCAAAGTGACCAAGAGTCACGCTGTTCGGAGCACCTCGTGGCGCTAGGGCTGAGCGCCCGCCATCAATGCGTGATGCAGTCAGAGATTCGCAATATGTCCATCGAATGCGACAAGGTGCTCGGCATCAACCTGTCGCAAGGTGTCTGCGATACGGAGATTCCGTCGGCTGTCAGTTCCGGTGCCTACCGGGCTATTGCCCAGGGTGTCAATACCTACACGCACTACGCCGGACTGAGCGAACTGCGCGAAGCAATCGCCGTCAAACAACGATCCTTCTACGCGATGGACGTCGACCCGGCAACGGAGATCATTGTAAGTGGCGGAGCAACAGGAGCACTCTACTGTGCCTGTCTGGCCCTCCTGAATCCTGGCGACGAGGTGATCCTATTCGAGCCGTTCTACGGGTATCACGTGCAGACGCTCCTGGCGACGCAGGCCGTACCCGTCTATGTGCGAATGAAGCTCCCAGGGTGGACGTTCTCCATCGCGGATCTCGAAGCGGCCGTGACCCCGCGCACGCGTGCCATCATCGTCAATTCGCCAGCCAACCCTTCAGGAAAAGTCTTCTCGATGGAGGCGCTCACCACGCTCGCGTCGTTCGCGAAGCGGCACGATATGTTCGTGTTCACCGACGAGATCTACGAACACTTTCTGTACGACGGCGGGCCGCACATCCCGCTGGCGACGCTACCGGGCATGAAGGAGAGAACCATCACAATCTCGGGACTCTCCAAGACATTCAGTATCACGGGATGGCGCATCGGGTACTGCATCTGCGACGTTCGGTGGGCAGAGGCGATAGGTTTCTTCAGTGATCTGGTTTACGTGTGCGCTCCGGCGCCGCTGCAGTTCGCCGTGGCATGCGGACTCCGAGAACTGGGTCGCGACTACTACACAGGCCTTTCCCGGCTGTATCGAGCCAAACGCGACAAGCTTTGCGAGTCCCTGGCTAGAGCGCACCTTGTCCCGAGCGTTCCGGACGGCGCCTACTACGTGCTGGCCGACGTCAGTTCGTTGCCCGGAAACAACAGCAAGGACCGCGCGATGTACCTTCTTGGGAAGACCGGTGTGGCCTGCGTGCCAGGCGAGGCTTTCTACCACGATGACGGCGGGAAGGATCTCGCGCGATTCTGCTACGCGAAGCACGACGACGTCCTGGACGATGCCTGCAGGAGACTAGACAGCCTGCGCTCTAAGTAGACCGTATTCAGCCACGCGTCGCCGCCGCGCATGAGCTTTCTGCACAAGTTCCTTCCGTTCCTGCTCCAGCCTCTTACTCTCAGCCTCGTCCTGCTGTTGTCTCGCCGCCGAACGGCTGTCTACGCAGGTGTTCTGCTGTTGTGGACCAGTAGCACACCTGTCGTTAGTTGGTTGCTTGTGCGCGCAGTCGAAGGACCGACTGATCGAGCGCTCGCCACCCAGGCTCCCACTGCCGACGCCATTGTGGTTCTCAGCGCAGGTCGGACTGTCGCTCCAGGGCGTGACTCCGTCAGCGAATGGGAGGATGCCGACCGCTTCTTCGGCGGCGTCGAGCTCTTCCTGGCCGGAAAGGCGAATCTCCTAGTGTTCACCGGTGCGAGACCGAGTGGACCACAGGGGGCGCCGCTGGAGGGCGCGACCCTCAGCGCGTACGCGACGCAGATGGGCGTACCGATCGATCATGTCGCCACAACCGGCCCGGTGGCCAACACGCAGGATGAGGCCAATGACGTCGCCGTGCTCTTGCGGGACCGGCGGGCAGGACCAACCCGTGTCCTATTGGTAACGTCGGCGTTCCATATGCCGCGTGCCCAGTACTTGTTCGAGAAGGCCGGTCTCACCGTTGTGCCGTTTCCAGTGGACTTCAGGCGAGTCGCCGGGAGCCGTCCGGGGCTTGCAGACCTCCTACCTAGCGCCGTGGCGCTTCAAAAGACTCATACGATGCTGCATGAACTGTACGGGCGGATCTTCTACCGTCTCGTCGAAATGGTGTCTGCGACGCGCCGGCCGAACGGCCAACATAGTGACGTCAGCTTGAATGCAACAGGATAACGGTCCCACGACTACGCCGGTCACTAATAACGTGAACCCTCTCGAGCTAGTAGCCAACTAGTAGACGGCTTCGCCTTCCTAGCATCCGTCGTGCGATCCACAACAGAGCTCCCGATAGAAGCATGACAGCGGCAACAGAGATCGAAAGCCCGACGAAGGGCCGCTTCGATCTTGATAAGAATTCAGCACCCGCCTGAATGAAGTACATGTGCACAAAGTAGATTCCTAAGCTGGCTTCGCCCACGAACCGAAGCTTCTGGTGAAGTTGCTGGCCGCATCGTCTGAGAGCGGCCAACAAGACTCCGCAGATCACCAGTTTTTGAATGGCGTTGGTACCGACCCGGCCGTCGGGCGCTAACACGGAGGTCGAAACGAAGTCACCGACGCTCCGGGCGAAGCCCACCTCGAACCAGATCAGCGCGATCAACAAGAAGACGAGCCGTAGAAACCAACGGTCGTGCCATGCTAGGAGAGTCTCTTTGTAGCGGCTAAACCACATTCCGTAAACATAGATGGGCGCGAAGTAGAGCAGTGAATGCCAGATCTGCTCAGGCCCGCCAGGGCGGTGGATGATTGTCGTAACGCTCAGCAGTCCCGGTAACGTCAAGTACATCCACGGCCGGCGATCGATCCACAACCAAAGCGGTGCTAGAAGATAAATCACCGCGATCATTGGAATAAACCAGAACGGGGCGAAGACGGGATAGCCAGACAAGACCGCCCAGATCGCGTTTTTGGCGACGCCCAAGTCATGATGCGCCGAAGCGGGGTTGAACGGCCCTCGATGCGCCAAGGCCTTCACTACCAGCGCCGGAGTTGAAACGATCACATAGGGCAGCAGAACGTTCAGCAACTTGCCCTTCAGATACTGCCGG
>JBEBGV010000005.1:0-126072 GCA_040081265.1 Vicinamibacterales bacterium
GCCCAGGCGTCACCTGCGGCACAAGCGACTGGATCGGCTGCGGCGTCAGGGTTCCCGCACCGCCCTGCGCCGGACCGGCGAGCGTACCGCCAAGCGGGGCCGCCGGGAAGGTGGCAGTCGCCGCCAGGTTCGGGATCTGGCCGTCGATCAGATAGTTGTCGATGTAGATCTTCACCTGGTCGACGTCGCGCCAGTCCGACTTCGTCGTGTACCCCATCGGAAGGTTGACGCCGCCAAACGGCTCATAGCCATAGAAGGTGGTCGTCAGGGTGAACTCGCCCAGGTTCTGCTGCGGCGCAATCCACCGCACCCACAGCGGCAGGTTGGACGGCGGGCGGATCGCCATGGTCATCTTGTCGCCTTCCCTGAGCGTGAGGTCAACGAGCGTGAGACCGTCCTGCTGCCGACGATTGGCCACGGTGGCCGCACCCGTGAGCGCCGCGCGGACGGCGGTGACCGGGTTGGTGTAGAACCACATGCGTCGGTCGCGCGCATCGCCGCCCACGTTGACCGCACCCTGGGCGTTGACGTTGTAGGCTTGCGCGCCGTCGAGTCCCTGACGAGCGAGGGCGAACGAGTGACCGCCGTAATTGGCGAACGGGAACAGGTCGTTGCGGCGCTCCTGGTGCAGCATCCGCGTGTTCTCGAGGTCGTAGATGCGGCGGTAGTCGTTGGCGGCGATGAACTTCTGCGGCGCGCCGGGCAGTGGCGAGATGTTGCCACCGCCGTTCTGATACGCGTACTGCGCGTAGCCGATGAGCGTGATGTTCTTCAGCGCGCGAACCTTGTCGGCACCACCAAGGGCCGTCGCCGCCGCGTTGAGGGCATCCTGGGGTGTCGTGCCCGGCACCTGCGCCGCCGGCGCCTGTGCCTGCACTCCAGCCTGCGACTGGACGAGGACGGCGGCGACTCCGAGCGCCCCGATCACAACCGCACACGCAATAGCCTTACGCATATCCTGCTTCTCCTTGAATGCCTTCGTCATCTGCATAGCCTTCGTCCTGTTAGCGCGGCGGATCGACCTGGCACGGCGTCGGACTCCACTTCGCAGCGTCCGCTTCCTTCTTGAAGTGGGAGCTGGTGATGAAGGGCTGCGCCAGGAAACGCGGATCTTCGACGATTGTCGTCACCGTAAACCAGTTGTCCCCGTTGGGCTCGTCGTGCCGGTTGTAGTACTCGGTGACGACCGCATTCTCGCTGTACGGGACGCCGTTCTTGCGCAGATACCCGGACCGCATGCGGGTCGTGGTGACTTTCAGGTTGCCGCCCACAACACCGCGCCCGCCGCCGAAGCCAAGCCCCCGCGATACCGCCTGCTTGTTCCACTCAGCCGCCGATACGCCCTGCCACTCAGGCTGGCTGGCCGTGGCCGTCGCCGGTGACGGTCCGGGCGCAGCAAACCTCAGCAGACGGGTCTGCTGGCCAGCGTCTGTCTCCACCTTCAGCGTCGCATCGTCCTGCCATGAGATGCGAACCCTCGTCGGCATGCGCATGATCGCCGCCGCCCCGAACGCGCGGCACTGCTCGCCGGCTGCCGCGTCCTTTGCCAGGTCCCACGTGTCGGCAACCCGACGTCCCTCGGCGTTGAGCGGCACGCTGCCATAGTCGCCCTTCTGCGGCGTCGTCATGCGCCATCGCCAGTCTTCAGTGATGACCGAGACCCACTGACCGGTCAGGTCCATGGGGGCCTGGGCCTGCGCCGTTGGCGGAGGGCCGCCGCGGCCACCGCGGCCCGGAGGCCCTTGCGCCGCGAGCGTGGAAGCGCTCACCGTCAGCACACCAATCAAGATCACCGCGCGCTTCATCGACGCCCCCTTGCCGGCGACGCGGCAGGCGAGGGAGCCGGCGGCTGCGGCAGCGTTCTGTAGATCGCCTCGACGAACATCTCTCCGGTGTTGCTCGGGCTCGCGTAAACGCCGTCGTAGTCAAGCGTGAGCCGGGCGGCCTTCACCTGTTCCAGCGTAGAGCGGTTGTTGACCATGTCGCGCACGCGGTCGCGGACGATGGTGACCATGTCGCGGTAGTCGCTGACATCAGATTCATCGCAGATCCGTCCGTGGCCGGGGATGATCAGTGTGCCGCCCTCTTCGTTGAACTCGGGGACGGCGATGGCGAGGATGCGATTCAGGCCGGCAATCAACCCGTTGATCGTGCCGCCCTGATCGGCCCGGATCATCGGATAGCTGCCCGGGGTAAACACATCGCCGGCCGCGACGACGTCGCTCCTTCTGAAATGCACCATGGCATCGCCATCGGTGTGCGCCGCTGGCTGGTGGAGCACCTGCACGGGCTCACCGTTCATGAAGAGGTCCTTCTGCCCGACGAAGAAACTGTCGGTCGGCCAGCCGTACTTCGGGTAGGGCGAGCCGTCGGCGCTCATCCGGAACAACGTCTGTTCGAAGGCGAGAATGCCCGCGCCGCCGCCATCGCGCGTGTTGGCGGTCGAAAAATAGTCTCCGGCTTTCCGCACCGCTTCGTTGCCGCCCACGTGATCGGCGTCGGCATTCGTGCTGACAACCTGCAGGATCGGCCTGGCAGTCAGCGAACGAATCGCCGCCACCAGCGGCTCACCTCCGGCGTTGTTCAGCGTGTCGACGACGAGCACACCCTGGTCGCCCACCTGTACCACGCTGTTGCTGCCTGATGGTCCGACCATGAGGTACACCTGCGGGCGCACCTGCAGGATCTGGACGTTGCCCACCGTGGTCGCCTTGTCAGGCATCACCGGCGGGGTTGCGCTGCCCGACTGGGCCAGCGCGGGCGCGGCAGCCGCCACCAGGGCGGCGACTGCAGATAGCAGACGAGTCAGCTGCCGCGTCACTGGCGCCCCCGTCCGGTGACCGGTGCTGCGGAAGCGGGAGCAGGAGCAGGCGGCGTGGCATTGGGCAGCGTCTTCATCTTCTGCATGTATTCGGGATACATCGTTTCTGCGCCTCCGAGCACTGCCTCCGCCGGCAATCGGTTCTTGATGGCGTGCTCGAGGGTGAACGGGTTCCGGTTTGGCAGGTAGTGCGGGATCTCGCCCTCGGGCCGCTGCACCTCGACGTCGACCGAGCACGCATACTGCGACATCTGGAAGCCGGGGTTCAGCACGAAGTTGCGGCTCTTAATGTAGGGCTCGGTCAGATAGACCGGGTCGGTCACGATGAGGATCCAGGTGAGGACGTCGCCGTTACGGATGAAGTGTTCGCGCAGTGTCGCCTTCTCACTGCGCGCCAGGCCATTGCGACGGACATACGCAGGCTTGAGGTGAGTGGTCTCCACCGTCAGCATGTCGCCCTCCCACTTGCCGAGTGAGAAGCCCTGCCAGGTGTGCAGCGCGTGGGCCGGTGGCCGCGCCCGCCCGTCCATCCAAATGGTCCGGACAGGGTTCATCCACGACATCTCGGTGTGGTAGGCGGTCACCTCGCGGGTAAACGGATCGGTGTCTTTCCAGATCGCCAGCTGCGAGAAATTCGGACCGTAGTCGGCCGGGTGCGGGATGCACTGGTGTTCAGGCACCGTCCAGAGCGACGCGCTCCAGGCAAGGCCCCGGGCACGATTGGCCGCGTTGATCGGCAGGCCCTCGAATTCCACCATCGCCGGTCCGCCGCCGCGCTCGGCGGCGTCCTCGTGGGTACGCGCACCCCACTGACCTGAGATGTCGGCCTGTGCCCACGCGGGGTTGCCGACGGCGGCAAGCAGCACGCCAAGCGCAAGAACACGGATCACTGAGAAGGGCATAGGTACCGAAATGGTAATACTATGCCCGCCCGAGGGGGGACAACTTCTCCCGTGACGCGAACCGGTGCGCTGTAGCTCTAGTCCACCGCCTGGGGCACCGCGATCAGTTGCGGCTTGTTGGCGCCTTCCTTACTGCTGAACAGCACGCTCTGGGTGTTCCGCCCGACCAGCACGAGGCTCTCGGTCGCAAGGTTGCTGAAGAACGTCCCCGGCAGCACAATCTCCACCCACGAGTTCTTCGCAAAGGCGCCGGTTGAACCAAGCAGGGCGCCGAGAGCGGGGGCGGTGTTGAACGTGATGCCGGTCTCCGTCCAGCCGCTGGCGGTCGCATACACCTGCAGGCCAGCCGCATTCGCATCGTTGGCGAACACACGCAACCTGTAGTGATCGACACTGCCGAGCAAGCCGCTGACCTTGAAACTCAGATAGCTCCGGTAGTTGTCGTTGGGCACACCTTCACGCGTACGCAGCGTCGTTGACGTACCTTCGTTCTTGTTCGGAGCCGAACTCTTCACGAGCGAATCGGCGACAGCCGTGATCTGCGGCGGGTTCGCGCTCGGCATCACCCCATCGCCAAGGCGGATGTTGTCGATGGTGAGGTTGACCCCTGCCGAGGCCGTGGCACCCAGCCGGATCCGATCGGCAGCCGTGAGCCACGCACCCGCTGCCAGCGACGCGAACGGCGCGCCAAAGGCGTCGTCGCCCTCGGCCAGGAACGCTTCGAGGACGGCATTGCCGCTTGTGCCCTTCTTCTGGTGCATGCCCACCCGATAAATCTTGCCGGCCACCAACGCGGCCGAATCCGCCCCGACCTGAGTCACGTCATTGCGCAAGCGCAGCCGCCCGGCACTCGTGAGCAGCAGGTTCCCGACCGACACGCCAGCGTTCGAGAGGACTGCGATGCGTGGCTGGCCCGAGCGGAGCGCGTTGATGCGCAGGTAGAAGCTCACGTACAGGTCGTCCACCGCCGGGATGTTCTCTTCCAGGAAGGCGGAACTGGATGACGTGTTGATGGTGGCCGACGTCGTGCCCTTGAGTGGACTGCCGGTCTCCAGCTTCACCGATCCACTGATCTTGTCCACACCGGTGACGACGTGGGTCAGGCTGCCGTCCTCGAAGTTGATGATGTCCTTACCGTCCACCAATCCGACGACGGTGTACGGCACGACGACCATCGCCGCGTTACCCGCCAGGTCAAAAGCGGACGCCGTGAACGTCTTGGCACCAGGAGTCCCGGTGAAGACGCCAGGCGGGTAGGAACAGCTCGCGATGCCGGAGAGGCCGTCGGAGCAGCCGACCGAGGACGTGACGACGGCGTTGAGCGCGTAGACGGCGGCGGTGCCCGGCGTGATCACCTGAACGACAGGCGGCGTCACATCGACCACAAAAGAGTCGCTGGCCGTCGCGCTGTTGCCAGCCCCGTCAGTGGCCTTGACGGTAAACGTGTGGGGCCCGTCCACGAGAGTCGAGGACGCGAACGGCGACGTGCACGTCGCCTCAGCCCCTCCGTCCATCTTGCAGGTCGTCACGAGCGCCCCGCTGGTCGAGAAGGCGAAGGTTGGGGTCGCGTCGTTCGTGTAGCTCGGAAACGGGACGAGCTGCACCGTGGGCGGCACGGTGTCGCGCACCGTTGTCACCGCATTCGATGCAATCGTCTTCACCTGGATGTGCGAGAAGCTGATCTGCGCCTGGTTCGCGTAGGTGCCATCCTGCGGCACGTTGACGGCGAACGTGATCGACCCTGTACCACCAGGGGCGATCGCCGACAGGTCGAACGTCAACGTGTTGCCACTGACGGTCGGACTCAGGCTCGCAGAGCCTGCAATGTATGAGGCGCCTGCGGGCAACGTATCGGTGACCCTGACATGCTCGACCGTCCGTAACCCGTTATTCGCGTAACTGATCGTGTAGGTGATGGTGTTCCCGGTGGCGAACGCCGGCGCGGACATCGTGAGCGTGACATCGGCGCTCTCCGTCGTCGCGCAGTCAGAGGCGAACAGCGAGTTCAGGAACAGGCGCACGCCGTTGGTCTGTGGATTGGTACTGACAGGAAGACTTGTGCTGTAGTCGTGACCGGCAAGGTAGGTGACCTGTCCATTGGTGGCTTCTCCATCCAGGCGCCCGTTCAGCATCACGATGCGCTGGGTCAGGTTCGCGGTCGCTGAGTCATTGAACAGCGTCTGCACGCCCGTTCGAAAGGATGAGCCGCCAAAGAGTCCGATCGAATCGACCGCGCCACTGTCGGCCACGAACGAACCATCGACCTGCGTCAATGGGCTACCCGGCACCCGATTGGCCACGGTCGTCGGCGCCGCACCATCGTCCTGGAGTCCACCGCTGCTGAGGAATGGGAACGGGAACGCTGAAGGGCTGTCAAAGGCGGTGATCGCTGAGCACTGGCCAAACAGGTGGGACAAGGAACTGGAAGTGAGCCAGAACCGGATTTCCCTCGACACCTCCTCGAGGTTGGCGGTGGTGGTGAGGCTCGCGTCGTAGTGCTCGGATGCCAGGTAGCAATAGCGAGGCTGGTCGTCGTTGGCGGCATCGTGTAACGCGCCGTCGTTCTGCCCCAGCGACGGGCCCATGATGTCGGCCTCGGAGAGCACGTCCGGAGAGGCAGCAGACCAGGGGGCGCCATCCGCATCGGGAATGCCGGCGGCGTTGAAGTTGTTGAACGCGACGGCTTCGTAAGTGTCTTTGAAGACTGCAATGCGTGGCGCGCCGACGAGCTGACGAGCCACCTGGGTCGCTATGGAGCCGTTGTCGAGGCTATGCACGACGGTGACGTCGCCGGCCGTCGCCTGCCAGGCGTTAATGATGGGCTTCGCCGCCGCAGCATCCGAGGCGTCGATGACAAACGGCCCCCCACGGTAGGCGAACGGGACGAGGACAGTGGTATCGGTGCGGAAGTCCGTGACGAGCGCGTCCAGATCGACGGAGATATCAGCTCCGCCGGCGACCTTCCCAGAGTTGATGGCCCACGAGACAGGAACGCCATTCCTGAGCAGCGCGTAGACCAGGCCGTAGGCACGGAGCATCCCGTTGTTCTGGAAGTTGTTGTCCATCGGGATGATCAGGCTGCCTGGCCCAAAGAGCACCCCGGGCGGCGGCGACGCGGTCATATCGCGCCCAAGCAGGGCGGTCAGGGCCAGCGTCAGCGCCAGCAACCAGGAGGTACGAGCACGCAGGGCAAGCCGAAAAGAGAGTCGCATGTGCGCGCGAGCGTACCGTTTCGCGCAGATCGGCACAACCCGCAAACACTCCAGTTACCCGCTTTTGACGATGCAAACGACAGTGGGTAGTGGGTAGTGGGTAGCGGGCGGTAGGCAGCGGAATCGTACGTAGGGCGGGTCTGTTCTTTAGACCCGCCGTTCACAAACGGACGACGCGCTCTGTGAAGAGATCGCGATCGGCAAGAAGTTCGTCCATCCGGTTGCCCAGGTCGCGAGCAGATGCGAAATCGTGAGGGTCTAGACGCGTGGTGCGCTGGCCACGCCCGGCGAGCCACGAGAACACCAGCGGCGCCGAGCCGTCGTTGGCAACATCAACCGTCCGGCTGAAGAAGGCCCACAGCTCCCGCGCCAGGCCCTCGCTGCCAGCGCGTCTGACCGATCGCAGCATCGTCGCACCGTCTGTTCGAGCGGCGACGACCTCGGCGGCATCGGGGTCCACTGACGGCAGCAGGAGGACAGTGTCGCGGACCAGCGACCCCGCGATGGCGCGTGTCTCGAGCGACGGAGTCGCGGTCTGGATGTTGACCACCGGGCGCAACTCGCGGATGAGCGCCGCCTCGCGCAGCAGCGCTTCGAGCTCGGAGCCGAGCACCTCGCACTCGACCGTGACCACTCTCGCCAGCGCGGGTGGCAGCGCCTTCCACTTCCGCTCGGCGAAGTGCGCGGCGAGCCGACGACGAAGGTTGGCGGCCTTGCCGACGTAGAGCACGGTCCCTGCCCTGTCGAGAAACCGGTAGACACCCGGCGCGTGCGGCGCTCCCTGGATTGCCCGCTCCCCCACCTGCCGCCAATGCTCGCGCCAGTCGGTAAGGAGAATCGCCTGCTCCACGAGCTTTCTCGCGAGCGCTGGCGGTGCACCGCGAATACCGAGCACCTCGGCCGCAAGGCGCGGGTAGTCCGGGGCATCGCCCTGCTGGGCCAGCAGGTTCAGAAGTCTGTCGCTGAACATCAGGGATGGCTGGCGGAGTTCCCGCACGAACTCCGGCTTACAATCCCGATTATGAACGGTTCACGATTCGAGCGGTGGCGAGTGGCCATGGTGATGGTGGCGCTGGGCACGGCACTGCCACTGACTGTTGTTCATACGCAGCAGCGCGGCGGCACACCGCAGACGGACCAGGTGCAGGCGATCAATTCCGGACCCAATCCCTATCAGGTCATTCGCGACTGGGCGCGGCTCGATCTCGAGGGCCGGCCGTGGGGAGGCTCGAACGGCGTTGCCGTTGATCGAGATGGCGTCTCGGTATGGGCAACGGACCGCTGCTCACCAGGCACCGCCCCGGGCTGCCTTGGCAGCAAGGCAAATCCTGTCCATCACTTCGACGGGTCCGGCAAGGAGATCAGGAGTTTTGGAGGCGGCATGTTCGTGTGGCCGCACGGCATTCACGTCGATCGCGACGGCAACGTCTGGGTGACCGACTCACGCGCGGCCACGCCGGCCGAACTCGGGACCTTTCCAGGCGAAGGCAACAAAGGCAGCGTCGTCGTGAAGTTCAGCCCTGACGGGCGCGTGCTGATGACCATCGGCAAGCCTGGGGTGCGCGGGAACCCTCCCGACGCATTGACCGACCCGACCGACGTGCTGACCGACCCTGGCAACGGCGATGTCTACATCGCGGAGAGTCATACCGACGTGGCGGACGCGTCGCTCATCGGACGCATCTCGGTGTTTGATCGCAACGGCAGGTTCCTGCGAGTGATCGGCAAGACCGGCGTCGGGCCCGGGGAGTTCCGCACACCGCACGCCCTCGAGTTCGACAGCCGCGGCCGGCTGATCGTGGCCGATCGCCACAATCACCGCATCCAGGTCCTGACCAAGAACGGGCAGTTCATCGAGCAGTTCAACAACTTCAGCCGAACGAGCGGCCTGGCGATCGACGCGCGCGACGTGATCTATACGGCGGATTCAGAATCGAGCGAGCGGGTGCATCCGGGCTGGCAGCGAGGCATTCGCATCGGAACGCTGACCGACGGCAACGTCACCGCGTTCATCCCCGCTCACGTGACGCCCAACTCACCCGACGGCGCGATGGGCGAAGGCATCGCGATCGACGCCGCGGGCAACGTCTACACCGCGGAGGCGCAGCTCAGAGGGGTGACGAAATACACCAGACGTGAGTGATCGGTAGGTGGGTAGTGGGTAGTGGGTAGTGAGTGGTGGGTAGTGAGTGGTGGGTGGTGGGTGGTGAGTGGTGGGTGGTGTGTGGGATGTAGGGCGGGTCCGAAGGACCCGCCGTTAGGGAATGACTTCGCAGTCGCCGCCGTACTGCACCACTTCGGGTTCGGCCTTGAAGCTGCCAAGGTCGAGCGCGGTGTAGTCGGTGATGTTGTGGGTGGCCTTGAGTTTGGTGCCGGTGCTGAACTCACCCAGCACGGTCGTCAATGCCACGCGTCCGCCGCCGGCGTCCAGGAAGAATCGATTGTGCTCGGCAGCAACCAGCGTCAGGTCCTTGCCGCCAGGGCCCGAGGGCGCAGCCATCACCGCCGAGCCGGCGTCCGACTTGATTTCCCGGATATTGATCGTGAAGTTACCGCGCGCCGGCCTGACCACCGGCACCGGCTCACCGTTCTTCCAGGCCGTTCGCACTGACAGGGGGAAGATGCACCGGAGCGTTTTGGCGCCGGCCAGCAGCGTCTCGGCGTCAGTCTGGGCGTCCGCCGCAGGGCTGAGGGCGAGGATGCCGAGCAGAGAGAGGGTGGCCGCTGCGGAAATCTTCACACCCTGATCATACGGTACCCGGTTGTTCGGCGGCACCAGCGGCCGCCTGACCTCACGCCGCCCCGCCCTAGTCTTCCCCTGCCGTTCCGCCCCACGTCCAGCCGTCGGCTGCACGAGTCATCTGGACGATGAGCATCTGGTAGGCATCGGAATTCCGCCCAGGGTGGCCGGTAACGTGCACTTCGTCTCCGGCGCGAAGAGTCGATCGCGTCACGCCATGACGCGCAAGCACAGTCGCGTCAGCCCACTCCATAGACCAGCGGCGTACGACGCCCTCACGATCAGGGGCCTCGACGTGGACGAAGGTGTGTGGCTGCTTGAACGCCACCATGACGACGGTGCCATCGAGGACCTGCGTGGTATCGAGGCGATAGGCGGCGGCGGTTGAGTGGTGGGCAGCCCCGGTACTGCTGAGCAACGACACCAGCACGACAGTGATGAGGAGTGTGATCTGCTTCATGCACATCACTTCGCCAGCGCGAAGTGAAAGGTTACGCCGCCCGCGTCGGCGTCCAACGCATGGCGCGCTGACCAGTCGCTGCAAAGAACGCGAGCATCAGCGCTGCCGTGCCGCCGTGCCACAGCAGCACAACACTGCTGAACATGTGGGGCTGCGTGAGGCACGCCACGGTGTTTGCAATACCCAGTGCTGCTCCGCCGCCAAGCACGGCGGTCAGGCCTGGGGTCATCGGCACGCCGCGGCGAAGCATCGGCGTCATGGCAAACCACAGCGCGCCTCCGCCGAGCACCATCGCGGCCACACACGGCCAGTCGGTCTGACTGGACAGTCCGAGTGTGCCGTGCACCTGCAGGTCACGCAGACAGCCCACGACCACGGCGCCGAGCCACGCAAGTGCCATTACACCGACCAGTGTCGTGGCAGAACGACGCGAACCGGGAATCACGGACGAGAATGCCGCGAAGGCTGCCACAACCGCGATTGCAACCGCGAGGCCCTGCTGGAACACGTAGATCGGATCAGCGTTGGCGCCTCCCGGCACCATGCCGGTCGCAACCATTCCGACACCGGCAGCGACGTACAACGCGGCCATCAACAGCCATCCGGCCGTGCGGGTGGCTGGCGGGGCGAGCGGCCGTACCGGTGGCACCTCGGCGGCGAGACGTCCAATCAGCTCGTCGGTCTTCATAGTCATTCCGTTCGCTGGAGTGCCCGTCGCAACGCCGCCATGGCGCGGTGCGTCGCCAGCTTCAATGCGCCCTGCGACAGCCCGGTGGCGGCCGACGCCTCCTTGAGAGACATCTCCTTCAGCTTGAGCAATTCAATCGCCTGACGCTGGCCCGGTGACAGCTGCTGGAGGGCCTCGGCCAAAAGCTCTGCGTCGCCTGGGCCTGCCCCTGGCTCTGTATTCGTTGCCGGCTCGACAAAGGTTACGGCCGGGTCTGCGACGCCGACTTCGTGGGCTCCCTGCCGGGCATAGCGGCGGGCGGCATCAGCCAGCCGGTAGCGGACGATGGCCGCCAGCCAAGGTCCGAACGGCCGTGCAGGGTCGTAGGTCGCCCGTGCCGCGTGGACAGACATCAGCACGTCCTGCGCGAGGTCTTCCACGTACTCCTCACCAAGCCCGCGCCGCCTGGCTCGAACCATCTGTCGCACGCGGACGCTGACCAGTTGCAGGAGAGTGGCGTAGGCCTCGCCGTTGCCTCTCTGAGCCTCCCGCATCAGCAAGCGGAACTCCTCGTCCCGCTCGTCGGCAGCCTCCATCACGACCTGCATCGTAACCTTTTGCCGCGTGCCATCGAATGAGGTGCATGGCGGCCGACGAGCCGCCCGCTCGGCCGGCGCCTCAGTCGGCCAGCGATTGACTCAGGAGCAGACCTCAATGAACACGCGCTACATCGTCGCCTCAGCCCTCGCGGCGGCCATCATCGCCCCGGCAGTTCTCTCGGCCCAGAAACCGGTGCCCGCGCCGACGGCCTTCAAGACCGAAAAGTGCTACGGCATCGCCAAGGCCGGCAAGAACGACTGCGCCTCGACGGGCAACAACTCCTGCGGCGGCTCGTCGAAACTCAACAGCGATCCGAAAGCCTGGATTTACACGCCCGCCGGCTACTGCGAGCGCATCGTCGGCGGCAGCCTCACCGCCAAGTAGGACCGACACGTGGCCATCACCAGCGATACCCGCGTACGGCTGACCGCGAGGGCCGGTATCGGCCTCCGCCTTCCGCACATCGCGGAGGTGGTGGCCACGCGTCCTCCCGTCGGGTGGCTCGAAGTGCATCCGGAAAACATCCTGGCGAATCCTCACGCCACCGAGCTTCTGGTCGACCTCGCGTCGACCTATCCCCTGTCCCTCCACACCGTCGGCGTCTCGATAGGCAGCGCTGACGGGCTCGATCGCGCGCATTTGCGACGCCTTCGCCACCTGGTGGACCTCGTCGATCCCGTGCTCGTGTCAGGACACCTGGCATGGTCTACGCACAACGGCGCCTACCTGAACGACCTGCTCCCGCTGCCCTACTCTGACGAAACGCTTGCCGTGGTGTCGCATCACCTCGAGCAGGCCCAGGACGCACTCGGTCGGCCGTTCCTCATCGAGAACCCCTCCAGCTACGTGGCGTTCTCGCATTCGACGATGACCGAGCTGCAGTTTCTGCAGGCGCTCGTCGCGCGGACCGGCTGCCAGCTGCTGTGCGACGTCAGCAACATCTTCGTCAGCGGGCACAACATGGGCTACGACCCTTATGCCTTCCTCGAAGGCATCCCGGCTGACGCGGTCGCTGAGCTGCACCTGGGGGGCTTCACGCCCGAAGAAGACGAAGCCACACCGGGCGCCACGATCCTGATCGACACCCACGCGCACCGCATTGCCGAGCCGGTGTGGGACCTGTACGCGCGAGCCGTTGAACGGTTTAGCCAGGCGCCCACGCTGATCGAATGGGACAACGAACTCCCGGAGCTCGCGGTCCTGACGGGAGAAGCCGAACACGCGAATCGCGTGCGTAACCAGGAGTTGGAGGTCTGCCGTGCTGGCGCTTGCTGAGCTGCAGGCCGGCGTGCGCCGCGCGGTGGTCGATGGAGACCCGTCGGCTGTGGCACTGCTGCTCACCGGCGGTGGCGATCCGCGCCGCAGGCTGGGGATTCATCACCGACACTACGTCACCAGTCTGACCACGGCGCTGCTCACGCGCTTTCCGGCGACCGTCTGGCTGGTCGGCTCGGATCTCGTCACTGCGGCGGCGCAGTTATTCATCGAGGCACAGCCTCCGACGCGCCCGTGTATTGCTGAGTACGGCGACGACTTCCCTGCATTCCTCGCCTCAGTGCCCGGCGCATCGAATCTCCCCTACCTCGAACCGTTCGCTCGGCTCGAGTGGCACCTCGGACGCCTGGCGCTGGCCGTCGAGCAACCGGCCCTCGACGCGGAGCGGCACACGGGAGTTGTCTACCTCCATCTGACCTGGCCCGTCGACGCCCTGATCTCGGTGTTTCTGACCGGCACTGAACCGGATCAGTTCGAGCTCAGGCCTGAAGACATCTGGCTGGAAGTCCGCGGGGCGCGTGGCGAACTGCGTATGACCCGTCTCTCGCCCGAGGAATTTGCCCGCCACCACGTCCGCATCGAATCGGACGATCAGGAGGACATCGCTCGATGACACTCAAGGCGCTGCGCGACACGCTGGCCCGCTTTCCGCTGTCCCTCATTCTCCTGGCCGGTCGCATCGGCGTGGGCGCGACCTTCTTCAAGGCGGGACTGCTGAAGTACAACTCGTGGGAGTTCACCATTCGTCTCTTTGCAGAGGAGTACCGCGTGCCACTGCTCTCGCCGGAAGTGGCCGCGAGGATGGCGATGGTGCAGGAACTGACCATTCCGATCCTGCTGTTCCTGGGTCTGGCCACGCGCGTGGCCACGATCCCGCTGCTCGGCATGATCGCGGTCATTCAGACGTTCGTCTATCCCAACGCCTACAACGAGCACCTGGTGTGGGGCGCGATTCTCGTCCTGGTGCTGACGAGAGGGCCCGGAGCGTTCTCGGTGGATTACCTGATCGCACGGGCCTGGGCACGGCGACAGGGCGGAGGCACCACTCGCTAGCGCGGCAGCCGAGCGAACTCCAGATACGCCTCTTTCAGTGGCGCCAGGTCCTTGTCGGCATCCTTCCATAAAGTGATGAACGTCTGGTACGCCTGGCTGGCGCCGGAGCCATCGCCGCCGGCCGCGAGTGCGCGCGCCAGGCCGAGATACGCCAGCGGATAGAGAGGGGAATCGATCAACTCGCCGCGGTGATCGACGATGCTGCGAAACTCATTGGCTGCCTCGCCTGGGCGCCCCAACTGACGCTGTGCTTCGCCGCGGAGGTACGCCGGCCAGAACTCTGCTGCCGGCGCGTGATCGAACGGCCTCACCGGCTCGAGCAACTCGAGGCCACGTGCCGGGGACCCACCCCTGATCGCCGCCGCCGCGGCGATCACCGGCAGGAGTATCCGCCTGGTGAGGATCGCTTCGGGAAAGCGTCGTTCCAGTTCCCGTGACAGGGCCAACGCGTCAGCATCGGCGCCGCACCACGCCAGCGCGCGCGCAGCTGATTCGAGCGTGAAGTTGTCGCGGCTCACACCAACGGCCGCATGTGCCTCGCGTCGCGCCTCCGCACATTGTCCGACCACCGCATGCGAGATCGCGTCCTGCGCACTGTAGAGGCCAGCGAGCTCTCCGCGGGTGGCCTGGCTCGTGGCGGTGACGCTCCGACGAAACTCCTCGTGTGCGCGCGTGATCCGGCCACCGAACGCCGAGATCCGCGCCTGCCAGTTGGACGCCCACGGCGCGTCCATCGCCAGCAGGGCTGCGTTCAGCTCGCGTGTCATCCCGGCTGAGTCGTCGTTGAGAAACGCCAGCAGATAGCCCACCTGCTGAAACCCCACGTGCTCGATCTTCGCGGCACGCACGCCGTCAAGCACCTGGCGCACCTCGTCAAACTGGTTCAGGGCCATCAGCGTCCAGGTGAGATTCAGCGCAGGAGCAAAGAACCTGGGCTCGAGCCGCATCGATTCGCGCAACGGTGCGATCGCCTGCCGATACTCCCCCAGTGACCACGACGCGAAGCCGACGCTGTTGAACGCTTCGGATTCTCTCGGAAACGCCGCGGTCCACGCTCGGGCCAGCTCGAGTCCCTTGTCCCATCCCTGCGTCGCATCGCGGTAGTAGCGCCACGAGATGACGAACCGCTCGCGCTCGCTCACGCGGTCTCGTAGCGCGAAGGCCCTGCGCGACCACTCTGGCGCCAGGGCGGTTTGCCAGGTGTTGGCGTATGTGCCCGACAGCTGCGCCAGGGCGAGCGCAAAGTCGGGGTCGAGCTCGATGGCTCGCATCAGGTACGGGATGACCTCAACGCTCTGGTTGTTGATGCGTCCCTCTTCGAGTGCCAGCGCGTAGGCTTGCAGCGCCTCGAGCGACGATGTCGTCGCCTGCGGCAG
Source organism: Vicinamibacterales bacterium (assembly GCA_040081265.1). GTDB lineage: Bacteria > Acidobacteriota > Vicinamibacteria > Vicinamibacterales > UBA2999 > JBEBGV01. The sequence goes on from JBEBGV010000005.1 coordinate 15,107, forward strand.
CGGCACGTCATAGCGCTCGATCGACGCCAGCGACTCGCCGAGCTTTCGACGCAGCCTCGCGGCAGCCGCACCCAGAGAGGCCAGCACCTCTTCCTTGGTGGCGACGTCCACCTGCTCACGTGCCACCACTTCCCCGCTCGCCGCGTTGACCGCCTCGAGACCGACGACGAAGTGGCTGCCCAGGCTGGCGATCGAGCCGGCAATGAGCGCCTTCACCTGTTCGCGCTGCGCGATCTGACGGGCCAGCTCGCGGGTGATGCGCTCGGTCGGTGCGCGCTCCATCAGCACGAGCGTCTCGCGCGCCCGCTCGTCGGGAAAGACCTTCAGGAAGGGCGACTGTTCGAGCGCCACGGCCAGGGCCACATTCAGTGTGCTGTTGAACACCGGGTCGCCGGTGGTGTTGGCGAAGTCAGCCAGGATGATCGTGTCCGTCGAGGTCAGCACCGGGCCTGCGGGACGAGCCCAGAGGAACGCCGCGGCCGCCGCGCCCAGCGCGACGACGGCTGCGCCGGCCAGCCACCTGGACCTCCGTCGACGAGTACGGACCTCGGCTCCGTTTCCCCCTGCGCTGGCGCCTGGCAGGGCTGCTGCCATCTCGAGGGCGGTCGTCGGCCTGTCCTGCGGATCGTGGGCCAGCGCCTTGACGATGACGCGCTCGAGCTGCGGGTGGATATCGGGAGCTGCGAGCGAGAGTCGCAGTGCAGCCTCTTCCGGGGGCGACGTGTGATGCCGCTCGCCGGTGACGAGTTCGAAGAGCAGCACTCCGAGGGCGAAGAGATCTGTCCGTTCCGAGATGGGAGCGTCTGGCGTGAGCTGCTCGGGCGCCATGTAGCCCGGCGTGCCGATCATGACGTGCGGTCCGACGTGACTGGTCGTCACGGCGATCCCGAAGTCGGTGATCCGCACGCGGCCGTTCTGGTCGATCAGGACGTTGGCCGGCTTGAGGTCACGGTGCAGCACACCCTCTGCGTGGGCCGCTGCGAGTCCTGCGCACAGGCGGTGGGCGATCTCGACCACGCGCTCGGATGTCAGGCGGCCGGTGCGCTTGAGCAGGGTGGCGAGGTCCTCGCCGCGCACGAACTCCATCGAGAAGAAGATCGTCTCGCCAGCCTCGCCGACATCGAACACCCGGCAGACGGCCGGATGCGTGATTTGCCTGGCCAGTCGCACTTCCTGCAGGATGCGGGCGCGCGCGGACGCGCTGCCGCCGTAAATCAGCTTGAGCGCCACCGGCGTCTGGAGGGTCAGGTCGTCGGCTCGCCACACGTCGCCCATGCCACCACGGCCGATGCGGGCGACCATCCTGTAGCGACCGGCAAACAGCTCTCCGGGTGAGAACTCGTCCGGCACAGTCATTGGTGTGCGAGTGTAAGCGTTTATGCCTTCATGCGCCGGAGGTCAGCGCTCGCGTCCTGACCTCCGGCGTTCCTGCAATAGTTTCACGCTACGACGCCACTTTCAGCTCGCTCTCCAGGGGCGGTTCGGCGGCAGCTCGTCGAGCCCGCCGGGGGTTGATCACCTGGCGATCCTGTTCCCAGATCGCCAGGGCCTTCGGGTCGTCGCGCAAGGTATTGGCCACGATGGCGTCCAGCTTGCGCACCGCTGTGAGACCCGAGGACAGGGCCGCCTCCACGCCGACGCGCGCGGCCGTCTGCGCGTCGCGCTCCGCTTTCACGCCACTGATCGCCTGCTCGAAGGCGACGGTCGCCTCCTTCAGGCTGTCGATGAAGGTGTCCGGCATTCGGAAGGCCACGAATCGGCTCTTCGTCTGCTCCGCCTCCCGCACGAACACCCGCGCCGTCGCCAGCAGTCGCTGATCCGTTCTCGGATTGGGAATCTCGAACGGATCGGCAAACCCCGGCGTGTCCTCCGCAATCGCCCGAGCGCTCTGTCTGATGCGCTTCAGCTGCTCGACGAGCGGCTTGCGTGCGAGCCGCCACGCACCCGCGCTGCGCGACGTCGACGCCGGCGTCGCCGCCTGCTCGTCCAGCTCCCGAACAGCCTTCCGGACGTTGTCAAATTCCTGCCCGCCGACACTATCCGGCGGGAACAGGTCCCGGTAGGTGTCCCCAAAGGCTCGTATCCGCAGCAACGATTCGTACTTTCGCGTTTCTCTCGTCTTCATGTCCGTGTCCTCTTTCCTGTGCTCGAGACATTCGAGCCAGGTGCGCCCAGAATGCGCCTGAGGACAGTCGGACGTCGTGATCAAATCGATGAATTGTTATGAATTCTCGTTCATAACTGCGGAGGCCGAACAAGGCCGCGCGCACCGTGGACTCTCGCGCGCAGAGCGGACACTTTGCGCGGCGCATCTGGACATTTGCAGGGCGCAGGCAAGATTTGGGCGGCGCTCGCGAGGGTTAGCGGGACGTGCCACCGGATTAGCGCGGCGCCTTGAGAGATTGGCTACGCCGCAGCGTAACTTACCGGAGCGCCCACGGTGATTGGCCTTGCGCCAGCGACAATTACCGGAGGCGCAGCGAGAGATTCTATCGCTCGCTGAGGATCTTGATCCGGTCAAGGACCTCTTCAAAGAGCGCCTGAGTACGGTGCCAGGTGTCGTCGATTCGTTCGGACAACCGGGCTTCCAGTGCACGAAGCCATCCTGCATCTCTCGTCGAAGTTGCACAATTTGCAACTCCACCGAGCTGAGTCGCCCCTCAACTGAGGTGAGGCGCCCCTCCACGGCGTCCAAACGCAGCCCCATGCTCCTGACCTCTGCCGGCAGGTTCTTGAGTTCTTCCACAGTGATTTCGAGCCTTTCCACACGTTCGCCCAAAGCATCTCTCGCCATCTCGCCCTCCGCGTCTGTCGCAACTCCGCCACGGAGTGCGATTCAATCGGAGACGCTCATGTGCGAGCGGCGTACCACGTGCGGCGACGACGATACCATCGTCGGTCCTCGACCGGCGCAGACTAGGCCGTCATCGAGTAAATTAGGGCAGGCTTTCAAGAGGAGCGACCTGATGAGACTTGCGATTGCGGTTCTAGTCGTCGGCATCTGCGCGGTACCCGTGCTCGGGCAAGGTCGAGGTCAGGCCGCTGCACCCGCGCCGCCCGCGACCGACACCGTCGCACCGGAGATTGCCGGCGTGGTCAGAGCCGGAACCAGGGTCATCGTGCTCAAAGACGACCTTCAGGGTACCGAAGGTCCGCTCGCGCTTCCTGACGGCACGCTGGTGTTCACCGAGGGAGGCGCCGGTCGGATTACGCGAATCGACCAGAATGACAAGTTTGCCCCGTACTTCGAAAACACGAACGGATCGAACGCGCTAGGCTTCGACTCCAGGGGCCGTATGATCTCGGTTCAGCGGGGCGCAGCGGGCGTGCAGATCGGCATCGTCGGTCGGAACGGGAACGAAGGCACCGTGGCCAACGACTTCGACGGCAACCCCAACGATCTGGTTGTCGCAAAGAACGACGGCGTGTACTTCACGGTGCCGGGACCGCGCGCGCAGGCGGCTGGAACCACCGCGACAGCACCCGCGTCAGCACCTTTTGTGCCGGCCGTTTACTACATCGCACCGAACAGCGGGAAGGCCGTCAAGGTCGCCGACGGCATCACCAACCCCAACGGCATTCAGATGAGCCCGGACGAGCGGACGGTCTACGTCAACGACACGCGCGGCGAGTATCTCATCGCGATGGATGTCCTGCCGGGCGGCATGCTGGGCCCCAGGCGCAACTTCGCGAAGTACGAAGGCGTGCAGAAGACGGACACGGGCGTAGCCAGCGGCGCCGACGGTCTTGCCATTGACGCCGACGGTCGCGTCTACGCAGCGACAAGTGCTGGCGTGCAGGTGTTCAGCCCGCAGGGCCAGCACCTCGGCGCGATTCCCCTGTCACGCTCGCCGCAGAATCTTGCCTTCGCGGGTCCCGACAAGAAGACGCTCTACATTGTCGGCCGCAACGCCGCGTGGAAGGTGCAGCTGCTGGTCTCAGGATACAAAGGTCGAGCGAAGTAAGGCGCGCTGCGCCTCTACTCGCAGGTACGGCCGGCGATCTGCGCCACCTTCGCCTTGAACGCGTCTACCCACGCGTCGACTTCCCTGCCGGGCTCCCCCGCCATGTCGGTCTGAGACCGGGCGGGGAACCGCGCCACCGTGAACAGATCGCGCAGCTGCGCGTCACTGAGACGCTGGAGCAACGACAGGAGAAATCTCCGTCCGGCTTCCGAGACCACAGGGTTGTCCAGGGTCCCTGTCAGGGACTGATGAATACGCGCGCGGCACCCCTTGGGACCCGCCCACACGTCGGTGTCTCGCCATGCGTCCAGATCCACACTCCCGGGACGATCGCGGTTGAATGCGTTGGCCTTGCCAAACGTCCGGCCGACATCGCTGATGAGCAGCAGTGCATGCGCGCACGCATCTTTCTCTGGACGTGCGGCAGCGGTGTCGAGGCAGATCAGCCGCTGCTGCTCTCGCTTGCTGTCGGTGTGCTGGAGGACCGCCGCCAGGAGCCTCAGGGCATCGCGTTGCGCGCGCGCCTCGGGGTTGGATGACTGGTCGAGCGCCTCGAGTTCCGACCACTCCCATCCCGAACCGTTACGGCCGACAAGTTCGCGTCCTGGAGTCTTTCGTTCAATGGCGGCGAATTCGTACGCACGAACAGTGGAGGCGTCCGACTCTTTCGAATCTGCCGGGCAACCCTTGCAGCGCACCCTGACCGGATACATCGCGTCGGCGCCAAACCCAAGTGCCCACAGCAGTCGCGTGGCCGCCACCTCGGCATAGACTTCACCGTTGTCTGCGCCGTACTTCACCTTGACGTGGTCGTCACCTGGCAGCACACACTCGAACTTCGGCGTCTTGCCTCCCAGCTTGGCGTCCACCCAGGTACATTCCACGAGCGCATTGGGCCCAAACGCGCCGGGTCCGGCGGGCCCCCGGCGAAGATCCATTGTCTCGACGTTGGTCGGTATCCAGACATCGGCGCGCTGGATGACGTCCTCACGTGTATCCCTGCTGAGCACGTTGCGCTGGGATGCCTGCACGGTTGCGCGCGACGATGCGATGCCTGCCGCACTGCACACCAGCACTATGGCAACCGCTGACCGGGACATCTGGCTCATCATGACCGTGCCGACCTCCTGCCCGGAACACGGGCGGACTGTCTAGAAGCAATGACGACGCCATCAGGGAACGGTCCGCTCAGTCGCGTCCCCAAGCACATCAACGACTAATGGAGGCCGAGGCGTGGAAGATCAACGGTAAAGACGCACCCGTGGTCGGGTAGATTGCGCGCGGTGACGCTGCCGCCGTTGACGTCGGCGCCCCAGCGACACATCGCCAGACCAAGACCCAACCCCGAGCGATCGGCGCCCCGCTTCTCGAACGGCCTGAAGAGGTCGTCGTTCTTGCCTTCAGGAAGGCCACCACACTCGTCTTCAACCTCTACCAGCACGCGGTCGGATGTCGCACGGCCGCGCAGCGTCACCGTGGACCCTGGCCGCGTGAACTTGAAGGCGTTGTGCAGCAGGTTGACGAAGACGGCCGCCAGCACCGGCCGGTCGGCCTCCACGCGGGCGTCGGTATCGCCGCCTTCGACGCGAAACGACAGGCCGCGTGCCGCGGCATCCATCCTGGCCGCCGGGGCAAGGTCCGCGATCAGGTCGGCAAGCGCGAACTGCGTCCGCTCGCGCACGTCGTGTCTGAGCTGCACCTCGACGAGCGACCGGTTGATCAATTCGCGAAGCGCCGACAGACTGCGCTCGAGCACCCCACCGGTGCTTCCCCCGACGCCGACGTTTCCGGTTTTCAGCACTTCGAAGGCCACACAGGCCGTGCCGACGAGATTGCGGATCTCATGCGACAGGAATCCAAGTCGTTCATTGTCGCGGGCGAACTCAGCGTCAACATTGGATTGATGGCCTCGTCCGTACTCAGTGACCGCGCTGGCAATAGCATCGTCGAGACACCGGTTCAATGTGCGGAACTCCTCGACACCGATGGGCTCACCCAGGTGCAACGCGAGGTCGGTGACCGACTGGCACACATCGCCGTAGTCGTGTACCACCTGCGACACCGTGACTCCCTGCAGGTGCAGACTGCGCCCGTGACGAGCCGCGCTCGCCCCGATGTCCGAGACCGGCGTTGACTGGTTCCGCAGCGCATGGACGAGTTGATCGAGGAACAGGGGAATGCCGTCCTCCAGGTCCACTGGTGTGGGTGGGGGAATGGCGCGCAATGCGACCTTGGCCCGGCACCGACGGATGAGCTCCTGTCGGTGGTGTGCGACGAACACGTCAAGCATGGCGCTGACTCATCCAACGACTCTACCGGTAGCCGCGTGAGCACGCTGTCTCCTTGGAGACACAGCCCAGCAGGAAAGACGGCGGCGATTACTTTGGGGACGGTGGCTGCGGCTGAGCGGGCGCTGGTGCCTGCGGCACCACGGGCTGCGCCGTCACAGTCGGCGTTGGCGTTATCTCGCCGACCCTCCGGATACTTCCGGCATCGAGCGTCGCACCCTTCTGATTGATGGTCTGGAAGAACAGTTCATCACCAGCGATCTCGACCAGTATGAACGCGTAGTCGCGGTCGTTGCCGTAGGCCGTCAGTTCAGATTTACGCAGGTCACCGGTCCTCAGCTTCGCCGATGACCCGAGAATGAAGTAGGCAACGCCCTTCTGCGGCTTCAGCCGTTCGTAGAAGTGTTCGTGTCCGGCGAAGACCACGTTCACGCCGTACTTCAGAAACACCGGCTCGAGGAGTCCACGCTGGAGGTCCGCCGACCCGTGCGTAGCACCCGAGGAATAGAGCGGGTGATGGAAGAAGGCGATCTTCCACTCGGACCCGCTCGCCGCCAGTTCCTTGTCGAGCCACTCCGCCTGCTTCGGGTCCACATAATTCGAGTCGATCGCGAAGAACCGCACGCCGTCCTTCGGCTTGAAGCTGTAATACTTCTGGCCGTTCATGTTGAACAGCTTGTAATTGGTCTGCCCGGCATCGTCGTGATTGCCGAGCGAGGCGTAGAACTTGACGCCGCCATCGATCAGCGCTTTGTATGGCGCGGCGAATTTCTTCTCATAGTCCTTGGGGCGCTCGCCACCGTAGAGGTTGTCACCCATCATCAGCACGAACTCGAACGGATAACGCATCCGCCACGATGCCATCTGGTTCGCCACGGCCACTTGACCGCTGCCTGGCTGTCCACTGTCGCCAATGATGGCGAACTTCACAGAGCCTTCCTTGTTAGGAAGCTTCAGCTCCTGCCCTGCAACCGTGCAGGGCAGTATGGTCAGCAGCGCAAGAAGAACGAATCGACGCATGGTGTCTCCCCCGGCTACGCGACGATCGCGTTCAGGATGTAGTCAACGATCAGGTCGGTCGCCGTGTCGATCAGCAGTAAGTGCTGGCCGACGACCCGGTATTCGAGGGGCGCTTCGAGCGGTGGGAGCGCGAGGAGCAGCTGTGCCGGCACGCTCGGCAGCGGCTGGCCCTCTGGATACTTCGCGTTGACCTTGAATGGCACCGACGCCGGTTCCGGCGCATCGTCACGGATGATCGCCCTGGCGTCGCGGCCGTCTTCCCCCTTCAACCTCGGAGCGAGCAGGCGTCGGAACACCGCTCGCACGTCCGGGGTGAAGATGTCTCCGTGTCTGGCATCGGTGCGGGCCATCTGCACCTTTGCGGTCAGCGCCACCTTCGCCGCATCGAGCTCGGTGGGCGTGGAGCCCTTCTTCTGTTCCGCCGCACCGGTCGCGAGTTTCTTGTGCAGGTCGGCGTACTTGCCCACTCGTCCCTTGAAGTCGGCCATCGCCGCGGCGTCGGGATTCACCGCTGGATCGGTGCTGGTCTTCTGCTCGCCCGCTTTGATGGCCACCTCGACGGGCGTTGCTGGCAGCGTGATGCGCTGCGCGGCGTCCCCGCTGAGGCCGCCGGAAGCAGAGGTAAGCGCGAGGGTCGCGACGAACATGGTGATGTTCATGGGGTTCGCAATTTCACGATCTGTGCCGCGAACCACGGGCCGAGCGCTCGACCGTAAACCACCATGGAACCATCCCAGCCATGCATTCGGCGCGGTAATCCTTACCCGTCAGGGCAACAGGGTCCATCTGCTGACTCCAGAACTCACACCACTGTCGAGGTGAGATTTACTGCAACGCCGCGCGAGGTGTGGTCAGGCCTTCATGGCACGCGGACTGCTCATACACGAAATGGCATGGCGATCAGTGGGAGCTCAGCCGGCTCCCGGACTAAACATGTGAGGAGAAGCGATCATGGCAAATGAAACACAGAACCACCCGGTTGCAGAAGGCGCCGGTGCCGCAGGCGGCACGGTGGCAGGCATGGCAATCGGCGCAGCCGTTGGTGGGCCGATCGGTGCGGTCGTCGGAGCGGCGATTGGCGCTGTGGCGGGTGGCGCAGCTGGCCATGGCATCGCCGTCGCATTCGATCCCAAGGTGGAAGATGCGTACTGGCGTGACAATTACCGTTCTCAGCCGTATGTGAAGCCGACGTACGGGTACGACGAGTATCGCGAGGCGTATCTCTACGGCGGCCAGGCTCGAGCGCGTGCCGCCGGCACCTTCGATGAGACCTCTGACGACCTCGAAAGGGGTTGGGACACCTCCAAGCGCGATTCGCGCCTGGCGTGGGATGAGGCCAAGGACGCAATTCGGGACGGCTGGCACCACGTCGAACGTGCGGTACCTGGCGATGCTGACGGCGACGGCCGTTGACCGCTCAAGGAGAAGTGACCATGAAACGGACCACCATCAGCGTCTTGTTCCTCGGTGCAGCGCTCTCGCTGAGCGCCTGCTCGGATCGCACCGAGGACAGGGCCAGTGAGACCATTCGCGATGCTGGCGCCACGGCCAGCTCGGCGGCCGATGACGCGGCACGCAATGCGGAGCGCGCCGGCGATGCCGCGGCCGACTCGAGCAGTCGCGCTGGTGACGCGCTCGGACGCGCCGCGGATGCGACCGGAGACGCTGCAAGAGACGCCGGCACCGCCGTCAGCGACGCCCTGTCGAATGCAGCCAGGGCTGGCGACGCGGCGGTCCAGACTCTGGACGTCAAATCGGCGTTGACCGCCGACTCCCGTGTCGACGCGTCCAACATCAACGTCGACACGGATCACGTCACCAAAACCATCGTGCTCAAGGGTCGGGTGCCGACCGCCGCACAAAAGACCCTCGCGGGACAGATCGCGACCAGCCACGCGAACAGCTACAACGTTCGCAACGAGCTGACCGTCGGTCGGTAACGACTACCGAACCGCCTCCGGGGACGACCTGGCGCCCCGGGCGGCGGCCCACCGTTCGATCAGCGCGTCCTCTTATCCCCGTCCTGCCTGTTGTGTGGAGGACAGGAAGTAGCACACGCCGCAGAGAAGAATTGAAGCCGCCGTCACGCTAAACGTGGCCGGCCCGCCAACGCGTCCAAGCAGGTAACCTCCCACAATCGGGCCGGCGCCGAAGCCAAGGCCCCCCAGCGCGGCCGCACCGAAGTAGCTGCCTCGAAGTTCCCCCTGCGCAAGCCGGTCGGTCTGCAGTTGCAGCGTGGGAAACAGGATCGCCTCGCCGAGGCTGAGCACCCACGTGACGACAATCCACGGCATGACCCCGGAGACAGGCAGGAGTGCATAGGCAAGGAAGGCCGCCGCAAAAAGCGCCAGGCCGCTATACGTGCGCACATAGAGATCGAAGCGACGGAAGAGCCGCAGCAGCGGAAACTGGAACACGACGATGGTCACAGCGTTGGTCGTGAGGAGTGCGGTCACGAGCCCGACCGCACGCGTGCCCCCCTCGAGCCCCAGATACTGGATCAGGGTCGACTCCTGCTGCGCGTATGCGGCGATGGTCAGGAAGTTCGCCGCGATGAGCAGCAGGAAGCGTCGGTCGCGGCGGAGCACGCCGATGGCCACTCGCAAGCTTGAGCGCACCCTGGCATCGGGATGTACCACCTCAGGTGTCTGCCGAAACGCCCGGTTGAGCATCAGCGCGTAGAGGCCGTATGCGCCCGCGGTGATCCAGAAACTCGGCTGCCGCGCGGAGAGGCCAAAGTAGAGTCCGAGGAGCGGCCCGAGCGCGCCGCCGAGGTTGATCAGGAAATACCGCACGTGAAATGCGAGCTGGCGCACCTGCTGGTCCTCGATGCGGTCGGCAATCAGCGCCGTCCCTGGCGACTCGAGCGCCGCGCGCGTGAGGCCGACCAGAAACGCACCCGCCGCATACGCCGCCACGCTCTGCGCCAGCGCCAGCACGGCGTAGGCGAAGAAGGCCCCCACGCACCCGACGACCATGATCTTTCGACGGCCGAACCGATCGGAGAGGTTGCCCGAGTAGAAGCCGACCAGCCCGCTGGCCAGAAATGCGGAGCCGAGAATGCCGCCAATCTGCGCCGGAGGCAGGTGAAACTCGCGCGCGAGGATCACGGCGAGAAACGGCCACACCATGAAGAACGCCGTTCGCGTCAGCAGCGTGCCGACAAGCGTCATCCAGACCAGCGGTGGAAAGCTAATCGATGCCCACATGCCCCTTCACAGAGTCGAGCAGCCGGCCGGTGTCGAAGCCGATGCCGTCCTTGAACACGGTCACGATCCGTTCGATGTCTTCGATGCGGGCGAGGGGGTTGCCGTCGAGCACCACCAGGTCCGCCTGCTTTCCCACCTCGATGGAACCGATGCGGTCGGCAAGCTTGAGCAGCGTCGCCCCGTTCAGCGTGGCGATGCGAATGGCCTCTGGCACTGTGAAACCTCCCTCGACGAGCATCTCGATGTTGCGCTGATCGCCAAAGCCGGGCAGCACTTGACCGTCCCCCGTCGGGTCGGCGCCGGCGACGAGCAGTCCACCCGCCTGGACGAACGCGCGCTCGAGTGCGACCTCCTTGCGCGAATCCGGGAACGTGACGTGCCCGAGTCCGAGCGTGCTCTGGCGACGATTCACATACGCGGTCAAGGTCGGCGGAGCCAGGGCGTCTCGAAATCGCTGCTGCACTTCGGGAAGTTCGGTGACGGCCAGCGTAGAGGTGATCGCCACGCGACGACTGACCAGCAGTCGAATCAGGTCCGCGACCCTGGCGTCGGCGATGTCCAGCGCGTCAAACGCACTCGACTGTCCGGCAGGACACTCGTCAACCGACTTGCCCGCCACCCAGTCTGATGCGACGAGGAAGCCGTGCTCGAGGTTGTCGATGCCCATCTCCGCGGCTTCGCGGAACGTCACCGAGCACAGGTGGCCTGTCACCATGAGCCCGTGTTCGTGCGCCGCCTTCACCGCTTCGGCCAGCGCCGCGCGAGGGATGGACGTATAGGCCTTGAACGAGTGGACGCCCCGCTCGGCCCAGTCCTCGATAAAGCGGCGCGCCTCGTCTGGCGTCGTGACCGCCGTCATGCCCTGGGAGGACAGACGGGGACCGTCCATGTACCCGGCCGTGATCAGCAGGTCCGGCCCAGGCACGAGCCCCATGTCGACGGCGCGCTTCACCTCCAGATCCGCCCGCGTGTTGAAACTGCCACCGGTGCGCGCGGTGGTGACACCGCCCGCCAGGTACATGCGCGGAAAGCTGAACGGATGGGCGGTGTAGGTCGAACCGGAGTTGCCGGTGGGATAGAACAGGTGCTCGTGAAGTCCGACCAGTCCAGGGATGACGGTCCGACCGGTGAGATCGATCCGCTGGGCGCCCCGGGGAATCGGGACCCGTCCGCTCGCGCCGACGCCTGCGATCCGGCCATCGACCATCAGGACGGTCTGGTCCTCCCGCGCGGCGGCACCGGTGCCATCGATGACGCGAACGTGCTCGAGCGCTACGATCGGGGCGCGTACGGTGGCAAACATCGCGACGCCCGGCGTCAACACGGCCTGCGCCGTGAGCGGCCTGCGCCCGGGGGCCAGGGCAAGTAACACGGCGAGGGCCGCGGTCAGGACGTCGCGTCGGCGCATCTCAGGAAGTCTAGCGCGAGGCGTGATGCTGGCGTGTGGCGAGGGATCACCACCTATAATTGCGGCCACAAATGCGACCAGACATGCCCCGCATCGGCGCGGTCCTGGCGGCGGTGCTCCTGCCAGCCGTCATGGCCACCGCACAGTCGATCAGCCCGGTGGCGAAAGCGGAGATCGCGCCAACCGGCACACTGCGCGCCGGGATCAACTACAACAACCCCTTGCTGGCGCAACGCGACCCCGCCACCGGCGAACTCCACGGAATCGCCGTGGACCTCTCGCGCGAGTTGGCGCGGCGCATTGGCGTCCCTGTCGTGCTGATTCCGTACGACGCCGCGGGCAAGATCAGCGACGCTGTCAGGAGCGGCGCCTGGGACGTCGCCTACCTCGGCATCGACCCGGCACGCGCGAACGACATCGACTTCACCGCTGCCTACATCGAGCTGGAGGGCACCTATCTCGTGCCTGCCGGCTCACCCCTGAGGCGGGTTGAAGATGTGGACCGTGAGGGGGTGCGCATCGCGGTGACCTCGAAGAGCGCGTACGATCTGTTCCTCAGCCGTGAACTCAAGCGCGCGACGATCGTTCACGCCGCAAACACACCAGAGTCGATCGCACTCATGGTCTCGCAGAAGCTGGACGCCGTCGCGGCGGTACGAACCGCCCTGATCGCCAGCGCCAGGCAGATCCCCGGTTCGCAGGTGCTCGCCGGCCACTTCATGACGATTCCTCAGGCGGCCGGCGTACCCAGGGGTCGTCCCGCGGCGGCGCGCTATCTCGCGGAGTTCATCGAGAACGTGAAGGCGTCAGGGTTCGTCGCGGCTGCGCTCGCTCGACATGGCCTGACCGCGGACGATGCCATCGTGGCGCCGCCCGCATCAATCCGGTAGGAGGCGTCATGAGACAGTTGCTCACGTTCGTGCTCGGCCTCGTCGCCACGTTCGCATCGGCGCAGACACCGTCCGCACCAGTTCCGGCTGCAACCACCGGCATGCTGCCTGATGGCACCGCCTACCGGATCGATGTGCCGCCCAACTGGAACGGCACGCTCCTCATCGGCCTCGACTACGCCGCCGGACAGACCTCCCCCACCAGTGTGGCGCTGCTCGCAAAGGGCTACGCGATGGCTGGCACCACGCGGCTGGTCACCGGCTGGGACGTCACCAGGTCGATCGCTAATCAGATCGCAACGCTCGATCTGTTCACGCAACGGCATCGCGCACCAGCCCGTGTATTTGTCCTCGGGTCGTCGCTCGGTGCACACACCGGCGCCGCCACTATTCAGGCCAGGCCCGAGCGCTTCGCCGGGGCGGTCCTGATGTGCGGCGGACTGGCCGGAGCCGTGGGCCTGTGGAACAGCAAGCTTGACGCGGTATTTGTGGCCAGGACGCTGATCGCGCCCGAGACATCGTTGCCGGTCATTGCCATTCCTGATGACTTCGCCACCAGCGCCCGGCCGGCCTGGCTGAAAGCCCTCGCCGCTGCGCAACAGACGCCGGAGGGGCGCGCGAGGATCGCGCTGGCCGCGGTCATCGCCCTGCTGCCCACGTGGTCTGACCCGCGCAAACCGCAACCACTCGGCTCCAATCTGGCCGCGCTTCAGGAAGGGCTCTACGACAGCCTCGCGGGCGGCCCCTTGCCGGTCATCGGGCAGGCGATGAGCAGCCGCAACGAGATCGAACGTCGCAGCGGCGGGAACCTCTCCTCCAACGTGGGAATCGACTACAGCGACCTGCTCCAGCGAAGCGGTCACTCCGATATCGTCGCTGCGCTCTATCGCCAGGCCGGGCTGGATCTCGACGCCGACCTCAAGATGCTGGCACAGGCACCTCGCGTCAACGCCGACGCGAAAGCCCGCGCGTGGGCGGCTCCCGGCGTCTGGGACGGCGCGCTTCGCGTGCCAGTGCTCACCGTCAACGGGATCGGCGACAACATCTCGCCGGTGTCAGGTCAGGATGCCTACCAGCGCAGCGTCGAGAGCGCTGGCCGGGGCGACATGCTTCGCCAGACCTACACGAACACTGCCGGGCACTGCGGCTTCTCGCCAGGCGAGACAGTGGCCGCTGTGGACGCGCTGAGCGCCCGGGTTGCCACGGGGCGCTGGGGCGACAGCACCAATCCATTCGTGCTGAACGCCGCGGCAGAAGCGGTGGCGCCGGGGCCGGCGCGGTTCGTGCCCTATCAGCCGGCACCTTTTCTGCGCCGATAGCTCGGAAAGGCTGGGGCTGCTAAACTCCGGCACCATGAGTCCCGCGGCAGACGTCGTTGCACTTCCTGCGTCACGTGTCACCCGGCGCCCACGTCGGCTCTTCTTTGTCGCGCTTCCGGTGCTGATGGGCCTCGCGGTATTCATCGGCTTTGCCCCGAGTTACTACTTGAAAGGGGCCTTCGGCACCCCATCGCTCACGGGGTTGTATCACGTCCACGGGCTGCTCTTCACCAGCTGGATGCTGCTGATGATCGCGCAGCCGTTGCTGGTGATGACGCGACGCACCGACCTGCATCGACGAATCGGCTCGATCGCAGCCCTGCTCATCGTGGCCATGGTGATCGCTGCCTGTTTTGTGGCCGTCGATGGCGGAAGACGGGGCGCGGCACCGCCCGGGATTCCGCCGCTTGCCTTCATGCTCGTGCCGATGGCAACCGTCGTCGTCTTTCCGGCTCTCACCGGTGCCGCCCTGTTCTGGCGCAACACTCCGCAGACACACAAGCGTCTGATGCTCATCGCCACCATGGAACTCATCCCCGCCGGCTTTGGCAGATGGACGCTACTGGCCTCGAGCGGGCCGCTCGGGTTCTTCGGGACCACAGACCTCTTCCTGGTCGCGATGCTGATCTACGACAAGGTGACTACCCGTCGGTTTCACCCTGCCACGATCTATGGAGGCGCGTTCCTGATAGCCTCACAGGTCGCCCGCGTGGCGCTGAGCGGGACAGCCACGTGGCAGTCGCTTGCGGCATGGCTCATCGCCTGAGCGCATGATTCCACGAGCGGTGATCACCGCACTCGGCAGGGTGCACCGGGGCTTTGCCGACGCGTGGGCTCGCGATCTCAATACGTCGAGGCGGAAGCTGCTTGGCATCGATCGCACGGTCACGCATCGATATCTGGAGAGCCACTCCATCCGCAAGCTTCACCTTGGCTGCGGCAGAAACCTGCTCCCCGGATGGCTCAACTCCGACTTCTTTCCGAAGTCGCCCGCGGTGCTTCATCTGGACGCGAGAGGCCGCTTCCCGCTTCAGGACGGACAGTTCGATTTCGTCTTCAGCGAGCACATGATCGAGCACATTGCCTACGCCAAGGGCTCCTCGATGGTGAACGAGTCCTTCCGCGTGCTCAAGCCGGGAGGCACGCTGCGCATCTCGACGCCGGACCTGGCCTTCCTGCTGGACCTGCGACGCAGCGACCGCACGCCGCTCCAGGAGGAATACATCCGCTGGTCGACCCACAAGTTCATGAAAGCCGCACCCTACGCTGATGACACGTTCGTCATCAACAACTTCGTGCGACGGTGGGGTCACCTGTTCATCTATGACGAGAAGACGTTGCGGGCGACGTTTGTCGCCGCTGGCTTCGAGAACGTGGTGCGGTGCGCCCTCAATGAGAGCGCGCACCAGGAATTGCGCGGGCTGGAGAACGAGAAGAGGATGCCGAAGGGATTCCTCCAGCTCGAGACGATGACGCTCGAGGGATCGAAGCCGATGCGGTGAGCTACCGCGGGCGCTTCAGGATGACCCTCAGCCCCGTCGCCGTTGGTGCCTGCAGGCTGATAGCTTCCCAGCCGTCGCGGCCCGCAGCCGTCAGCACCGCCGCCACGTCCTGCGAGGGCGATACCGTCAGCACCTGATACTCCCAGGGCTGGCGTGCATGTCGAATCGGAGCCATCTCAGACACCGTCACCGATGACGTCCCGGCGAGCTGAACCGGCATCGGGGTGTTCAGAGACACCGCCTCGATCGAGACCGCCACTGCGTCTGCCGCACTGCGATTCTGGACCCAGACCCTGGCGGGGTCGATCTCACCCGCCCGACCCTGGGGCGGTGCCGCCACAAGGGCCGACGCGGCGACGAGTACGAGGCATCCGGACACGACCGTCACAAGCATTCGTTTCATGACCACTCCTCTGAACCTGCATGCGCCGCAACCCTCTACTGCCGTTCCGGCATAAGGGTGATCTTCACGTAGTTAGCGGGGTCGAAGTACCTCGTTGCGGCATCCCGTATCGTCGCGCCGGTGAGCGCCGCGATTTCCTGACGCAAATCCAGCTTGGCGAGATTGGCCACGTCGCCATCCTCATAGCGGCTCGCAATCTCATTGAGCAGGTAGCCGTTCTCCTGGCTGGTCCTGTCCTGCTCGCGCACCAGCACTTCACGGACACGGCCCACCTGGTCCGGCGAGAGCAGCGTGTTCCGGACAAACGAGAGCTCCTCGAAGACACGTCTCACAAGCGCGTCGACGCGCTCCGGGTCGCAGGTCCAGTCGATCCGAACGCGATACTCGGGCTTCGGGAACCGGTAGGTATCCTGATCAACGGTGATGGCGTAGGTTCCGCCGAGCTCTTCGCGAATGGCGTCGCTCAGCCGCGACTGGAGCAGCAGGACCGCGGTGCGCAGGGCCAGCTTGCCGGCATCGTTGTAGTCAAAGGGACCTGAAAAGACGATCGACACCTGGCTCTTCGGAGCGATGCCCTTCTCAACCGTCTTTTCGATGACACCGCGGGGCAGGGCGACGCCAGGATCCCGCCAGGTCTCCCGCGCACCTGTCGCTGGCAGGCTGGCCAGATAGGTCTCGACGAATGGTCGAATCATCTCAGGCGTGAAGCTGCCGACAAAGGTGAACGTAAAGTTGCCCGCATTGGCGAATCGGGCCTTGTAGAACGCCATCGCCGTGTCCAGGTTCCACCGCGCCACCGACTCCGGCGTCAGGGGCTGACGACGTGGGTGGTTCATGCTGAACGCCGAGTCGAGCGCCTGACCAAAGACGTAGTCCGGACTCGCCGTCTGGTTCGCCAGCAGTCCCAGCGCCTGTGCCTTGAGCGCGGCAAATGCGGTCGGATCGGCGCGCGGCTGCGTGAACTGCAGATAGATGAGCTGGAACAGCGTCTCGAGATCCTGAGGCGCACTGCCGCCGCCCATCCCCTGCCGCGTCTCGGTGATGAACGGCCTCACCGCAACCGCCTTGCCCGACAGCATCTTGTCGAGGACGGGGGCCGAGAACTTCGCCACACCACCCGCTGGAACGAGGTCGTCGGCGGCACGGGCAGAGACAAAGTCCTGATCACTGGCCAATGAGGTTCCGCCGGGAGCCGTCGCACGGAAGAGAATCTGATCGGCCTTGAGCGTCGTCGGCTTGAGCACGACAGTGGCGCCGTTGGACAACGTCCACTCGATGATCCCGTTCCCCCGATCCGTTGTCTTTGCCACGCTGCCGCGCGCCGGCGGCGCGTCCATGAGCATCTGCCCCGCGCCCGCGTCCACGTACGCCTCGAGCCGTCTGGCGGACGCGGCCGTGACGGTCGCGGCAAGTTGCGTTTCGCTCGGCAGGACTGCACCGGCAAGCTCCGGCGCCTGGACCACTACGAGGCGGTTCTGTTCCGGGAACCAGTCACCGGCAAGCGCGTTCATCTCACGAAGGGTAATCTCGGGAATGAACCGACGATGAAACGCCAGCTCCTGCCAGATGGTCGGAAGGGCTTCGCGCTGAAGGAAGTTTCGCGTGTACTCGTCAGCGCGGCTCTCGGACTCGCGGTCAGGGCTTTCCTGAGCAGCGCGTTCAGAACCCGCCATGTTCGCCTGCTTGGCGCGCTCGAGCTCAGTCGCCGTGAAGCCGAACCGTGACACCCTCTGGAGTTCCGTGACCAGCGCGTCGAGGCCGCGTGTCACCCCATCGTTGGCCACCAGGGCCTGCAGGATGGCCTGGTCGCGGGTACGCGGTGCCGGAAAGAGCCCGCGGCCGGCAGCCGCGTTCAGGAAGGGCGGCCGGTCGGCTTGAGTCAGCTCATCAAAGCGGTCGCCGAGCATCTGGGCGAACAGCTGGTCCTTCATGATGTCGCGGTAGCCGCCGACGGTGCCCTGGTTGCGCGCCGGACGCAGATTACTGAGCTGCACGACCGTCGACGTGCTCTCCTTGTCTGTCACCACGGTGTAGCGAGTGCCAGCATGCTCGGGCACATCGAAGTTGGGCCGCGGCCGCTCCGGCTCAGGGTTGGTGAGCTTCGAAAAGCGATCCCTGATCATCCTGCCGACGACATTGCGATCAATGTCGCCGACGACGATCACCGCCATCAGGTCGGGGCGGTACCAGTCGCGATAGAACCGGACGAGCTGCTCACGCTGCGCAGACTGGATGACCTCGGGCGTGCCGATCGGCGCGCGATCCGCGTAGCGGGACCCCTGGAGCTGCGCACGCCGCACCTTGTCGTTGGTCCGCTCGTCTGCACCGAGGTTGCGCCGCCACTCGGCGAGCACGATGGCGCGCTGACGCTCGATCGCGGCGGGATCGAAGGTGGCACCGCCAGCCCAGTCTTCGAGAACGCTCAGCGCGGTGTCGAGGACACCGGGGATATCGGTCGGGACGCG
The DNA here is from genome assembly GCA_040081265.1 of Vicinamibacterales bacterium. GTDB lineage: Bacteria > Acidobacteriota > Vicinamibacteria > Vicinamibacterales > UBA2999 > JBEBGV01. The sequence goes on from JBEBGV010000005.1 coordinate 33,576, forward strand.
CAACGTGTACTGCGTGTCATCGAAGCTGGTCTCGGCGTTGGCGTCTCCACCGATGCTCAGGCCAAGGGAGCCGAGGAAGTCGTTGATACTTTGCCCGGGGAAGTTGCGGGAGCCCTCGAACTGCATGTGCTCGACAAAGTGCGCGAGGCCGCGCTGATCCTCGTCTTCGAGGGCTGATCCCGCCTTGACGACCAGACGCAGTTCCGCCCTGCGGGCAGGCCTGGCGTTGGGGCGCACATAGTAGCGGAGGCCGTTGGGCAGGGCGCCAACCAGGACGTCCGGGTCAACCGGCATGTCCTCCGCAAGGGGATAGGACGCGACCGATGCGGCGGTTGTCTCTCGGCCGGTCGGCGTCTGTGCCGAGGTATACGGCAGGGCGACGATGAGCCAAAGGGCGAGCGCCCCACACACACTCTGCCTGAGCGTCTGGGAAATCATGGGCTAATGGTATAGGACGCGCGCGCCCGGCGGTCTGTAACGATTCTGAGAACTAGTCTCAAATCGTAGTAGGATCGGACCAATGGCCAACGGCCCGGCTTCCCCTCCCTCTATAACAGGCCCCAACGCGGCGGTACCCCTGCTCGACCTCGAGCCCGGAACCTCTGCCGTGCTGCAACGCGTGATGGACGAGCAGTCGCGCGCCGTGCTGCGCTCACTCGGTCTGACCGACGGTTCACGCTTGCGTGTCTGCAGACTCGGTGACCCCTGCATCATTCAAGTCCGGTCCACCCGCATCGGACTTTCGAAGCTGGTCGCACAGTCGGTGTACGTCGCGGTCAGCGACCACAAGGGCTGATGATGCCACTCGGCGTCGCGCAGTCGTCGGGTAGTCACCAGGTCACACCCGTCCTGCAGCGCATCGCGCTGGTCGGCAATCCCAACACCGGCAAGACCACGCTCTTCAATGCGCTCTGCGGGACCCACGCGAAGACCTCCAACTTCCCAGGCACCACGACCTCTGTCCGCTTCGGCCGCACGCAGTGGCCCGAGCAATCGCATCCGATCGAAGTGCTCGACCTGCCCGGCATCTACGATCTCCAGCTCGATGCCCCGGAGAGCGCCATCGGGCGGACGGTACTGAACGACGGCAGCGGCCAGGCCATCGACGGACTGATCGTCATCGTCGACGCGTGCAATCTCAGCCGCAACCTGGTCATCGTGTCTCAGATGCTCGCCAGCCGGCACCGCGTGGTGGTCGCCCTGAACATGGTCGACCTGGCGCGCCGGAAAGGTCTGCTCATCGACGAAGCGGCGTTGTCGCGTCACCTCGGCGCACCGGTCGTTCCCATCGTCGCCAGAACCGGCAGTGGGCTGCCGGCGCTGCGTGCCGCGCTTCTGCACGCATGGCGGGCGCGTCCGGCACAGCTGCCGTCGGCGACGGCGACCATACAAGAGGTGATGGCCTGGGCCGAGCATGTGGCCGACGACGTGTCGGGTGGCGACAGTTCGCCGGACGGGGTGGACCGACTGACCGAACGCCTCGACCGCGTGCTCACGCACCCGGTGTTGGGCCTGCTGGCGTTTCTCGGCGTGATGACCGGCTTGTTCTGGACGCTCTTCGCACTCGCGACCGTGCCGATGGACCTCATCGAGGCAACCTTCGCCGGGCTCGGCCGCCTGATTGAGACGTCGATGCCAGACGGTCCCGTGCGCGACCTCCTGAGCGCCGGCATTGTCGGCGGCATTTCCGGCACCGTCGTGTTCCTGCCTCAGATCTGCCTGCTCTTCTTTCTCATCACGCTGCTCGAAGATACCGGCTACCTGGCGCGCGCGGCGTTCGTGCTCGATCGGCTGCTTGCCCGCTTTGGGCTTCCTGGCTATGCGTTTGTCCCGCTGCTCACGGCTCATGCGTGCGCGCTGCCGGGCATCATGAGCGCACGGCTCATCCCCGATCGTCGGGACCGCCTGGCCACGATTCTCGTTGCGCCGTTCATGAGCTGCTCGGCGCGCCTGCCCGTCTACGTGCTGCTCACGACGCTGCTCTTCGCTGGCCGACCCGCGGCGGCGGGCCTGGCGTTTGCCGGATGCTATCTGCTTGGCGCCGCGGCGGCCTTGTTTACAGCGTTGCTGTTCGGACGGACGATACTTCGGGGACGTGCACGCCCGATGATTCTCGAGCTGCCGACTTACAAAGTGCCGTCGGTGAAAAACGCATTGCTTGCCGCCAGGGATCGTGGCCTGTCGTTTCTGACCACCGCAGGCACGGTGATCGTGGCCATCTGTATCGTGATGTGGTGGCTCAGTGCCTACCCACGAGTGCCCGTACCGCCGGCAGTCACGGCTCTGCAGGCCGAGGCCACCGTACCCGGGGTCGCGCCGGAGCGTGCGGCCGCGCTCATGGCCGAAGCCGCGGCGCTGCAATCGCGCGCCGAGCAGGCTGGCAGCTTCGCCGGGCAGATCGGGCATACCCTGGCGCCGGCGTTCCGGCCGCTGGGATTTGACTGGCAACTGACCGTCGGCGTGCTGACGAGTTTTCTCGCCCGCGAGGTGTTTGTCTCCACGATGTCGGTGCTGGCTGGTGGAGGGGCCGACGCTGACGTTGATGAAGGCGTCATCTCGCGCATTCGCGGCATGACGCGAGACGACGGAACAGCGGTCTTCACGCCGGCGACCGCCGGGGCGGCACTGGTCTTCTTCGTACTGGCGATGCAGTGTCTGCCGACGCTGGCAGTCACGCGCAAGGAAACAGGCAAACTGCGCTACGCGGCCCTGCAGCTTGGCTATATGTCGGGACTGGCCTACGTGGTCGCCCTGGCGGTATACCAGGGTCTGCGAGCGGCAGGCGTCTCATAGGTACGGCATGTTCAGCGCACTGATCCAGGACACGTTGGTCGCCGTCGTCGCGCTCGCCGCCGTCGCCGTGCTGGTGCGCCGCTTCGCGTGGCCGGCGTCCCACAGTGCACAGAGCGGCTGCGGCGCCTGCCCGTCGGCGAAAACCTCGTGCAGTACCTCTGCCCCTGAGGGGAGTGAGCCGACCGTCCATCCGGTTCTGTTGTGGCCGTCAGCACCGTCACGGCCGCCTGCGACCCGCCACTGACTCCGCTCTCCATTCTCGACCTGTCGCCCATTCCGGCCGGAAGCGACGCCGGCACGGCCCTGCGCAATTCGCTCGATCTGGCGCGTCATGCCGAGCGGCTCGGCTACCGGCGTTACTGGGTGGCCGAGCACCACAACATGCCGGGCATCGCGAGCGCCGCGACTGCGGTGGTGATCGCGCACATCGCGGCGGGGACGAGCACCATTCGCGTCGGCGCCGGCGGCATCATGCTGCCGAACCATTCGCCGCTGGTCGTCGCGGAGCAGTTCGGCACGCTCGAGTCCCTTCATCCGGGACGGATAGACCTGGGCCTCGGCCGTGCGCCCGGAACGGACATGGCCGCCACGCGCGCCCTTCGTCGCGACCCTCTTGCCGGCGGCGATCGTTTTCCTGAGGATGTGGCCGAGCTGCGGGCCTACTTTCTCCCGCCGCGCGACGGGCAGGCGGTCCGCGCGGTCCCCGGCGCCGGCCTCAACGTCCCCATCTGGTTGCTCGGCTCGAGTCTCTTCAGTGCACGACTGGCCGCCGCGCTCGCACTGCCCTTCGCGTTCGCCTCCCACTTCGCCCCCGAGCTGATGTTTGAGGCGATCGACATCTACCGCCGTGAGTTTCAGCCGTCAGCGTCCGGCCTGGAGAAGCCGTACGCGATGCTGGGCGTCAACGTGTTCGCCGCCGACAGCGATGCCGAAGCACACCGCCTGTTCACCTCGATCCAGCAGGCGTTCATCAACCTGCAGCGTGGTCGGCCGGGGCCACTGCCACCGCCGGTCGATTCGATGGCCGGCCTGTGGTCACCGACCGAGGAAGCTGCCCTCGAGCGACGACTTGCGTGCTCAGTTGTCGGGTCCAGGGACACCGTGAAGCGAGGCGTGGAAGACCTGGCTCGCCTGACCGGGGCGGACGAGTTCATCGTGACTGCCCAGATGTTCGACCATGCCGCCCGGGTGCATTCGTTCGAGATCCTCGCCGATGCCTTTCTGGCACCCGGCCGGGCGTAATCGGGCGTCCTGACGTAAGATCCGCGCATGTCACTGACGAGTGGAACCGCCGTGGCGCTGCTGACGGCTCTCGGACTGGTTGTGGGCACCACCGGACCACGCGCGCAGGCCAGCGCGGACCCGAACCTCTCCACGGTCAAGTCGTTGAAGTGCACGTTCAGCTCCTCGACCCGTGGTGCCTGGACCAAGGACGGCGCGCCCGATCCGCGGGTCCGCATGTCGGGCGTGCTGACCCTCGAGATGACCGAGATCGACGCCGCCGGAGGACTGGCCATGCTGAGCAACACGGCGGGGAAACATGACGTCACCGTGCAGCTCGACGGACGGACCCTGCACTTTCTCGAGGTCAGTCGAGGCGGTCGCATTGCGATGACCACCGTCTTTGCCAGCTACTCCACCGGGACACGGCTCAAAGCTGCACACACCCGCACGGACTACCTGCCCATAGACCTGGGCACCTTCAAGTCCGAGCCTGAGGTGTCGCAGTACTTCGGCGACTGCGAAGCCCGGCCCTAGCGCAGGACATCTTCACCCCTCGCTCGCCTCCAGGGTTGCCTGAATCCGGGCACGCGCCCTGCGCAAACGGGTTTTCACGTTGTCCTCGGATACGCCCATCACCCGGGCCACCTCTCGTGTGGACAATCCCTGCATCTCCCGCAGGAAGACGACCGCCCGGTACGGCACCGGCAGGGTGAGCACCGCGTGGCGAAGGCGACCTCGCAGCCGCGCGTCTTCCGCAAGCTGCTCAGGACTTCTTCCGGGATCTCGAGCCTCCACGACACCCCGGTGAGGGTGACCGAAAGCCGGGTCGTCGAGCGAGAGCAGCCGCATGGGTTCACCCGCCTTCTTCCGCCTGCCCATGAGGCAGGCGTTCTTGACGGTGCGATACAGCCAGGGCTTGAAGGCCGCAGGCTCCCGGATACGCCCGATGTAACGGTAGGTCTTGATCAACGCCTCCTGCATGGCGTCCTCCGCATCGTCCTGGCGTCCGCACACAGAGTTACTGAAGCGCCAGGCGACCTCCTGCGCATGGACGAGCAGGCGATCGAGCGCCTCGGTATCTCCGCTGGCTGACGAGCGCACCAGCTCGGCGTACTCCTCCAGAGTCGGTTCCCTGGAACCCTCCCCGTGGTCGGTTGCGATCACCTTGGATTTCACGCGCGTCAGCCCTGACGATGATACGGCCCGGAGCACTGTCACCAATCGCGATTTCCTGAATCTCTTGTCATTGAGATGTTTCGCAGCGCCGCCATCCTCTGCCTCCTGGCCACCCTTGGACTCGTCACGCCAGCCACCGCCCAGACGCCGTTGAGCCTGGCCGAGGCCACCTCACGTGCCCGGATGCGCAATCCTGACCCTGGCGCCAGTACCGCCGCCACTCGCGAGGCGGGCCAGCGGGTGACCGAGGCCAGGGCTGGCTACTGGCCGCGAGTGGATGTGGCCGAGTCCTGGCAACGCGGGAACCAACCTGTCTTCGTCTTTGGCTCCCTGATCTCCCAGCGTCAGTTCACAGCGGACAATTTCGCACTTGGGGCCCTCAACTACCCGGAGGCGATCGACAACTTTCGTTCTGCGGTCACCATCGACCAGCCGTTGTTTGATGCGGGCATCAGGGCCCGCGTCACGGCGGCCACCCTGGCCCGGGAGGCGACGATCGCCACCGGGAAGATGGTCGAACATGACCTGAACGCGAACGTTGTCGACGCGTACGGGCGCGTGCTCATCGCCGTCGGCCTCCGGCAGTCGGCAGCAAAGGCAGCCGAAACCGCTGTTCTGGACCGGGAGCTCACGGGTAATCGCCGGGACGCAGGGCGGGTCACCGACGCCGACGTGCTGCTGGCTGAACTGCAGGTATCGCGCGCACGGGAGCAGGAAATCATCGCGACCTCTGACGAACGCACCGCGAGGGCGCGCCTCAACCAGTTGATGGGGGATCCACTCGACACGATCTTTCAGCTCGAACCGGCGCCCGCCGTGACTCCGATCGATGTGACCAGCCTTGCAGGACTCGAAGCCGAAGCCGTGACGAACCGGCCGGAGGTGGCGCACGCGACGCTCCTCGAGCAGCTCGCGCGCACCAATCAGACGGTGGCCGGGTCCGCCTTCCTTCCCCGGGTCACGATGCAGGGTGGCTGGGAACTGAACGGTGGGGCCTGGAATTCCCGTGCCTCGAGCTGGATTGTGGGCGCCGTCGCCCGCGTGAACATCTTCAACGGCTTCGCGGACAAGGCCAGGCTCGCAGCAGCGCGCGAGGAAGGCGTCCGCCGCGCGCTCGAGCGGACCAAAACCGAGACCTCGGTCCGATTCGATGTTCACGTTGCCGTCGCGCGACTGGAGGCTGCCCGCGCCCGCGAGGCGGTCGGTCGCGATGCCGTGGCTCAGGCACGCGAGAGCCGACGCATCATCCGCGACCGCTATGAAGCCGGGTTGACCGACGTGGTGTCGCTGACGCGCTCGGCCGAGGCGGTGGCGCAGGCGGAAGCGCAGCAAATCGCAGCACAGGTGGCTGTCGTGACGGAAACCGCAGCGCTGCAGCGAGCGCTTGGACGGCAGTGATGACCATGACAAACAGAATCCACGCACGAGCCCTCGCGGCCACCCTCCTTTTCAGCGGGGCCCTGGCCGCCTGTGCTGATGCGCCGAAAACGACGACCGACACGCAGGACCCCGCGCTCGCGGTCGAGGTCGCCAGGGCCGTCATCGCTGACGTTGCCGACACATTCGAAGCTGGCGGAGTGGTTGAGGCACGAACAACCGCGACGATCATGTCGCGCATACTGGCGCCGGTCGTTGACGTCCGCGTCACGCCGGGGGACCGCGTCCGCATGGGCCAGGTCCTCATCGTCCTCGATGGTCGCGACCTGGCGGCGCAGGTGCGCCGGTCCACGGCGATCACCGCCTCCGCAGACCAGGACGTGCTGGCCACAACAGCCGATCGCGATGCCGCCAATGCCGCACTCGCTCTTGCGCGCGCGACCCACGAACGCATCGCGGCTCTTCATGCCAGGCGCTCGGCCACGTCGCAGGAACTTGATGATGCCACCGGCGGGCTGCGTGCGGCCGAAGCGCGTGCCGCGGCTGCAGCCGCGCGTGCGCAGGCTGCGGCGTCTGCCGTTGACGGCGCTCGAGCAGGCGGCGAAGCCGCCGGGACGGCCGAGACCTATTCACGCCTCGTCGCACCCTTCGACGGGGTCGTGACAGAGAAGATGGTCGAACGGGGCAACATGGCGGCACCGGGGACGCCGCTGTTGCGAGTCGAGGACACCGGAGGCTTTCGACTCGACGTACGCGTCGACCAGTCGCGGCTTCCGCAGATCGCGTCTGGCGGTGTCGTTCCGGTCGTGATCGACGCCGGCCCGGACGGGAAGACGCGAACCGTGAGCGGCACGGTGACAGAAGTCGGTCGCACAGTGGATTCCGACGCGCGCGCCTTCCTCGTCAAGATCACCCTGCCGACCGATGCGGGTCTGCGATCGGGGATGTTCGGTCGGGCGCTGTTCAGCGAGCCGGCCCGACGCGCCCTGACGGTCCCTTCGGGGGCCATCGTCAGCCGCGGCCAGGTGAGGTCGGTCTTTGTGGTCGAGCAGGATGTCGCACGCCTGCGACTGGTCAACGTCAGCGGCGCCGAGGTGCTGGCAGGTCTGTCCGAGGGTGAGTCCGTGATCGTCTCTCCGCCACCGGGGCTGACTGATGGCCGCCGGGTCACCCAGGGAGGTCGCTGATGACGTCCTATGGCGCCGCGGGCCGGCTGGCGGCAGCGTTCATTGCCTCGAAGCTGACCCCGCTCTTCATTGGCGCCTCGCTGGCACTCGGCGCACTGGCGATCGTCGCGCTGCCGCGCGAGGAGGAGCCGCAGATCGTCGTCCCGATGGTCGACGTCCTCGTGGAGATGCCGGGCGCCACTCCGGCCGACATCGAGCAGCGCGTCACGAGGCCGCTCGAGCAGCTCCTGTGGGAGGTGCCGGGTGTCGAGTATGTCTATTCAACGTCCTCTCCGGGTCACGCCATGGTGGTCGTGCGCTTCAAGGTCGGGCAACCGGAAGAAGCGGCACTGGTCCGACTGAATCAGAAACTCGCCGCCAACGCCGACCGCATTCCGCCCGGCGTCAGCAGCCCGATCGTCAAGCCCCGCTCGATCGATGACGTGCCGATCATGGCGATCGCCGTGTGGTCCGAACGCTACGGCGACGACCAGATGAGGGCTCTGGCCGCACAACTCCGCGACGTGATCGCCGAGGTGACAGACGTCTCCGAAGTCACGCTCATCGGGGGACGATCCCGCCAGCTCACGATTAACGTCGACCCGGCACGGCTGTCCGCCTACAGGCTGGACCCGCTGGCGATTCGACGCGCGATCGAGACCACCAACATGCAGATCGCCGCCTCCGGGCCAGTCTCAAACGGGCGGATCGTCGATGTGGACGCCGGGACCCGACTGAAGACGGCCGAGGACATCCGTCGGGTCATCGTCGGCGCCTCCAACGGTCGAACCGTCACTGTGGGCGACGTTTCGCAGGTTGACGACGGGGGCGCTGAACCCACGTCCTACGTGACCTACCAGTCTCGCTCGTCCGGCGCGCACCCCGCGGTGACCATCGCGGTCGCCAAGCGGAAGGGGACCAACGCCATCGACGTGGCCCATCGCGTGGCCCAGAAGCTCGACACCGTCAGGGGCACCCTGGTGCCTGCTGATGTACACCTGACCGTCACGCGCGACTACGGCGAGACTGCGGCCGAGAAAAGCAACGAATTGCTGTGGCACATGCTGCTGGCGGTGCTCTCGGTGTCGGCGCTGATCTGGCTGGTCCTTGGCCGGCGCGAGGCGGCAGTCGTGCTGGTGGCCATCCCAGTCACGCTGGCTCTGACGCTGTTCATGTTCTATCTCTACGGCTACACCCTGAACCGCATCACCCTGTTCGCCTTGATCTTCTCCATCGGCATACTCGTCGATGACGCGATCGTCGTGGTCGAGAACATCGTTCGGCATACGCGGCTGGGCACATCCAGCGATGGACTGGTTGCTGTAGCGCTGAGAGCGGTTGACGAGGTCGGGAACCCCACGATCCTGGCCACCCTTGCCGTCGTCGCCGCGATTCTGCCGATGGCCTTTGTCGGCGGTCTGATGGGTCCATACATGCGGCCGATTCCGATCGGTGCGTCGGCGGCCATGGCGTTCTCGCTGGTGGTGGCCTTTGTGGTGACACCGTGGGCGGCGGTCCGCCTCCTGAAGACACCGACCGCCCACGAGCACGATCACGAAGACTTCTTCACCCGCCTCTATCGGCGCGTGATGGGGCCACTGATCGGGAACGGCTGGACGCGCGCATTCTTTCTGGCGGGTGTAGGCCTGCTGCTGCTCGCGGCGGTGGCGCTGGTCCCGACCGGCCTGGTGACGGTCAAGATGCTCCCCTTCGACAACAAGAGTGAGTTCCAGGTGATGCTGGACATGCCGGAAGGCACGGCGCTCGAAACCACCGCGCGCGTCGCCTCGGCCCTGGCGTCCGCGGCACTCGAGGACGATGCGGTGGTGGATGTTCAGCAATATGTCGGCACCTCCTCCCCGTACAACTTCAACGGCCTGGTGCGACATTACTTTCTCCGCAGAGCTCAGCATCTCGCCGACCTGCAGGTCAACCTGGTCCCGAGCGGCGAGCGCTCAGTGCAGAGCCATGATGTCGCACGCCGCATTCGCGAGCGGTTGCTGCCGATTGCCCGCTCCTTCGGCGCGACGCTGCAGGTCGCGGAGGTTCCGCCGGGGCCCCCTGTCCTGCAGACTCTGGTCGCCGAGGTCTATGGCCCCGACCCGCTCCGCCGGACCGAAATCGCCGGACAGATCAAAGACATCTTCGAGCAGACTCCAGGCGTCGTCGACACCGACTGGTACGTCGAGACGCCGCATCAGAAGGCCACCCTTGTGGTGGACGGAGAGAAAGCCGCCGTCGCCGGTGTGTCCTCGAGCGCCGTCGCGTCGCTCGTGCAGATGGTCGGGTCTGGGGAGACCATCGGATTGCTGCACGACGCTCGGGCGCGTGAAGATGTGCCGATTGTCGTACGGCTGCCGCGCGACGGGCGGAGCCTCGAGGCCGTGCAGTCCCTGCACCTGAACGGTACAGCGCCGGTCGCGGTGGGCGAACTGACCCGAACCGTGTGGACGCAGACCGAACCCAGCCTGTATCACAAGAATCTGCAGCCGGTCACCTACGTCACGGGCGATCTGGCAGGGCAGAACGAGAGTCCGGTGTACGCCATCCGGACGATGAACCAGGCGATCGCCCGCCTGAAGCTTCCCGAGGGATACGGGCTGGGCGTCTACAACGCCACCCAGCCCTTCGACACCTCCACCTACGCGATGAAGTGGGATGGCGAGTGGCACATCACGATCGAGGTGTTCCGTGACCTGGGTCTGGCGTTTGCCGCGGTGCTCGTGCTCATCTACGTGCTGGTGGTCGGCTGGTTTCAGTCGTTCCGCACTCCCCTGCTGATCATGGCCGCGATTCCGTTCTCGCTGGTGGGGATCCTGCCGGCGCACGCGGCGATGGGCGCCTTCTTCACGGCGACGTCGATGATCGGATTCATCGCCGGCGCGGGCATTGTCGTCCGCAACTCGATCATCCTGGTTGACTTCATCGAACTTCGCCTCCGCGAAGGCGTCCCACTCGAACGCGCGGTGGTTGACGCCGGAGCGATCCGGTTCCGGCCCATGGCCCTGACCGCCGCGGCGGTCATCGTCGGTGCAGCAGTCATCCTCTTCGATCCGATTTTCCAGGGACTGGCCATCTCGCTGATGGCCGGGGAGGTTGCGTCGCTCCTCCTCTCACGAATGGCCGTGCCGGTCCTCTACTACATGTCCAGGCGGGGCGAGCAGCCCCTGCAGCCAGATTCGGTGACCGCGGAATACCTGTGAGGAACATCATGACCGTTGAACGTGCCTTGCGCCTGATTGCGGGTGCCTTTGTCATCGCCAGCGTGCTGCTCGGGATCTACGTCAGCCCGCTCTTCCTGTGGTTCACCCTGTTTGTGGGCCTCAACCTGTTTCAGTCGGCGTTCAGCCAGTGGTGTCCGATGATGGCGGTGCTCCGGAAGGCGGGCCTCCGCGGCTGACGCTCGCAGGACGCTATCTCATCTGCCCCCCGGTGCCGGCTGCATGAGGTGTCCTCGATTGAACGGCAACTTCAGGCCGGCTCCCCTATAGTCGTGAGGTCTGCTCGTCAGCCTTGATGCGCGCCCGCGCACGTTGGCGAAGATGAACGACCCACATCGTCTGAGGTTCCCAATGTTCAAGCAAACTGCGGCTGCGTTCGTGGCATCCGTTGTACTCCTACCCGGCGTCGCGTTCACGCAGACGCCGCCCAACCCTACCCAGCAGCCAATCGTTGCCTCTCAGGGCGATGTCCCGCTGTTCCGGATCACTGTCATTGGACGGACGACGCCGGCGATCAACTACCGGCCACGCCGAGGCGACACCAAGGTCGACCTGCAGGGGACAGCCCTGATGCCACAGGCGCGCGGGGAAGCCAAGGTGTCCGGCGAGCAGGGCTACATGAACGTGGAGGCCAGGTTCGACAAGTTCGGATCGGCATCAGCGTTCGGGCCCGAGTACCTGACTTACGTGCTCTGGGCCGTCACTCCTGAGGGCCGCGCGACCAACCTCGGCGAAGTCCAGATCGACGGCAATGATGCCAAGGTGAAAGTGACGACTGAGCTGCAGGCGTTTGGCTTGATTGTCACCGCCGAGCCCTACTTCGCGGTGACGCAGCCCAGCGACGTGGTGGTGATGGAGAACGTGATCCGTGCCGGTACCGAGGGCAGCGTCGAGGTGATTCAAGCGAAGTACGAGCTGTTGAAGCGCGGCACCTACCTGATGAGCCAGGACGCTGCGACGTTGAAGCTCAAGCCACTCGAGCCAGGGACGTCTGCGGATCTTGCGCAGGCACGGAACGCGGTCGCGCTGGCACGTCTCGCGGGTGCCGATCGCTTTGCGCAGGAAAGCTTCGACAAGGCCGCAGGCCTGCTGGCCACGGCGGAAGAAGCGCGGGAGAAGCGACGGGGCGGGAACGCGGTCATGATGCCGGCACGGCAGGCGTCGCAGACCGCGGAGGACGCGCGACTGATCGGCCTGCAACGGCAGGAAGAGGCGTTCCAGGCGGAACAGAAGTCACAGGCGCTCCTGCGCGAGCAGGCCGCGCTCAACCGTGCGCAGGCTGAAGCCGCCAGAAGCCGGCAGGCGGACATCGACGCGCAGACGGCGCGAAACGCGCGTGACGCGGCCGAGCGCGACGCGCTCACCGCTGCCACCGCGCGAGCCGCTGCTGAGCTGAATGCTCGTACGGCGGCCGCAGGGCTGGCGACCGCTGAACGCGCAACGGCAACAGCCGACGCGGCCCGTTCAGCAGCCGACGCGGCGCGCATGCAGGCGGAGGCAGCCCAGAGGCTCGCCGAAGGACAGGCAGCGGAGGCGCGAAGCGCAACCGCAAAGTCGGAGCAGGACAAGACGGTGCTTCGCGAGCAGCTCCGCACGCAGCTGAATGTCATCCTCGAGACGCGCGAAACCGCCCGCGGCCTGATCGTCAACCTGTCGGACGTGTTGTTTGACTCAGCGAGCTCGACGCTCAAGCCTGGCGCACGCGAAAAGCTGGCGCGTGTATCGGGCATCCTGGTCTCGCACGAGGGCCTGCAGCTGGCCGTTGAAGGGCATACCGACAGCGTCGGCACCGACCTCTACAACCAGGGGCTGTCGGAACGACGCGCGGAATCAGTGCGCGCGTATCTGGTGGATCAGAAGTTCTCGTCGGCCTCGGTCGGGGCGACCGGCCTGGGCGAAGGCCAGCCGGTTGCAAGCAACGACACCGCTACCGGACGACAGCAGAATCGCCGCGTCGAACTGATCGTCTCCGGTGACATCATCGGCCGACGCTGAGGCCGAGCGCGCTGCGGTTGGTGATTGCACGCCACTCTACGGCTTCGGAATGCGTAGAGTGGCGCTGATCATGGCGCTTCCACTGGCGCCATAGACAAGCACCAGCGGGTGGAGAGTGGCCGGGCCGATCCGTATCGCACCGAGCCAGAGGCCCTCACCGGTTCGTCCCAGAAAGAACGCCACCGCCAGCACCGCGACGATCGCAATGCTCGTCGGAATGGGCGTGCCCTCGAAGTACCTCACCTTCCCTGTTTCAACGTCGGCGAGCGCGTCCGCGGTGACGTTGAAGCGCGCCAGGCGGCTTACGCCGCACACCACAAAATAGGTCAGCACCAGCATGTCCCAGCCTCCGCGCAACCCGAGCGTGAAGCCAAGGACGGCTGGTGCCACCCCGAATGAAATGATGTCCGACAGCGAATCGAGATCGGCCCCGAGCACCGATTGACGTGACCGGTTCAGTCGGGCCACGTACCCATCGAACACATCGCAGACCAACGCCGCTGGAAGAAGCACGAATGCGGCCCACAGGAAGCGGCCGTCACCGGTGGCCAGGTAGTCCAGACACAGAAAGGTCGCAATCGTTCCGCAGGCGGCGTTTCCAATAGTCAACGCATCGGCCGCGGTATACGAACGCACCATCGACAGATGGCGCCGACGCGTTATGCCCGGTGGGTCGGATTGCACCCGGCGCACTCCCTACTTGTCGTCGTCATCCTCTTCATCCTCGTCGTCGTCTTCGTCATCGTCATCGTCATCCTCGTCGTCATCATCATCCTCGTCGTCGTCATCCTCGTCGTCTCCATCGACTGGCGGGTCGTCGATCTCCCGGTCGTCTCCCGGGCCGTCGGGCGAGGCGAGGTAAGCGGGGAACAGTCGGGCGAGAGCGTCGAATTCTTCAAATCCGTTTGTCATTGTGAACCTCGAGAAGTGGGGCCAGCAAGGCACGTGCCCATGCGTGGCGGCGGGACAACGTAGAGAGAACTGCGGCGTCAGTGTTGCATGTTCCAGCTCAAGAGGCATAGCGATGGCAAATCCCACACAGCGCGCAGCGGTCCGTGCAGGCTGGTCGCATGTCCCGCGGCAGTGGAGACATGGCATTGCGCTCGATCCCAGGCACGGTCGCATGACCGGGGCGCCGACCTGGTCGACACGCGCGCGCAGATTGTTCTGGGCGTGGTGGCCCTGGTTCGGTGCCAGCCTCGCCGCGGCGCTGAACGACCGCTGGACCTGGGCCTTCGGGCTGGGCGCCATCGCGCTGCTCTGCTACCTCATCACGCCGGCGGAGTCCGCGCCACGCTATGGCCTCGAGCACGAATTCGAGGTCGGCTCTGAGCAGTTTCTCAACACGGTCACCGGCGCGACCAACACGCCGTTCACTCGCGGTAACCGGCTGGAGGTTCTGAACAACGGCGATGAGTTCTACCCGGCCATGCTGAGCGCGATTCAGGCGGCCGAGACGTCGATCACCATCGAAGCCTACATCTACTGGACTGGAACCATCGGTCTCGAATTTGCGCGGGCGCTGGCCGACAGGGCGCAGCAAGGGGTGACCGTCAAGATTCTGCTGGATGCCGTGGGGTCGGCGACCATTGGCGACGAGATTCTGCAGACGCTCGAAGCCGGCGGCTGCCAGCTCGCCTGGTACAACCCGATCAACTGGTACACGATCGGGCGTTTCAACCACCGTACCCACCGCAAGTCGCTCATCGTCGATGGGCGAATCGGCTTCACCGGCGGGGCCGGTATTGCCGATCACTGGACAGGTCGCGCGCAGTCACCGGAACACTGGCGAGACGTGCAGATTCGTATTGAAGGTCCTGCCGTCGGACCGCTGCAGGCGGGGTTTGCCCAGAACTGGCTACAGAGCACCGGCGAGTTGGTAACCGGCGCCAGTTACTATCCGACCTTCGATGCTGCTGGCACCGTCAGCCTCCAGACGCTGATGAGCTCACCGGAAACCGGCTCGTCTGCAGTACGCACGATGTACTACCTGTCGATCGTCTCGGCGCAGACGTCGATCCTGATCGCCAACCCGTATTTCGTGCCGGACGAAGCGGCGGTCGAGACGCTCATTGACGCCAGGCACCGGGGCGTTGACGTGCAGATCCTGGTGTCAGGCGTCCACAACGACAACTGGCTCGCCAGGCACAACAGCGTACGCCTGTTTGGGACGCTGCTCGAGGCGGGCATCGAAATACGCGAGTACAACCGGACGATGCTCCACCACAAGGTCATGATTGTGGATGGGGTGTGGGCCACCATTGGCACCACCAACTTCGACTGCTGGCGTCAATGCTGACGGAGCAGGCCTGACAGTGCCTGCGAGTCTTGCGGGCAGGCGCGAGAGCGGACGACTATGCCGCCGGGCGGACGTCAGTGACGGCAGAGGCCACGACGAACACCTTGTCGTTGTTGCTGCCGGGATCGCCGGGAAAGAGGAAGAATCCCGTGCGCGAGGGATGATAGGTCAGGCTGGTCCCCAGAAGCTCCTCGCCGTCGTGGAATCGCACGGCCAGGCGTCGCCCAGCCGCATTGGCGAGGAATTCCTTGCGCTCCTGGTATTGCGGCTCTCCGTCGAAGTCCTCGACGAAGAACACCGCTTTGAGGTCGGCAACCCTGACGTGCAGCGGGGAGGCACCCGGCTCAGCCTCGCGAAGCATGAGTGGGAAGGAGTCCTTGCCGGGGTCGAAACTTCGCAAGAAACCCTTGAGAATGAGGCCGTCGGCGTAATGGACGACGACCCGAGCCACCTGACTGGTTGGACCCATATAGACCGTCATCGGCACCCGGCTGGGCTGCGATAGCGGTAAATCAGGGGGGCGGCGCAAGTTGAATGCCA
Organism: Vicinamibacterales bacterium; assembly: GCA_040081265.1. Classification (GTDB taxonomy): domain Bacteria; phylum Acidobacteriota; class Vicinamibacteria; order Vicinamibacterales; family UBA2999; genus JBEBGV01. The sequence goes on from JBEBGV010000005.1 coordinate 49,367, forward strand.
CCGCACGCGATTTCGCGCACGGGCAGGACTGTGGAAATCACCCCCTTTTCACCCCCTGCCGTGTTACCTTGAGTAATCGCCGCAACGACGGCCCATGAGGCTCACAGCGACCACGCTTCCGCTCAGGAAGCACATTCGTTTGGTCGCGCCGGGACGTCCCGGTTGCCCACTCCAACCTGACTACTACATGACGCACACGCTCGAGATCAGCCTTCGCATTCCCTCCCTCCGCGTTCGGCGCGAAGGACAAGAAGCCCTCGAAACGATCGTCAACACGGACATCAGGTTCACCAAGCAGATCGAACTCGACGCCGTCCCCAAAGTGGGTGACGTGCTGACGATGACCGTCGGCTCGGGTGGGACGTTTCAGTGTGAGGTGGTCCGGAGCGACTGGCGCGATGACAAGAACATGTTCGTCGCGGCGTGTCGGTACTCCCGGCGGACGATTCCGGAACGCGAATATCAGGCCCTGAAGAACGCGCCAGACTGGCACGAGCGAGGCCTGTTGTAGGGCGGGGTGCCCGTTAACGAGAGACGCACATCGAGTGCGCAGCTGGAGAGACGATGACAGGAACAATCAGTACGTTGAGAGCAGACAAGGGCTTCGGATTCATCAAGGACGACAGCGGGAAGGAATACTTCTTCCACCAGAGCGCTGTATACGGCGAGGGGCTCGACAACCTTCGTGCGGGCGACAGCGTCGAGTTCGAGGTGGGACAGGGCCCGAAGGGTCCTCGCGCCGAGAACGTGCGTCGCACGTCGACATAGTCAGGGACGCCAGTCGTCAGACTGGCGATCCGTTGATGACACGCAAGTAGGCCCTCCACGGACCCACCTCGTCCGAGTACTGCTTGGCGAGGACTCGCGAAATCTGCACGACGTGATCGAAGTCGTGCGCCACCCAGGTCGCGATCAGCTGTCGCACGGTGACAGTCCCGAGCGCCGGGTGCCGTCCTCGCCGATTCAGGTCCCCCATTGTCAATGCCAGCCCCGAGAGCGCACGCAGGCTCTCGAGGCGCAGGCGGCGGAACTCGTCAAGCAGATTGTCGCAGCTGCGCCCGGACGACGCGGCGAACTGGGCCTCGCGATCGAAGTCATCGAACGCCCGCGACTCGCCATATTCCATCACGCAGCGCACCCGTGGAATCCAGTCCGTCCGCTCGGCATGAATGAGGTGTCCGACGACGTCGAATGGACTCCAGGTGCCTGGACCTTCATGCGCACGAGCCCACGAGTCGGGACGTCCTCGCAGCAGCGCCTCCACGACCTCCGGCGTGCTTCGCAAGACCCCCACGGCCTCGTCCAGGGCCAGTGTGCGCCGCGGTCGTTCATCGTCAACGGTCATTGCCAGATGATGGCACCTCCACACGACGACTTGTCAGCCTGACGACTCCAGTGCCTCTGGCTCAGGCACCGGTGCTTCAACGAGCAGGATCTTCTGGCTACAATGCCGCGTGATGCGGACCCCCTGCAGGGCGTTGTTGCTCGGAGCGCTTCTCGTGACTATCGCTGACTCCAGCGTCGCTGAAGCCCAGGACGGCGGTCGCGCGACGCTCGACGCCACCGCCGGCTGGGTCGGATTTGCCGACGACAGCATCGTCAGCGAAGGAATGGTGGGAGGGTCAGGACGGATCTATCTCACCCCGAGGCTCGCGGTCGGCCCTGAGGTCGTCTTCATCAGGGGCACCAGCCACAGCCATTACGTCGTCACAGGCAACGTGACGTTTGATTTCGTACGACCTGCCGGCGGACGAGGCGCATCAGCCACGCCGTACATCGTTCTCGGAGCCGGGGCCTTCTGGACACGTCAGCAGTTTCCACGCGGCGTGTTCACGTCCAATGAGGGCGCGTTCACGGCGGGCGTCGGTGTTCGGGTGCCGATCGGCGAACGCGTGACCGTGGGTGCCGAGGCGCGTCTGGGCTGGGAGCTCCACGCACGCATCAACGGCGTCGTCGGCTGGCGTCTCGGCCGGTGACGCGGCGTGCCGGGCTGGCCCGCTCAGGCGGCGTGGCGCGCCGGCGACGTGCGCTCGACGACCTGCCAGCCTGATTCGCGCAGCGTGCCGGCGATCTCCGCGTGACGCTCCATCGCGGCAACCACGCCAGCAAAGCGGCCGACGATTCGGGCCCGTCCGCTCCACGACGGGACCACGCGCAGGTTGAAGGTGCGGTCGGGGTTCTGGTTGATCTCACAGGCAATACGGGCAACGCCCTGTCCGAGGATCCAGCGCAGCATGAGGGAAGTCGTTGGCTTCATGGCGCCATATTGAGCAACCACTATGCCAGAGCTGCAGATGTGCCGAGGTTCGAGCGTTTTTGGGCTTCCAGCACGCATTCTCGAGGGCGCGCGGCTCGCGGTCGACCCAGCGATGCTCAAATCTCCACCGCGTTTCCCACAAAGATGTGGCGAATTTTGCCTCCACCGTCAGTTCATTGGCGGAGAAATTCCAGGGGCGAATGACCGATATCTGCGGCTAGGGTGTGACGACTATGGCGTCGTTCGAATACTCGGAGAAGACCGCATTCGCAACGCGGATCCTGTAGGTGTAGCTGGTGCCGGGTTGGGCGAAGACATCGCTCAGACTCGCTGCGTCGGCACCGAGGACGGCGATCTCGACCCACGCACCGCCGTTAGTCGATCGATAGACATGCACGCTTGTCTCTGTGGTGGCTGGATTGTTCCAGGTCAACTGGACCTCGGTGCCCGACACCGGAGTCGCTACGAGGTCGGTGGGCGCGTCGGGCGCCGCCGGAGCTGCAGGCGTGGTCAGATCAACCTGATTGGAGGGGCTCGACGGTCCAGCGACGTTGATCGCCACGACACGATAGCCGTACAGCGTGTTCGCTGCCACCGTCGTATCGATAAAGCTGGTGACATTTGCACCGAGCAGCACGAGTTGGGAAAACGCACCGCCGTTTTCAGACCGCTCCACACGCATGTTGGCTTCGGTCGTCGACCCGTCCGACCATGCCAGCTGCACCGCGCCGCTTGATACGGGCGCTGCACTCAGGGTGTGCGGCGCCTCCGGTGGCGTGGACGGCGCAGGAGCGCCGGTGTCAAGCCGTACGTCGTCGACGACTGCAGACACCGAACCGTTGGTGCCGCCCAGCCTCAGGCGATCGGCAGTCCCCGACCACGACGTCGTGGAGGAGGCGAACGGCGCCCCGAACGGCGTGTCCCCTGGCGCCACAAATGCCTCGACCAGGCGTGTCACGCCTGCGCCCGCCTGCCTCTGGTGCAGCGACACCCGATAGGTCGTGCCCACCGTCAGCGCGACCGAAGAGGGGGTCACGGCTGAACTGCCCACCCTCAGCTGCAACTGGCCTGTCGAGGTCGTATAGATCGATCCCACGGTCGTGCCGTTGTTGGACAGAAACGCCAGGCGCACATCGGTCAGCGAGTTCAGGCGCAGATAGAACGTGAGATACACGTCTGCGGTTGCCGGAAAGTCTTCCTGCAGATAGGCCGACCCGCTGAACTTCGCTGACTTTGCATCCTTGATCGGTGACGCGCTTTCGAAGGTCACCGAGCCACTGACGGTGTCGGCACCTGTGACCGGATCGATGAGGGTCGCGCCCTCGAACGTCATCAGTTTGAGGATCTGGCCGAGGCCACCTGCCCCGGTCGGCGTGGTCACGTTCGCCACGTTCGAATAGGCCGACGATGCCTGTCCGCTGGTCGCGCGGACCTGATACCGATAAGCCGTCCCCGCCACCACCGTCGTATCGGTATAGGACGTCGTGTTGGATGGCACCGTGCCGATCTCTGCAAAGGCACCGGCACCCAGTGCGCGTTCAATACGGAACAACTGCTCGGTCGCCGAATTGTCGTTCCACGCCAGCTGCACCTGGTTCACGGCCGATGCGCTCGCGCTGAGGTTCAGCGGCGCTGCCGGGGGCACGACCGGAAGCGGGGTCACCACCGGGGCGCTGTTTGTATACCCGGAAGGTCCGGCCACATTCACCGCCCGCACCCGATAGCTGTACGCAGTGCCAGGCAGGACCGTCGGGTCGGCATGACTGGTGGCGTTGGCACCGAGCACCGCAATCTCGGCGAAGATCCCGTCGCTTCCCGCTCGTTCGATCGAGAACGACGCTTCGTTGGTTGCGCCGTCGATCCAGGTCAGCTGGACCGTGCCTCCAGGCAACACGCTGGCAATGAGGTTGGTCGGATCCGCCGGTGGTACCTGTGGTGTGGTGACGGTCGCGACGCCCGAGTAGTTGCCCAGGTTTCCAGCGTTCTCTCCCCGGACGCGGTAGGTGTAGAAGGTGGCCGGTGTCACCGCGGCATCCAGGAACGCCGTGACGTCCGCCGCAACTGTGCCGATCTCGGCGAACACACCATTGCTGCCAGCTCGTTCGATTCGGAATGCCGTCTCATCAGCCGAGACGTCGGTCCACGACAGCTCAACGGCGCTGGCCGTCGGCGCCAGCGCGCTCAGGTTGGTCGGCGCCTGTGGCCCCGGGATGCCCGTCGGCATCAGCGTGTTGTCGAGCTTGATGTCATCAACCACCAGATTGACGACCGCCGTCGTCAGCGTGCCCAGCCTGAATTCAGTGGCGCTCGTGGACCAGCTTCCGTTGGTCAGTTGCGCGAACGGTGCCCCGAAGGTGCCGTCGCCGGCCATCAGGAACGCCTCGAGCACGGCATTGTTTCCGCTCGTCTTCGCGCGCTGGTGAATGCCGATGCGATAGACCTGCCCGGCTGTCAGCGCGGCCGAATCCGACCCCACCGTGGAACTGTTGTTTCTGAGTCGGAGCTGTCCGGTCGAACGCAGGAGGAACGTCCCGACCTGGCTGCTGCCGTTCATGATGCGCAGCAGTTGCACGTCGCTCGACGGCACCGTGTTGAGCCGGAGATAGAAACTCATGTAGAGGTCGGGCGTCGCAGGGAACTCTTCGATCAGGTACGAAGACTTCACGGCAACCTTTGCCGCAAAGCTCCCTTTGAGAGGCGTGCTCGATTCGATCGTCACGGTTCCGCTGACATCATCAACGCCGGTCGCAAGGTCCTCGACTGTTCCGCCTTCGAAGGTAATCACCTTGACGTTGCCGGCGCCGGGGGGCGCGGGCGTCGACACCTGCGCGGTGTTCGAGTAGGCCGACGGGCCTACGCCGTTGGTTGCCCGCAGTCGATAGCTGTATGCCGTCGACGGCTGGACGTCTTCATCGTCATAGCTGGTGGTATTGGCGGCAAGCGTGGCGATCAGCACGAATGCTCCACCACCCTCGGCGCGTTCGAGCTCGAACTGCAGCTCGTTGTTCGCCGAATCGGACCATGTCAGGTGGATCTCCCCACCGACAGGCAGGCCCTCCAGCTCTGCTGGAGTCAGCGGGGGCGCCGGAACAGGGGGGCCGAGGGAGATCACGTTGTGAAGGTAGCGCCGTGAGCCCTCGTCGCTGGCCAGCACCACGATGCCGGACTGCGCCGTGGCGTTGCCCTTCATCGAGGTGGCGTCGTTGACTTGTGTGTCGGTGGAACTTCTGATGAATGGCTCGCCCGGACCGGTCGGGAACGTAATCGTGTCCATCGAGGAGGTCTTCATGTACAAGACGCCCCCTCCGGTCTCGCTCATAAACAGATACAGCTGGCTGTTCGCCTCGTCGAGCATGACGACGCCGCGGGTCGCGTTCTCCTGACCGAGGGTCACCGTGTAGAGGGTCCAGCCGGAGTTGCGTACTGCCAGGATGATGTTCGGCTTGCCGGTGGTGTCGAGGGACGTCTTGAGGATGGCGAAGACGCGACCGGCCTGGTCGGTCTTCAAATTCAGGTGATCGTCGGCACACGAGCCGCTGCACCCGATGCCAGGAAGCACCGTCTCTACCGGCTGCCACACCGTCGGCGCATCGGCGGCGCGGTGCACGGTGAAATACGTGCTCTTGGTCTTCTGATTGCTCCACATCGCGCCGATGTCACCGTTCTGAAACGCGACCAGCGCAGAGATGTCGTCGGCGTTGACCGATGTGGAGGTCCCGCTCACCGGCAGGTTGACGGGGGTACCCCAGGTGGCGTCGTTGCCGAGGCTCCAGTTGACCTTGACCTTGGATCCCTCGACGTAGGTCACCCACAGTCTCTGCGTGAAATCCTTGACGATGGTCAGGGCCTCGGTCTTGCCACGCGTGACGTCAACCGGGAATCCGGCATCAAGCGAATAGCTCTGGGTGCCTGCCGCGTACGAGTACCGGAACAGTTTCCCCCACGTTGCCGATGACGTTGTGGCGGCTGCGCTCTCAGTGAACACATGCGAGACGACATACAGCTTCTGCGTCGTCTCGTCCCAGAGCGTGTCGGCCTTCGACGTCACCCGCGTGTCGAGCGTCGTGCCAGTATCGGTCCACGTCTGGCTTCCAGCCTCGAAGCGATAGATCCGATACTCATTCGCCTGCGGGTTGAACAGGCTTCCCCACCAGAGGCCGTCGTTGAACCACAGCTTGCTCTGGGGCTTCTCACCGGTAGGGTTCTGATTGACCGTCGAGCCGAACGAAAAATCACGGAACCCGTTCTGCACCGGAGTCTGGGCGAAAGCGCTGCCGGACCATACGATCGTCGCCACACACGTGAGTAGAGCGAGGAAGGACCAACCCTTTGGGCGAACGACGAAGCTCATCACCGCGGGATCTTAACTGAGCGACAGTCAACACGTTAGGGACCACCCGCGTCAAAAGTGACGACCTGTCTCACTTGGCGGCTACGGTTGCGCTTCAGTGATTGGCGCGGGGATATAAAATCCGGTCTGGAGACCATCCTGATATGAGCCAATCGCGTCGCGTGTTTACAGTTCTGCTGGTGCTGACGGCCGTGATCAGCGCCACGAGCATCACGAGTCACGCTCAGGAACAGGCGCCCTCCAGGAACGCTGCGGGTGCGGGCTGGATCGCTCCAGGCGTGTTCGCAACGTGGGAAGCACATCGCGACGCTCCAGCGGATGGGCAGGCGATCAATGCCGAAGCGATGCCGCTCATCGTCGACCTGCTCGTGCTGTGGCGCGGCAACCCGGGCTGGTTCGACTACGCCCAGGTGTCGGCCGGCGCCGGTGGAAACGGTAAGCACGGCGTGAAGTCGCGTGGCAAATCGGTCGAACTGCGCTTCGATCGGCGAAACGACTCGGTTGGACTCCTTCGCGATACGCTGGCGCTGCAGGGTGCCAATGTGCTGCTGCTCGACGATGTGGACAACCCGAACGGCGTCATCATCGCCGGCACTCGACGGATCGAACCTCTTGATTCGGGCTCCGATGGCCAGGCGGCAGGCGATCCGATCAGGGCGCTGATCAGACAGTCGCCGGAGGTCTTCGAGTTCCTGCGCTGCGATCCGGTGTTCGCTGATCCAAACGATCCGGGCACCGCGATCACGCTCGGGGCGTGCAGCCAGCTTCGGTGAGCTGACACCCCGGGTACAATCGCGGGCGAACGATGTCCGCCACCCTCCGTGCCTGCGTTCTCATCATCGTCGTTGGCACGGCCGCCTTCTCGAACAGTTTCGACAATCCACTCCTGCTCGACGACTTCGAGACGGTGGTGGACAACCCGCAGATCAAGCGCCTGGGCATCGAGAACTTCATGCCGGAGCGGGAACTGCCGGTAGCCGGCCGACCCCTCAGCAACGCGACGTTCGCGCTGAACTATGCCGTCGCGGGCGAAGACCCGACGAGTTACCACGCGACCAACTTCGTCATTCACGTTCTGTGCGCCATCGTGGCGTTTGTGCTGCTGCGTCAGCTGCTGATTCAGCCGGGTGTACCTTCCGGCGTCCGGACCCATAGTGACTTCGTGGCGTCGGTCGCAGCACTCCTCTGGGTCGTGCACCCGCTTGGTAACGAAGTGGTGAACTACGTCACTCAACGAACCGAATCGCTGATGACGCTGTTCTACTTCCTGACGATGTACTGTGCCATTCGCGCCGCTGGGGTTTCAGGTCGCGTGTGGCCATCGCTCGCGGTGACCTTCTGCGTCCTGGGAGCGCTCTGCAAGGAGACGATCGCGACTGCCCCGCTGGCGGTGTTCGCGCTCGACTCACTGGTCGTCTTTGGATCGTGGAAGGATGCGTGGCGGAGACGTTGGTCACTGTATGCCGCGCTGGCGTCGTGCTGGGTCGTGCTCGCAGTGCTTCAGGCCACCGAGCCGCGGCCGTACACCACCGGCTTCGGCACTGGCATCAGCGCCTGGACCTACCTGCTGAACCAGGCCGAGATGATCGTGCGGTATCTGCGTCTGGCTGTCTGGCCCACCGACCTGGTGGTCTTCTATGGTCCGCCCCTGCCCCTGTCACTGCCCGACGTGCTCGGCCAGGGATTGCTCGTTCTGGCCGCGCTGGTCGCCACGATCGTGGCGTGCCGACGGTGGCCAGCGGTTGGACTCGCGGGCGTCTGGTTCTTCCTGACGCTGGCACCGACCTCGAGCGTGCTGCCGATTGCAACCGAAGTCGGAGCGGAGCGTCGCATGTATCTCCCGCTGATCGCGCTGACCACCCTGACCGCTTACCTTATCTGGCGGCTGGCAGGCAGTATCAACCGGAGCGTGGCTGTCGCAGCCGTCCTGGTGTTGGCTCTCGGCACAACGACCTTCGCGCGCAACCGCGAATACGCGGCTGCCCTGCCCCTGGCCGAAGTGACGCTCGAGCGATGGCCCAGTGGTATGGCCCGGCTGCTCGTGGCCGAGGAGCTGCTGAAGGTGGGAAGAAGGGACGAAGCTCTGTCTCACCTCCGCGCCGCTGTGTCAGAGGCGCCCCGCGCCCACTACACGCTGGGACTGGAACTGTATCGGGCCGGACAGCTCGAGGAGGCGGTGACCGAGTTCCGCGCCTTCGTCAAAGAGGAACCAGCGTTCCGGTTCGTGCCCGACGCGCTGGCCATGTCTGCTCGCGCACTCGCCCGACTTGGCCGCTGGGATGAAGCGATGACCGAGGCGCAGAGTGCACTCGCCAAAGCGCCGGGCCTTCCCAACGCGCAGGTGGTCGTCGCGGAGGCTCACTTCCACGCCTCACGATTCGCTGAAGCCGTTGGGGCGTATCGACCGTACCTCGCGGTTCGCCCGAATGACATCGAAGCAACCACCAACCTGGCGATCTCATTGTCAGCGAATGGTCAGACCGCCGATGGGCTGGCTGCGTTTCAGCGTGCCGCCGATCTCGACACGAATAACTGGCAGACGCGACGCAACCTCGCGCTGGCACTGCTCGAGGCAGGCAGGCCACGGGAGTCGGTCGTCGAAATCAGGCGCGCCATCGCGCTGCACACCGACGACAGCGTCAGCCACACGCTGCTTGGACAGGGGTTGGCGCGGGTGGGAGAGATGGATGCGGCCGCTGCGGCCTTCGAGCGCGCGCTTCAGATTGATCCCAACGATGCCGACGCGCGCGGGTTCCTGACGCAGTTGCGAGGACTCGGCTCTAGCGCGCGTTGACCCCGACGATGGTCCACTCGTCCGCCGCACGCTGAAGCCGAACGGTCCACGCGTGGCGATCGCTGCGCGGCCGTGGATCGCTCTCGCGAGGCACATAACGCAACCAGCCTCCGCATGCCGCAGTCGCGGTCGAGTCGGCGACATCGATCGCGCACTCGTCAAACGCCAGTTCCTGCCTGTCGAGTGTGGCGAACAGGGTTGCCAGTTCAGGTGCCTGGACCCCGGGCCAGAACGATACGGCTGCGCTTGCGTCGCGCTCTCCGTAGACGGCCTGCTGACGCGCAAGAACGCGTCGGATCAGGGCTGACTGCCGCTGAGGTTCGTCGAGCGCCTCCGCCTCCACCACTTCGCCAAAGTCGTCGGGCAAGGCCGTCCGCAGCGCGACAGGCGGTGGAAAGAGCGCAAACCACACCCCGGTCACGACGAGCACGACAGCGCCGAAGACGAGCGGCCCGCGCATTGAGATGGCCTCCTCGAAGGTCAGGTGGTGTGACGCAACTGCGACGAACGAGGCCTAGTAGAGATCATCCGGGCAAGCGGGTGCAATTCGTCCGACCGTCAAAAGTGGCAGGTTGCGCGTGAGGTTACACTTTTTCTATGGTCCTGAAGGCCCCGTTCATGATCCTTTCCATCGTCGCCGCCCTTGTCGCCTGCGATAACACCCCGACCGGTCCATCCGTCCGACTGAGCGAGCGATTCACCTTGGCTCCGGGAGAGTCTGTGTCGGTCAGGGATACGTCGCTGACGGTGACCTTCTTGCGCGTCTCAGGAGACTCGAGATGCCCGGCCGACGCGATCTGCATTCAGGGTGGCGATGCGATCGTCCATGTGCGTGTCGACGCCTCGAGCGCGGCCGAGTACGAACTCCATACCGGCGACCAGGCGCGAGCGTCGGTCATGCATGCCGGCTTCCGCATCACGTTGACCGAGGTCCAACCGTACCCGTTCAGCAGTCGCCCCATTCAACCTGGCGACTATCGTGTCACCCTCGTCGCCACGCGGTAGACGCGCTATATGTAGCCGAGTTCCAGAGCCTTAAGCACCGCGCGTGTGCGGTCGCGGACGCCGAGCTTCGAAAGGATGCTCGACGCATGGTTCTTCACGGTGCCCTCGGCTGTACCGACCGCCTCGGCTATCTCCCGGTTGCTGTAGCCGCCAGCCATCAGGCGCAGCACCTCGACTTCGCGCCTGGTCAACGCATCGGGAGGACTCAGCGCGTCAAAGTCGCGCCGGATGTGCTCGAGACCGCGCAGCACACGCTCGGTGACGGCTGGCCGGATCAGCGACCCGCCAGCGGCAATGGTGCGTATCGCCTCGGTCAACTGTTCCAGTGACACATCCTTCAGCAGGTAGCCGCGCGCCCCTGCCCGTACACCTTCGAGCACCGCATCATCATCGTCGAAGGTCGTAAGGAGCAGGGTCGGCACGAGGTCTCCCGCGGCCTGCATCTCGCGCAGGAGATCGAGACCGCTCTTCCGGGGCATGCGGATGTCGAGCAGGACCACATCCGGTCGTTCTCGCCTGATGATGTCGACACCCTCTACGCCGTCGGACGCCTCGGCGACGATGGTCACGTCTCCCGACAGTTCGAGGAGGGCGCGAATGCCTCGACGAACGAGCGTCTGGTCGTCGACCAGCACGACGCGGATCATGCCGACGCCTCGGGGCGCGGCATGACGCCGTGCACCTCAAATCCCTGGCCAGCAGCGGTGACGATGTCGAGGCGACCCTTCTGCGCTTCGAATCGCTCGCGCATGCCTCGAAGGCCATTTCCAGGCACGACCACATCCATGCCACGCCCGTCGTCGCGCGCGTCGAGCGTGACGCCGTCGCTGGACTGCGTGATGCGGATAGCGAGACGGCTGGCGCCCGCATGTCGCGAGGCGTTGGTGATGATCTCCTGGACCGCGCGCAGCATGGCGTTGGCTTGAGCCGGATCGCCGAACTCGAGTCTTTCCGGCATGTCGAGGTCGATTCGCAGCGATCGGGCCGACGTGACCAACCCTCTCAGCGCGCCCGCAAGGTCGATCTGACTCGATTCGCGCATCTGGCTGACCACCTCGCGTACGTCACTGAGCAGCAGGCGAGTGATGGCATGCGCCTCGATGACGTGCTGTTCAGCCGCCTGACCCGCCGACAAGCGTGATGCCACGTCCAGCTGGAGACTCAGCGCAGTCAGATGGTGACCAAGCGTATCGTGCAAGTCGCGAGCAATGCGCAGTCGCTCGCCCACCCTGCTGTTTTCCGCCATCAGCTCACGCGTTGCCGTGAGCTCCGCGTTGGCCATCGCCAGGCCCTCGCGCGCACGCCGCTCGCTGATGGCCAGGAACGTGGTCGCGACCGCGAACATCTGAAACCCACCGAAGGCCACTCCTATGGCGACTGCGTCAACGATGCCCGTCTGTCCGCCGAAGATGGCAATGAGTATCGCGGTCTGCACCAGCACCCACGCCCAGGTGACCGGCACACCGGTCGCGTGCGGAACCTGCGCCGCCACAATCACGAGGGTCGCCGCGGCCGCACCATTGGGATTGGTCCACGTGATGATCAGTCCGCAGAGCGACTGCAGAAGCAACAGCGGTATCCGATGCCTGGCACCGACCCTCGACGGCCAGATGCACAGATACAAGAGCAGACCAAAGGCCGACGTCGCCATCCCCCACGTGATGGCGTGCCCGATCGCTAACCGACCGGATATCACGTCGACCAGCGCCGGCAGGCTGACCACTGCCCACGTCACCACGGCCGCCCAGTTCAGCCAGACATTGCCTTTCACACCGCCATTCTAGCGGCCGCGTTCCCGCGGCGGGGGTGCCGGAAGTCATGATCGACAAGGGTGACCTGTGGCACATGCGAAGAGGGCGGCTCCCGTCCAGAATGGCTTCATGTTCAAACCGATTCTCTTCCTGCACATCGCCGCCGGGTCGGTCGCGCTTGCGTCGATGTGGATCCCGATGCTGTCGCGAAAGGGTGGCAGCCTTCACCGGCGCGCGGGCTGGGTGTTCGTGGTCGCCATGGCCACCGTGGCTGTCAGCGCTGTCCTGCTGGCCCTCTGGCGCCTGCTCTTTGACCCGCGGCCCGAAGCTCAGAGCTTTGGGGTGTTTCTCCTCTACATCGCGGTGCTGACGGGCGCAGCCGTGTCCGCCGGTGTGCGCGTCCTGCGCGCGAAGAAGCGGACGGGAGCGCATCGGCACTGGTGGGACCTCGGCCTCCCAGCGCTCCTTGTCGCATCCAGCGTGGGCATGGCGACGTTCGGCTTCTGGAACGCCCAGCCGATCTTCGCTGCGTTCTCGCTCATCGGCTTCGTCAACGGGGTCACCAACCTGCGCTACTGGCTGCGACCACCGACCTCGACGCTGCACTGGTGGTTTGCCCACATGAACGGCATGCTGGGCGGTTGCATTGCTGCGGTCACGGCCTTTGTGGTGGTCAACGCGTCGAGCCTGGGCCTGGCGCCCATCGTGGCGTGGCTGTCACCGTCGGTCATTGGTGGAATCGGGACAGCGGTATGGACGCGCTACTACCAGCGTCGGTTCGCGCCCGCCGCGGCCCCAGCGGGCGCCGCGGGCCGCGGGCCAATCGTCCACACGGCATAGGGCGATCCCATCATCCCGAGCGGGTTCGGAGGGTCGCGAGCGCGCGCGACCACTCGACGGGGTGGGCGGTCGGGTTCAACAACGGTTCAACCGGGAGCGTCCAGCCCGCACTCGACGGCGGAGCGGCAAGAAGCGCCGCGTGGACGCGCTGCCCCGCCTCCACGTGCCTCCCGGCCAGGGCGTCCTCGATGCTCTCCACCACGGCGCTCTCGACATGCGCGCCCAGGACCTTCAGTCGCTGAATCCGCGACTGGAGCGTTGGTCGCACCAGGTCTCCGTCTTCCCGCCCTCCCATCGCGCTCAGGGCGGCCAGCGATGAGATGTGTCCGGGCAACCCCTGCACCGCCTGCGAGAACGCATGCGCCGCCGCAGACGTGTCGCCGGCGCGAAGGGCGAGCGCTCCCCGCGCACACCACGCGTTGGCGACTGCCTCTCGCGAGTACACGTGCCCGGCGGACTCGAACGTCAACTCACGTGCGAAGTGAGACTCGGCGGCTTCGGCATCCCCACCCACAAGGTGCACGAGACCCAGAAGAAGATGGAGTCCGACGATGCCGAACCTGGCGCCGGCTTCCTGCCGATCCTGGGCCGCAGTGCCCGCCACGAGCTCCTTTTCAGCCTCGCCAAAGGCCTGACGCGCTACGTACACGGAAGCGGCCAGCCAGTGCGCCATGCCGAGTCCGGGCAGCAGTTGCAGCGCGCGATACGCGCTGCGCAGACGCTGCTCGCCCCATCCAACATACGAAAGGCGCACGTGATGGCGCCAGTTGTCCGGTTCGAGTTGAGTGGCATGCCGAGCGGCCGCAACAGCATCGCCGGCCACACCGGATCGCGAGAGTACGAACGCGAGCGTCGCCCAGGCTTCGCCAGAACGCGGGTCAAGGCGGCACGCCTCCCGTGCGTGCTCGCCCGCTTCAATCACCGCCGGCACATCGGGGGTGTCGCTGGCGCGGCTGGCCTCGAAGGCCATGATCAGGGCGTTGGCAAGTCCGACGTGGCCGGGGGCGTAGTCCGGCGAAGCGCTGACCACGCGTGCAAAGGCGTCTCTGGCACGATCAACCTGATCCCGCGCAAGCGTTTCGACCGCGGCTCGACCTTCGACAAACGCCAGGTGCGGTTCGAGCAGGGCGTCGAGCGCCGAGTCGGACTGCCGAGCCACGGCGCGACTGACGGGAGCGCAGAACCGGTAGCCTCGCCTGGGGACGGTTTCGATGTAGGGCCCGCCGTCGGCCATCGGGCCGAGAACCCGCCGAAGGCTCGAGATCGCCTGCTCGACGCTGTTGTCGCCGACAGCCACGTCTTTCCATGCCGCGTCGATGAGGACTTCTTTCGGAATGGTCTGGCCGGCCTGTGACACCAGCAGCGACAGGATCTCGAGGTGCCGTTCAGACAAGCCGAGCCGCTCGGACGCCCGAACGAGCCGTCGCTCGCCGGTGTCGAGCCGGAAGGGCCCGAACAGATAGCTGACGGCGCTAGGTTGCTGAGTCAACCCAGTCCACGACGAGGTTTCGAAAGTCATCCGCCAGCTCGATGGCGCTCATATGCGCACTGTTCAGCGTCTTCAACCGTGCGCCCGGAATTGCGGTCACGATCAGCTCGGCGTCTGCACGCGGGGTGGAAGGATCCCGCTCGCCGGCCAGGACCAGTGTGGGTGCCGTGATGCCAGGCAACGCGCTGCGCAGGTCGGTGTCCCTGAGCACCGCGCAGCATCCGAGATAGCCCGCAGACGGACAGGCGGCGATCATCTGCCTGCAGCGATTCGCTTCAACTGGATGGGACTGCACGAACTCTGGGGTAAACCATGTGCCCATCGCGAGTTCGGCAACGGCTCCAACGCCGCGTTCACGCACCAGGGCGCGGCGCTCCTCCCATCGCTCGACCGTTCCAACACGAGCCGCACTCTGTGCGATGAACAACGATCGGACCTGGGCCCTGGCATGCACACCCATCCACATCGTCACGAGCCCACCGATGGAGATCCCGACCACATGCGCCGTGCTCACACCGGCCGCCGCGAGAACCGCGAGCGCATCCGACCCAAGGTCCTCGATGGTGTAGTCACCCGCCGGGCCGCCATTCGGGCCGTGGCCGCGCAGGTCGAACCTGATCACCTTGAAGCGATCGCGTAGAGCGCCGGCCAGGCCGTCCCAGAACTCGAGTGACACCCCGAGCGGATGAATCAGCAGAATCGGAGGGCCGTCGGACGGCCCCTCAACCATGAACCGGATCGTTCCGTGCGGCAGGTCGGCGTGCTGCATCACGTCGGGCATCTTGCACCAATTGCGTCACGCCCGGCTACCTGCGACTGCCAGTTGACAGCACCCCCTGGAAACCGTTCGACTGGTGAGACTTCTATGACTGCGCCGGATCCTGTTCGTGATCCCCAACGTCTGACCGCAGCGCTGCGGCTGGTCCTCCGGCGCTACTTCGCGCAGTTGCGCCGATGGCCGTGGCTGGCATCGGGGGCGATCCTCCTGCCGGCGCTCGCCGAGGTGATGAACTTCTACGCCCCGCCACTGGTAATCGCCAGGCTGCTCGGCCGCTTTGCGCGCAACGAAACGCTGACCGCGTCGGACCTCGTGCCGTACGTGGTCACCTTCGCTGGACTGTGGCTGGGCAGCCAGATCTTCTGGCGCATCGCGGTCGCCTGCCTCGCGCGGATCGAGATCAAGGGACTGCAGGCGCTCTATCTCGAGGCCATGGATGAACTGCTGGCCAAGGACCTGGCATTCTTCCAGAACAATTATGCGGGCTCGCTGACCAAGCGCGCGCTCGGCTACGCCCGTCGATTCGAGGACGTGTTCGACGTGCTGGCGTTCCAGCTGGCGCCAACGCTGCTCCCGCTGGTCTTTGTGTCCGTCGTCCTCGCCACCTACTCAATCTGGCTCGTCGTCGGCCTCCTCGCGATGCTGGCCGCGACCTTGTTGATGGTGATTCCGCTCATCCGCCGGCGGCGCGCTCTCGTAGACCTGCGTGAACAGGCCTCCAATGTGATGGCTGGGCACCTCGCCGACTCGATCAGCAACGCCGAAGCGGTGCGTGCGTTCGCCCGCGAGGACGACGAGGCCCGGATTCACGCCGACAACGTCGGCGACTACGGCCGCAAGACGCTGCGGTCGTGGGACTATCAGAACCTCCGTGTCGACATGGTGACCTCGCCCATGTTCGTACTGACCAACACGCTCGGACTGGTCATCGCACTGGCGACGCGCGGAGATTCGCGAAGCAGCCTCGAGACGGTGTTCATCACGTTCAGCTATTACTCCACGGCAACCCAGATCATGTGGGAGTTCAACCGCGTCTACCGCAACCTGGAGGGCGCGCTGACCGACGCCGCGCAGTTCGGCGAACTGCTGCTCGACCCACCGTCGGTGGCTGACCCTGAGCCCGCCGAGGTCTTCACACCATCCGACTTCAGCGTGGTGCTGCGCGACGTCAGTTTCAGATACTCCGCGTCACAGCCGCTCCTGTTCGACCGTCTGTCGCTGACCATCCCTCCGGGCACGCGAATTGGCCTGGTCGGGCGTTCGGGTGGCGGGAAGACATCGCTGACGCGACTGCTCCTGAGGTTTTCGGATGTCGAGGCTGGCGACATCCTGATCGGCGGGCAGCCGATCGACCGCGTGCCACAGAGCGCGTTGCGGCGTCTTATCGGATACGTACCGCAGGATCCGTCGATGTTCCACCGTTCGATCGCCGACAACATTCGCGTCGGCCGGCCGCACGCCACAGACGCTGAAGTGCTGCGGGCCGCCGAACTGGCCCACGCGGCTGACTTCATCGACGCGCTCCCTGAGGGCTACCACACGCTCGTCGGCGAGCGGGGCGTGAAGCTGTCAGGGGGACAGCGCCAGCGAATCGCCATCGCCCGCGCCATCCTCAAGGACGCGCCGATCCTGATTCTGGACGAAGCGACCAGCTCGCTCGACTCAGAAAGTGAGTCTCTCATTCAGGAAGCGCTGCTGACGCTGCTGGCACATCGCACGGCGATTGTGATCGCGCATCGGCTCTCAACGGTCCGGCGCATGGACGAGTTGATCATCATGGACGGTGGCGCCATCGTCGAGCGCGGGTCTCACGACGGGCTGCTCTCAGCAGGTGGCATCTATGCCGCGCTGTGGGCACACCAGTCAGGCGGGTTCCTCGGCGACGACGCAACGTGACTTATAGCGGCGCCGCATTCGGCGCCGCATCACGCTCGTTGAGCCACAGATAGAAGGGCAGGCCGAAACACAGCCCGCCAATGATGGAGAGCGCCACAAACCACGGCCATCGGTACCGGCCGGCGGGATGCGTCGCGAATCGCACCGCCAGCACGAACAGTGTGAGGAAGGCGTCGATGATGAACGCCAGGGCGAGGTGGTTCGCGCCAATCGCCGCCCAGCCCGGGAACTCAAACAGCAGCCAGTAACAAAACAGGCCGTTTCCACACACAAATCCGACGACCGCCACAACCAGCAACCACATCGACAGCTCCCGGGACGACCAGCGTCTGGCCGGCTACGCCGTCAGAACGACCGGGCCGCGAGTCGTGATGACGACGGTGTTCTCATAGTGGGCGGCGAGGCCGCCATCGCGTGTGCGGATTGTCCATCCGTCCAGCGACTCGACCACTTCTCCGCTGCCCACCGTGACCATCGGCTCGATGGCGAGCACAAGGCCATCGGTCAGGACATCGTTCTGGCCGGGATCGAAAAAGTTGGGGACGTTCGGAGGTTCATGAATCGTTCGTCCCACGCCGTGTCCCGCCAGCCCGCGAACAACCGAGAAGCCAGCGCGTTTGACGTCGGCCTCGACCGCGCGGCCGATGCTACTGACCCTGGCACCCACCGTTGCGACCCTGATGGCGGCGCGAAAGGCAGACTCGGCAGAGGCCCGAAGCCGCTGCGCCACAACAGTACCGACACCCACAATGACGGTGCGAGCGGCGTCGGCAACATATCCATCTTTTTCGACGGTCACGTCCAGCTTGACGACATCGCCCATCCGAAGGGCGCGGTTACCCGGCACGCCATGCACCACCTCATCGTTGATGCTGATGAGCACGGTACCCGGAAAGCCGTAGACCGTTGCTGGAGCTGAGCGGGCACCGTGCGCGGCAAACACTCCCGCCGCAACACGGTCGAGTGCGCCGGTCGTGATTCCGGAGCGCACGGCGGCCTCGAGTGCGCGCAAGGTCTCGCGCGCAGCGTCCGCCGCGCCTCGCAACCCTCTCCAGTCAGCGTTTGATCCAATAGACATGGGTCCCGCGTCGGTCCGCGCGCCGACGAGGCGAGAACGCTACCACGTTGCGAGGCGGCGGCAAAGCTCGGATCTACCGCCCGGTCGGTACGAACACGTCCGGCAAGGCGTAGTCGTGACGTGCCCGCACGGCCTCGACATCCTCGACCTCGTACGCCAGATGGTTGAGCCCCGGGGATCCTTGATAGGGCGGCGCTGGTGGCGACGTGCCGGCGGGTTGCAACGTCGGCGCTTCGCTTCTACGAAGACCGCGGGCTGCTGCATGCCGAGCGCAGTGATTCGGGCCACCGGCGATACCTGCGCTCGTCCACGACCGCGCCGCCCACAAGGAAACGGGTCCGCGCGTGTGGGTCGGCAGCTGTGACTCACCCCGCGTTCGTACGGAGGGCGGACCTTCAGGTCCGCCTTTACGGCTTCAGCGTGTAGCGGATCAGAAATCTGAACGGCACGTCTATCGCCACGCCGCGTACGCGTCCGGGTTCCCAGACTTCCTCCGCCAGCGCCGCCAGCGTCGCCGTCGCCAGGGGCGTTCCCGCGGGAGAGGCTCTCATTCCGGTCAGAACGCCATCGGTGCTGATCGTGCCCTCGACGACGACGCTCCCTTCGAGAGCAGCGTCGCGGAGTTCAGGTGGGTACAACCCCCTGCCCGGGCTGTAGTACTCCCAACCCGTGGACGGCCGCGGCGCACTGACCGGATGGTCGAGGCTGTCCTTGCGGTCGGCCTCGAATTCCTTCGCCAAGGAGTCAGGGACGATAAGCGCCGCACACTCGGCGCAGATGGTGAACTCTGACACTACGGGTTCGACCTTCATGGTGATGTCCTGCACCAGGGTCTGGCCACGTTCGATGTTGAACGTCGTGCCGGGGAAGAAGTCGATCGGCGAGACAACGGAAAAGTGCCACGGCGGCAAGCCTTCCACGCGATAGCGTCCAAACCGGTCGGTACGCGTCCAGGTCCAGTAGCCGCATTCCCTGGCCCCGGGACCGAAACAGTTCGACTCGAAAAGAAGCAGTAGGCCTCCCAGGGGTGCACCAGTGGGGTCGTGCACAACGCCAGTGACGCTGCCTCCTCCCTTGACGGGAGCCGGACGTGGCTGGAGTTCTGGCTCCGCTCCGCCCTGGGCAGCGGAGATGCGCAGTGGAGCCATGAATACGGCCACGAGGCACGACACCGCAAGGGCGAGACCTGCCGAGCGGAGACGCACACGACCACGTGCTCGCCTTGAGTCGAGCACCGCCATGACCCGCGCGGACAAGTCGGTCTTGCTCGCCATAGCGGTCATCGCCACATCGCCGCCTTGCCGTCGCGCCATCTGCATGAGCATCTCCGCATACGCAACCCGGTCGCCGCTCACCACTACCGCGTCGTCGCACGCGCGCTCCATATCGAGTCGCAGCCGCCGCCATGCCACCCACGCCAGCGGGTGAAACCAGTAGAGCGCACAGGTGGCGCGCGCCATGGCGATCACGGCGACGTCCCTCCGGCGCACGTGCTCCAGTTCGTGCACAAGCGCGTGAGTTCGATCTGCGGTGGACCAGCCCTCCGCGTCTGGGGGGAGCAGCACCACAGGGCGAAGAAGACCGAAGGCCATCGGCATGCGGATTTCGTCGCTGACACGGACGTCGACGCGTGTCAGGGCGTCATCACTGCTCCACTCACCGGCGTCATCGCCGGACGGCTCCCATCGACGCGCCCGCCGCCGCACACCAGCGGCGTGCCACAGGGACACCCCCAGAGAGACCAGCATCGTGAGGCTACATGTGAGCCACACCGCTCGCATGGCCGCCGCCCACGTTGTCGCTCGGCCGCTGATGGGCCGTGCCGACGGCCCGTCGACCTCAGCCGGAGCGAAGCGGATGTCGAGAACTCTCTGCACCGCACGCGCATCAAGGGACGGGCCCGTCGGGTCGGATTGAATGGCGGTCGGCCACGGCACGGCGACCACCGGCATCAGCCACGCCGCGATCGGCAGCGTCAGCGCAATGAGAAACCCGGCGGTCAGTACCAGCGTCCGGAACGACGCGGACCGTTCATGCAGAACAGCCACGGCTGCGAGTGAGACGCCGAACACCAGGGTCGCTTTCGCGATGATCCACGCGTCCATCATGATCGCCGCCTTTCCTTCTTGACCTTCTCGATGTCAGCCGAGAGCGCATCCAGTTCCTCGTCGGTCCACCGTTCCTGGCGGAGCAGGGTGGCCATCAGCTGGTTGCGCGATCCTTCGAAGAACACGCCGAGGTAGTGCTGCAGCGCAGCCCGCTTGGCGGATGCCGGGGATGTGGTCGCGGCGTAGATGTACCGCTGGCCATCCTGGATGTGTTTCAGGTGGCCCTTGGCCTCGAGCCTGACCAGCATCGCTCTGACGGCCGAATAGCTGGGAGGGTTGGTCAGGCGGGCGCGAATGTCTTCAGCGGAGGCCCGGTTGGCCAGGGCAAAGACCGCGTGCATGATCTCGCGTTCGCGGCGGCTCAGTTGCTCAGGACCAGGGGGCGAGATTGACTTTGCCATGCTACGTGCGTAGCACGTTACTGCTACACACGTAGCATGTCAAGCCTGGAAAGGACGGACCAGTCTCAGCGCACTCTGACTTCCCCGGCACCCGTTGACGCTGACACGAGCGGGCCGCCACCACGCACGGTCCCGCGGACCTCGTGCCTCGTATTGCGATCGGTCGCGACAACGGCTCGAGCGTCGATGTCTCCGGAGGAGCTTCGTATGTCGGCGTTGAAGCCTGCGGAGTCGGTGGTCTCGATGCTGACATCTCCAGAACCCGTGCCAAGGTCCCAGGGCGCCGTGGGTGTACCGGTCACGAGGATTTCGCCGCTGCCGGTGCGCACACGCAGGGCTCCACCGGCTCCCTCGACTTCAACGTCACCCGACCCGGTCGTGACCTCTGCCCGGCTGGCGCCGGTCGCCTGCACCAGAACGTCGCCGCTCCCGGTGCTGACGTTGATGGCGCCGAGTGCCTCCTGCAGTTCGATGTCTCCGGACCCGGTCCGCACGCGGACGTCGCCACCGACACGACCAACGCGAATGTTTCCTGAGCCCAGCTGTGCGGCGACCGGACCCTTGAGATCGCCGATCACCACATCGCCAGACCCGGTCCGAAGTCGCAGGCTCGTGTCCCTCGGCACGGTCACCAGATAGCTGATGCGCACGTTGTTCCAGCGCGGCCAGCGCCCGATGTGAATGTCGTTTCCCGCCTGCTCAATCGGCGGCGCCTTCTGGATCTCGCGGACCCGATCCGCGCCGTCCTCGCTGTTCCAGAACCGGCGCCCCCCGGCACTCACCCGTCCCTCGACCCGCATCGGCCCGCTGTCCACAGCCCTGATGCTGATCTCGCCGGCTCCCGTTTCGATCTCGAGCTGGACGGGACCAGTAACCTCGAGGGTCCGACTGAAAGTGCCGGTGGCTCGGTCAGCGCTGCGGGCATCAACGATGCACGCCGAAGACACGAGGGCGAGGGCGAGCAGAAAAAGCGACGTGAGCGACCGTCTCATGGGGCCTCCAGGCGCAGGACCGCGTCGGTGGCACGGTCCGGCGCTCTTTGACGGACCTCCGCGCCGCCAGGTTCCACGTCTACTTCAGCCATGCGTAACTGACTTTGGCGAAGAGCGTCTGGCTGTCACTGGTCAACGGCCGCTCGTCGGTGGCGCTGGCGCCGCTCGACAGCCCGAAATAGAGGGCCGTCTGCGGGTTGATCTTGTAGGAAACGAGCAACTGGGCGAAGAGGTTGCGGCTGTCGTGCACCACCGGGCTGGCGTAGAGCGCGGGATCGCGCCTCACAGTGGTGTATTGCAGGATCGTGCGGAACAACGTTCTGGCATCCCGCTGGTAAATCACTCTGAGTTCCGGCACCCGAGCCAGAAACAGTCGCCCGCCAGAGACCTCGAGCCAGTCGAAGATGTTGGTGTACTTCACCGCCAGATGGCGGCCGTAGTTCAGGTTCACGAACGGGCGAACGGTTCGTTGATCGGCCGTCCGCGTGTGCGCGAAGTCGATCCAGTCTCCCCAGTTCGCATTGATGCCGAGCTGCAGATCGCGCGATGGTCGTATTTCGGCGTAGGCGCTCTGGAACACCTGGTCGAACCGCATTCCGTTGTAGACGCGGGTCCGGATGCCACCGCCGTACTGGACGTAGGATTCACGGCGGTTATTCATCGACAGGTAGCCCTCCCACTCCCGCTCGATCAGCGAATGGTTGCGCTCCTCGGTCTGATCGAAGTTTCCGCTGAGCTGGATGCGGTTGTAGAGCTGGGTGGGTCCGCCGTGCCAGGTTCGGCTCCCCCCGTACTCCCAGCGTCGGATGTTCACCTGTGTCATGAAGCCAAGGTCCGCACGGAAGTCCTTGCCGTAGTCGCGGAAGTTGGCGAACGCCTCCCAGTTGCGAACGCTGTGATTGAAGACGACGTCCACCGCTGAGGCCGCGCGCCTGGGGCCACTCTCCGCGGGGACGATCACGGCGTCATCTCTGGTCGCCGAGTACGCCAGGGTCGCGGTAACGCTGTCGGCGGCCGAAAACCGATGGCGCGAGTCTACGGCGACGACGCTGTTCGCATAGACACGGCCTCGCCGGTCGGTGACCATCGCGCCCACCGTTGAATTCCGTCCCACGTCGAAGCGGTAACGTCCGACAGTCGCCAGCGTCCCCTCGTCGAGTACGCGCGTTGTCGACCGTTGACTCTCCGGCAAGATGACCGCCGTGGTTTCGTCCCGCGCGGAGAAGAAGCCGAAAGCATGCGCGCC
This sequence comes from Vicinamibacterales bacterium, assembly GCA_040081265.1. Classification (GTDB taxonomy): domain Bacteria; phylum Acidobacteriota; class Vicinamibacteria; order Vicinamibacterales; family UBA2999; genus JBEBGV01. The sequence goes on from JBEBGV010000005.1 coordinate 72,353, forward strand.
AATCTTCCCGCTGGCCTTGACCGCACCGGTCGGCTGCGCCACCTGGCGCGTATGCAGCAGGGTCATGCGCGAGGTGCGAAACAGATCAGCCCCCTCGAGGAAGAATGGACGGGTCTCGTTGAAGAAGAGCGCGAACTGACTGTTCACGTCGAGCTGTACCGAGTCAGCCTCGACCTGAGAGAAGTCAGGGTTGACGGTGGCGTTGAGCGTGACGTTCGGCGTCACGCCCCACTTGATGGACAGTCCAAGGTCACCGTCGGTGCGAACGCTGGATCCATCGCGGAGGCTGCGCTGCGTTTCGGCGCGAACGGTCGTCACCGTGGGAACGACTTCGAGGTTCTGGCCAGGCCTGACGCCGGAAAACCCTGAGACTTTGGCTTCCTGGCCGAGATAGCTGTTCTCGCCGCGCACACGCGGAAAGAGGCCAATGTGGTGGCGGTCGCGCCGCGGGTAGCTGCGGATGCCGTCGATGCCCCACGTCTGCGCCCCGTCTGCCGCCTGGAAGCGCAGCTGCGTGAACGGAATCACCATCTCGACCTCGAAGCCTGTCGCCGTGACTCGACCTGCTGAACTCCAGATCGCATTCCAGTTGGAGTCTTCGTTGCCAGAGGTGTCGTCCATGAGCATGTCAGCCTGGACGCCGAGCGGGTTGGCAAAGAACTCGTAGGCGCGTCGTTCGTCGTTGAAGCTGTCTAGCGCCACGCCGACACAGTCGTCAGCGAAGATGTTGTCGCGGTCGGTGAATCTGGCACGAATCGAGGCAGGACTGTCGTCGTAGGCCCTGAACGCCACGTAGAGGTTGCGATCGTCATGCGCCAGGAGCATCTCGGTCCGGACGGGCGGCGGAATATTCTCTCCAGGACGTACTTCGTAGCGCAGCTCGAGCGTCAGGGCACGCTGCCAGAGCTCCTCGGTGACGGTGCCGTCGAGTGAGATCGACGCAGTCGTCGCCGGAATTGGTGCCGGAATTCGTAATCGGCTGGTCGCCGCTGGTTCCTGTGCACCTGCCGGTACAGCTGCGGCGACAAAACCAGCAAGAGAACAGCACCTGAGAGCGTCTCGCATGCGCATCACGGTTCCTCGGGTTCAAGGACGTTGCACTCGACCGTCGGGTTCAACAGTGCTGAATACGGCTTGTTCGCTCCATGGCTACGAGCGACGTTCAGCGATGCCGCTGCAACTGACCCAGCGCCTGTGCCGCGCGCTCTCGCACGACGCTGTCCGCATCACCGAGCGCCTCGATGAGGGCCGCGGCCGCCCGCGGGTCGCCTATCTGTCCGAGCGTCATCGCCGTGCGATCACGGACGTCGGGGTCGGGGTCCTCGAGCAGGGGCAGCAGCGCCGGAACGCCCGTGGCGTCGCGCACCATGCCGAGCGACATCACGGCTCGTTCCCGCACCTCAGGCGCTCGGTCGTTGAGCGCCGCCATCAGCGGGCGAACGCCCTCGGGGTCCCGCCGCCGCCCGAGTGCAGCGGCGGCCTGGACACGAACGAGGACGTCACCATCGCCCAGTGCCGCGATGAGGGCGGCCATGACGGGTTCGCCACGCATGGAGCCGAGCGACTGCACGGCACGGGCGCGGACCACCGGCTCGCTGTCCTTGATCAGCGACACCAGGGCGGGGGCCACGGCGGCCCCTTCCTTCCCGCGAAGGGCCGAGGCGGCTTCCCCGCGCACGAGCGCGTCGGAGTCCCTGGTAGCCGAGACCAGGGCTCCGACGCTTCGTACATCGCGGACGGCCGCAAGTCCGCGAAGCGCGTGACGCCTGACATCACGATTAGCGTTGCCGGCCCCTTGAACCAGAGCGTCCAGCGCCGCCGGTCCGATCGAGCCCAGGGCCTTCCCGGCCTCGTAGCCCGGTGAGGTGCGAGGCGGACCATTCGACAGACCAAACTCGCCGTCGAACCAGGCGCACGGAGCACTCACCGGCGTGGCGTCAGCGAGCAGGCGCGTCAGCGCCGGGATCGCCGACGCCGCACGTCGTGCCTTCTGCCTGAGTGCGCAGGCCGCAGCGGCGCGGTTGTCGGCCTCGCCGGCCGACAGTTGGCTGACGAGCTCGGCGATACCGGCCGGCGTGCTTCGAGGCCCCTGAACCTGCGCCGAGATTGACGCGCACACGATCGCAACCGCCGCGCACACGTAGAGCGTCGAGCGCATGACTGCCCTCCAGCGGCGGGTCCCCTCGGACCCGCCCTGTATGAATTGTTGAATCGCCTGGGAATCAGCGCCGGGGCGCAGGTGGAGCCGGTGCCGGCTCCGGTACCGGGGCCACATCGAACCTGTTCAGGTCGCGCATCGCGCGCTCGACGTCACGTCGGGCGTCTTCGGCGAACTCGCGCGCGCGCGCCGCCATCTCGCGAATCTGGTCCTGGTCGACCAGTGCTCGGGGCGGCAGCGGTGGCGCCGGTGGCACCGGGACGCCAGGTCGAACGCCACGTCGCTGCCCGCGAGCAATCTGCCCCAGGGCGCGCGCGGCTTGCTCGCGCACGGACGGCTCGGCGTCCTTGAGTGCGGCGGTCAACGCGTCGATGGCACGGGGATCAGCAATGCTCCCGAGCGAGGAGGCGGCTCGTTCCCGTACGTCTCGGGACGGGTCTTTCAGAAGCGCACTCAGCGCCGGGACGGCATTCGCGTTTCCAATCTGCCCGAGCGCACGAGCTGCCTGCTCGCGGACGTCCGCGTTGTCGTCCTTCAACAGGGCGGAGAACGCCTCGAGGTACTTCGGATCGCTCAGACGCCCGCGGCTGAGCAATGCAGCCAGATGACGCGCAGCCTGCTCCCGCACCTCGGGACTGCGATCCTTCAGTGCTATCAGCATGCCGTCTGCCGCGGGTGCCGAGTCGAACTGGACGAGCGCGCCCAGGGCCCGCATGCGCACCTCGGCTGTCGGGTCACTCAGGGCACGAACCAGTCCGGGGATAGCGCGCTCATCGCGCATCGACGCGAGCGACGACAGGGCTTCCTGACGCACCTGAGGATTGTCGTCGTTCAACGCCGTCAGAAGCGCGTCGGCCACTCGCTTGCGTGTCTCGTCGCTGACGGCGGGGTTGCCCTGCGCGGCGCTGACCGGCTGCGCCAGCAACCACTTCGCGTTCCTGGTGGCATCCTTGAACACCTTGCTCACCAGAATCGAGTCGTGCCCGAAGGCGCCCGCCGGGATGGCATCGCCGAAGCGAAGTCCCGGCGAGGGAACCAGCAAATCTACGTCAGCCAGATCGCCGTGCACGACCTCAACGCTGGCAGCACCGAGGGCCGCATCGACTCGGTCGGCCGGACTCTCCGCAGGCGCGGGGGTCGGAGCCTCGAAAGCCAACTCGGGCGTGGCCTCGACACCCTGCACCGACGTCGCATCGAGCGCGGGGCCCGACTGCGCGGCCAGGCGCAGGGCGCCGAAGGGCACGGCCACGACGAGCGTGCCGACCACCAGCGCGGTCCGCAGCGCCGCCGACGGCGCACAGCGAACCCGCGCCTCGTCGAGAATCGCCAGCATTCGACCCTCGAGCTGTGACGGCCGCGCCATCGACATCGCCACCCAGTTCGGGAACGAGGCCGCTCTGAAGCTGCGTGCGATTTCAAACAGGTGATCCGCGTACGAGCGCGCGTCTGTGCCCACCGCCAGCACGATGTCGTCGCACGCACGTTCCTGCTCGGCACGCAGGCTGGACAGGGCCAGATGGGCCGCCGGATTGAACCAGTGCATGGCACACGCGCACTGCGCCAGCGCCTGAATGAGGCAGTCCCGTCGTTTGACGTGCGCCAGCTCGTGCTGAAGGACGACGCGCCGACGTTCCTCCGGCCAGTCGATAGCCGACAGCGGCAACAACACCACAGCTTTCCAGATTCCGGTCGCCATGGGCACCGCGGCCCTTTCACTCACCTTCAGCCCGACGCGGCGCGTCAGGCCGAGGGCCATCGAGGCCTCGTCCAGAGAGTCGAGCCATCCCGTGTGGGGAAGGTCGGCCGCACGTCTCACCGTCAGCGCAGCCCACGCCACGCCGAGCACGAGACGGAGCAACATGAACGCCACGCCAGCCAGCCACACGCGCACGACGAGCGCCCCCCAAGACACCGACGCCGATGGCATCGCCCCCCCGGCCCCGTCGTCTGAACCGGCCGGCGCGGCAGCCGCGGACTCCCTCGCGCCGGACAGTTCGACTGCGGTCGAAGACGCGACTCGCTCGCGCAGCCCAGCTATCGCGGTGACGGGCGCTGGCGCGACGACAGCGTGAGAAAACGCGGCTGGCACTGCCGCGGGAGGCAGCACCGCCAGCGTCCACGCCGGACCTGCAATGTGCATCAGAGGAACGGTGAGTGCGGCGACCAGGGCGAGTACCCAGACCAGATGGCGGGCCGCGGCCGAGGTGTGCGCCATCAAGCGGGTCAGGCCCCAGCCGGCCAGCAGGACCAACGTGGCCTTGGCAGCGATCTGCACGAGAAGTGTGGCCGTCATTACTTGCCGTCCTTTCCAGCGTTGTCGATGAGTCGCTTGAGCCGGGCGAGTTCCTCGTCGCCGAGCTCCCGGGGTGACATCTCGAACAGGGCGGCCATTACCTGGGCAGCCGACCCGTCGAAGAAGGTGTTCACAACGTGCTTGAGGGCCGAGCGCTTGGCGCGGTCGCGCCCGACCGTCGGCATATAGACGTAGCGGAGGCCATCGAGGTCGTGCCTGACGTGTCCCTTGTCTTCGAGGATGCGCAGCATCGCGCGCACGGCCGAGTAGCTTGGCGGATCGGGAAGGGCGGCCTGTACGTCTGCGGCGGTCGCCTTGCCGGCCTTGTAGAGAAGGTCAAGAATCTGACGCTCGCGTCGACTGAGCTGGGCGGATTGGGTCTGAGCCATTGCGTTCCAGTGCTCCTGCTAAGAAACTAGCAGATGCTAAATACCTAGCACCATGTCTGTCAAGCACAAATCTCATCGCCGCCGGCGGCCGGCCTCGATCACCGTCCTGAGCAATACCTGCGCTGGCAGGAACGGTTACACTGCTCGCCCAAACACGTCGCCGCGCCGCATGAAACACCCTGCTTGCCGCATCGGTCTCCTCCTGCTGCTCGCCTGTGCCGTCGCCTGTGGCTCACCAGGACGATCTGCCCGCCCACCCGAGACATGGGTCGATGCTCAAACGGGCCTGGCGTTCCGTCTGATCGCGCCAGGGACGTTCACGATGGGTTCGCCACTCGATGAACCTGGTCGGGAGTCTCAGGAATTCGAGCACACGGTACGCATCACACGACCCTATTGGCTGGGGACGACCGAGGTGACACAGCGCGCATGGTGGGCGGTGATGAAGAGCAACCCGAGCTGGTTCAGAGATCGCGGTGAGGATCACCCGATCGAGAACGTCACGTGGCATGAGGTCAACGCCTTCATCGCTCGCCTGAACGCGCAGACACCTGGCGGGGGCTTCCGGCTCCCCACCGAAGCGGAGTGGGAGTTTGCATGCCGAGCCGGTGCCAGCGCGCCGTATTCACACCGATCGACGCTGACGCACGCCGACGCCAACTTCGCCCGTTCGCCTGAGAGTGCCGTCGCCGGAGGCGGCGCACCGGTGGCGGTCGCCTCGTTCCCGCCCAACGCCTGGGGGCTCCATGACATGCACGGTAACGTCTGGGAATGGACCTCAGACGAGCATTGCCCGTATCCCGGCGTTGAGGCGTCTGACCCGGTCGGGGCATGCGCGTCACCACTGAAAGTCATTCGTGGTGGCAGCTTCTACTTCGGCGCCGACAGTGCGCGCTGCGCCTTGCGCTACACCCACCGGCCGCAGGACCGCGGGTTCAGCCTCGGTTTCAGGCTCGCCCGCGACTGACGTTCTCAGTTATAGTGAATTATTCCTCACCCGCCTCAGGCACTGGGCCCGGGGCCGCCTCGGGAACACTCCAATGATTCTTCGTGACCGTGTTGCGTATTGTGCGTTGGCCGCCGCCGTGGTTTCGGCGTGCGGAGGCAGTCCGAACGCTGGCGCCCCTGCAGGTGGTGCGGCATTTCCTCCGATGGACGTCATGTCCATCACCCTGGCCCTCAAACCGGTGGCGCAGACCTCGGAATACGTCGCCACGATCCGGTCGCTGCGGTCGACGACGATTCAACCTCAGGTTGAAGGCACGGTCCGTCAGATCTTCGTCAAGGCTGGCGACAGCGTCCGCGCCGGTCAGCCGCTCATCCAGATCGACCCGGACAAGCAGCAGGCCACCGTCACCACGACTGAATCGACGCGCGTGGCACGCGAAGCGGACCTGGCGTACGCCACCCAGCAGCTCGCCCGGATGCAGAAGCTCTTCGATGCCGGCGCAGTGAGCCGCGCGGAACTCGAGCAGGCCGAGACGGCCGCCAAGACTGCGCGCGCCCAGCTGGATACTGTGGCGGCGCAGATTCGCGAGAGCCAGGTCGAACTGCAGTACTACCGCGTCACCGCCCCTTCCGACGGCATCGTGGGCGAGATCAGCATCCGGGCCGGAGATCGTGTCACCTCGTCGACGCCCATCACCACGATCGACCAGGCACAGGGCCTCGAGGCCTATATCAACGTGCCGCTCGAACGTGCGGCACAGCTCCGCCAGGGACTGACGGTCGAACTGGTCGACCCGAACGGAGAGGTGATCTCGAGCGATCCGGTGACATTCATCGCCCCGCGCGCCGACGATGCGACGCAGTCGGTGCTGGTCAAGGCCACGCTGCGCCGCCCTCCGACCACCATTCGCGTGATGCAGTACGTGCGCGCCCGGCTGATCTGGAGCAACGAAGCCCGCCTGACCGTTCCGGTCGTCGCCCTCAATCGCGTCAACGGTCAGTACTTTGTCTTCGTGGTGGAATCTGGTGACAAGGGACAGGTCGCTCGCCAGAAGCCGGTGAGCGTCGGCGAGGTGATCGGGGATGAGTACGTCGTCGTGGGCGGGCTCGCCGCGGGAGACCGTGTCATCGTGTCGAACCTGCAGAAACTCGGCGATGGCGCACCCGTGAAGGCGTCCTAAGGTCCCGCTGACATGTTTGTCGATACCTTCATCTCGCGTCCGATCCTCGCCACCGTCTGCTCCCTCGTGCTCGTTCTGGCGGGCGCGCTCGCCATCCCGTCGATGCCCGTGGCGCAGTACCCCGACGTCGCGCCTCCGACCGTCGCGGTGACGGCGGTCTATATCGGGGCGAACGCCGAGACCGTTGAAACCTCGGTGACGACCCCGCTCGAGCAGGCCATCAACGGTGTGGAGGGCATGCTCTACATGTCGTCCTCGAGCACGAACAGCGGCTTCAGCTCGATCACGGTGACCTTCGACCCATCGCGGAATGCGGACCTCGCCGCCGTTGACGTGCAGAACCGCGTCAATCAGGCGCTCGGTCGCCTGCCGGCCGAGGTACGCCAGATTGGCGTCACGGTGGCCAAGGCCAGCAACAACTTCCTGCTCGCGGCAGGGGTCTACTCCGAGAAGGGTGAGTACGACTCACTCTTCATGTCGAACTACATCGACGTCTATGTGAAGGACTCGCTCAAGCGCCTTCCAGGTGTCGCCGACGTCGTCATCTTCGGCGAGCGCAAGTACTCGATGCGCCTGTGGCTCGACCCGACACGCCTGGCCGCGCGCAGCATCACCGCCGGGGACGTGGTCAGTGCGCTGCGCGAACAGAACGTCAACGTCGCCGCCGGCAGCGTCGGCGATTCGCCGGCCCGCGACGGTCAGACCTATCAGATCAGCGTCCGCGCGGCCGGTCGTCTGCGCGAACGCGCCGACTTCGAGAACATCATCGTCAAGGCCGGTCGAGACGGCGCGCTGGTGCGGCTGCGCGACATCGGCACAGCGGAGCTGGGCGCCGAAGCGTACTCGTCGGTGCTGCGGTTTCAGGGCATTGAAGCCGTGGGCTTCGCCGTGACTCCCCTGCCATCGGCCAACGCCCTCGACGTGCGCTCGAGCGTGGGAGCTGAGCTCGATCGGCTGGCGCAGAGTTTCCCTCCGGGATTGAAGGTCAACATCGCCTACGACACGACCACCGTCGTCCAGGAGTCGATCGTCGAGGTGTTGTGGACACTCGCCGAGGCCGTCGGCCTGGTCGTCCTGGTCATGTTCCTGTTCCTCCAGAGCTGGCGCGCCACGCTGATTCCGGCGCTGACCATGCCGGTGTCACTCATCGGTGCGTTCGCCTTCGTCAATCTGCTCGGTTTCTCGATCAACACCTTGACGCTCTTTGCGATCGTGCTGGCGACCGGCATCGTCGTCGACGATGCGATTGTCGTGATCGAGAACATCGAACGTCACATTCAGGACTACAAGAAGAGCGCGACGCAGGCGGCCTCCGATGCCATGAAGGAGGTGCTGGGGGCGGTCATCGCCACGGCCATCGTCCTGATCGCCGTGTTCGTACCGGTCGCATTTTTCCCCGGTACGACCGGACGCCTGTATCAGCAGTTCGCCTTGACCATCGCCTTTGCCGTCGCCATTTCGGCGTTCAACGCGCTGACGCTGACCCCGGCGCTGTCGGCGCTGCTGCTGCGGCACTCGACGCTCGGCAAGGGCTGGTTCTTCGGCGGCGTCGAACGTGTCATCAACGGGGGCACGGCGGTGTACGTGCGAGTCATCACCGGCCTGATGCGAGTGCGCTGGGCGATGGCGGTGCTGTTCTTTGGCCTGCTCGGACTGACGTATGTCGTGTATCTGCGGGTGCCCCAGGCGTTTGTGCCCGAGGAAGACGCCGGGTACTTCATCTCGATCATCCAGGCGCCCGCCGGCGCGTCCCTCGAATACACGACCAACGTCATGAAGGAGGCCGAGCAGGTGATGATGGCCACTCCCGAAGTGGCCACGGTGTTCTCCATCGCCGGGTTCAGCTTCAGCGGCGCCGCGCCCAACCAGGGGCTGATCTTCACGCTGCTCAAGCCCTTTGACGAGCGTGAGGGCGCAGAGCATCGGCTCGGGGGCATCCTCGGCCGACTGCGCGGGCAGCTCTTTGGCATCCAGTCGGGCCTGGTGATTCCCTTCGCCCCGCCGTCGATCAACGGCCTCGGCAACTTTGGCGGCTTCGCGATGCAGGTGCTCGATCAGGGCGGCGCCACCAACATCCAGAACCTGGGCGCGGCCACCGGCGCGCTGATTGGCGCCTCGATGCAGTCGACCCAGGTCGCGGGACTCTTCAGCGCCTTCACCGCCAACGACCCGCAGCTGGCCGTGGACATCGATCGCGACAAGGCGCAGAGCCTCGGCCTGCCCATCAGCGAGATCACAAGCGCGCTCCAGATTTATCTGGGCTCTGCCTACGTCAACGACTTCGATTTCAACAATCGGGCGTATCGCGTCTACGTGCAGGCCGACAAGGCCTACCGATCGGACCCGCGTGACCTCGGCCAGTACTACGCCAGGGCGACAGGCGGCCAGATGCTGCCGCTCTCGAGCGTGGTGCGCGTGCGCGAGACGACGTCGCCCCAGGTGATCAGCCACTTCAACCTGTTCCGCTCCGCTGAAATCAACGGCGCGGCGATGCCCGGGGTCAGCTCAGGGCAGGCGCTGCAGGAGATGGAACGACTTGCCGACACGTCGCTGCCCCAGGGCTTCGGCTATGCCTGGTCAGGCATCTCGCTCGAGGAAATCAAAGCCGGCAGTCAGTCCGTGGCCATCTTCGGCATCGGCATCCTCCTCGTGTACCTCACACTGGCGGCGCAGTATGAGTCCCTGGTGCTGCCGTTCATCGTGCTCCTGGGCGTGCCCCTGGCCGTACTGGGCGCGCTCTCCGCGCAGTGGGCCCGCGGCCTGCAGAATGACCTCTACTGTCAGATTGGGCTGGTCATGCTCGTCGGCCTCGCCGCCAAGAACTCGATTCTGATCGTCGAGTTCGCTGAACAGCTGCGCGCCAGGGGATTTGGGGTCGTGGAGGCCGCCATTGAGGCGGCCCGCATCCGACTGCGACCGATTCTGATGACCTCGCTTGCCTTCATCCTTGGCGTCATGCCGCTGGCGTTTGCCACCGGAGCCGGGGCCGAGGGACGCAATTCAGTGGGCACGGCGGTCGCGGGAGGGATGTTCTTTGCCACCTTCCTGAACGTCCTGTTCATTCCGGTGCTCTACGTGGTGGTCCAGACTGGCCTTCGCGGTTTCCGCTCGGGACCGGCCACCGCATCGAAGCAGGTGCATGCAGATGAATAGTCGGTGGGTGACGGGCCTGGCACTGGCCGGCGTACTGGTGGCGGGAACGACGGGTTCCGCGCAGACGATCGAATCGATCACCTTCGAGGACGCCATCCGGCGAGCCACGACGGCCAATCCTGGCGTCCAGCGGGCGGCGGCGGGCATCATGCGTGCGGAGGCCCTGCTCCAGCAGGTGCGCGCCAGGCTCAGGCCGTCGGTCGATGCCAGCTTCAGCACCAACGTGATCGACCCGGTCGTGCAATTCTCAGGCACCAGCATTAACCCCCGGACGCAGACGGTGACTGGAGCAACCGTGGCGATTCCGATTCTCACCTCGGTGCGCTGGGCTGAACGCGCACAGGCGGCCGACCAGATTCTGGTCTCGCAGGCCTCGGCGGCCGACGTACGCCGCCAGGTCGCGCTCGCGACAGCCGAGGCGTATCTGGTGATCATCGCCCAACGCCGCGTGCTCGAACGCAACGACCGGTCGCGCGAAAACGCCCTCGCCCACTACACCTACGCCATGCAGCGTTTCGAAGGCGGCATCGGCAGCAGGCTCAACATGCTGCGCGCTCAACAGGAGCTGTCGAGCGATGAAGCGCTGGTCGAAGATGCGCAGCTCAGCGTGAGACGCGCACAGGAAGCACTCGGTGTCCTGGTGGCCGCGGACGGTCCTGTCGACGCCTCCGCTGAACCGATGTTTGAGGTGGCGGGTCTTGACGGACCTGTGGGCGTTCCGCTGCGCACCGATATTCAGTTCCTGGCTGCACGCCAGTCGGCCGCCGAGCGCGTACTGAGTGACACCTGGAAAGACAGCCTGCCGTCGGTCTCGGCACTCTTCGCACCTCAGTATCTCGCACCATCAGGACTGTTCGTGCAGCCGCGGTCAGTACGCGTCTCTCTCACCTTCTCCGTGCCCCTGTTCGACGGTGCGGAGCGGCGGGCGCGGACAAACGAGCGCCATGCGTTACTGGACTCGGTCAAGGCCGAGCGCCTGGGCGTCGAGCGGCTGGCGACCTCGGAGGTTCGGACGGCGCGGGAAGCGGTGCGCCTGACTGAGCGTGCGCTCGAACGGGCGCGTGCCGCCACCTCCCAGGCCGATGAAGTGGTCTCGATCACCGACGTGGCCTTTCGCGAAGGCGCCACCACCAACATCGAAGTCATCGACGCCCAGCGCCGGGCCCGTGACGCCGGAACCGCCGCCGCCATCGCCGAGGACGCGGTCAGACGTGCGCGTCTCGAGCTGCTCGTCGCGCTCGGGCGGTTTCCTCAATAGACAGTCGGCAGCGGGCAGTCGGCAGTACGTAGGCCGGGTCGGAACGACCCGGCGTCAGGCGGTCTTCGCGTCTGCAGGAACCGGTGTCAGGACGCCACGATAGTGCAGCGGGTCGCTGGGTGGAACGTCAACGGCAAGGCCACCGCGCTTGCGAACCGCTCTGAGCATCGTGACCGCTTCGGGCAGCGCGTACTGTTCGCCGTCGAATCCGGCGACGAAGCGTCCGCCGCGGACCTCGCCGCGCGCCTCGAGCGTTCGCAGTTCACGCACCAGACGCCACCACGGCACCGGAATCCGCTCTCGCTCCACAGTCTTTCTGAACACCACACCGGTCCGGCGAAGAAGCTGCCGGACGACGAAGTCGATCGGTGCATCGACAGCATCGCGCCTGAGCAACGACCAGCGTCCAACCACCGGTGCACTGCGGGTGCGACGCGACGGCGGAACGACCAGTCCGCGCAGGGCGGCAAAGGAGTCACAGGTCGCCACGCCCTGGCCAATCAGCTCTGCCAGCCCCACCTCGACCTGGGTCGGCAGCAGCCGCGTGGCAGCTACGAGTTCCTGAGGGAAGGCGGCGCCGCGCGACGCGAGTGCCGCAGCGATCTGACCGGCGTATCCGTCGCCGAGCGAAGGCCCTTCTCCAGCCAGGCCCAGCCAGGCGGGCAATTCGGTTCTCGGATAGAACGCAATCGGCGCCACTCGAACCGCACAGGCGCCAGAGCCCCACAGTCTCCCCCACGCGAACTCACCGGACAGGGTTGCCTGATCGAGCCATTCGCGCCGGTAGCCACGCACTCGCCGAGGCAGGATGCTTCCCTCCCAGGACGCGGCCGGCGCTTCGAACCCTGCCAGCTGCCGCAGGACCTCGAGCACTCCCGCCGGCCCTTCGAGCCGGTGGTGCTCCTCGGCGTGTTGCCAGCATCCCAGAAACGCAAGGAACTCCGCCGCCGAGACCGGCTCGATCTCCTTGCGCAGACGGTCGAGCGTATAGCGGTGGATGCGTGCCAGCAGCCGTCGCTCACACCACGCCTCGCGTCCCTGCATGCGGACGCGGAGGACCACGCCTTGCTGTTCGAGTTCGCCAAGGAGCGGGTCGTCTGACACGACCGGTCCGAGCGCTTCGAGCCGCCCGCGCAGCACAGCCAGCGGTTCCCGCGACGCCTCCGTGGCGTACCAGCGATCGCCCTCGCGCACCACGCGACCCTGCCCGCGCAGCTGGTCGAGCCAGGCGCGCCACGGCCCTGCCTCGTCGTCGCTGACGTAGCCCATCCACATGAGCACTTCGTGGACTTCATCGGCGTGCTCAGGCTGCGGCCAGGCCTCGTCGCGCACACGTGCCACCGCATCAGCGTCGAGTTCGCCGATTGAATCGAGGCTGCGGGTATCGAGGCCTCCCCGACGATTCATCACCGCCCGTGTTCGCCTCTCCTCGAGCGGCGCATCGTCAAGGAAGGTGTACGGCTGGGACGAAAGGATGCCGCCAGCGAACACCGACGGCTCCGGTGTATCGATAGCCACCGCTTCGATCGATCCGTCTTCGAGGCCGCGCAACACGTCCAGGAATCCGTCGACGTCCATGGCCTCGTGCAGACAGTCTTCGATGGTCTGCCGCACAAGCGGATGGTCCATCGGTACCTGAATGGGTCCCGGCTCGAGCGTTTCGCCGCAGGCGACGACATCTGGAAAAGCCTGGACGAGCAGATCCTGCGCGCGCATCCGCTGGAAGCGGATCGGCACGGACCGCCCGCCGCGGGCACGTTCGACCAGCAGCGCCCGGGTGGTATTCCAACGCCACCGTGTCTCGAACATCGGCTGTGCAATCAGCGCCTGGATGAGCACGTCGCGCGCGGTGGCCGAGCGGAGGTAGTCGAAGACACCCTCGAGCGGAAAGGAGTGCTGCGGGCCCAGGGAGAGAACGATAGCTTCCTCATTGGCTGCTGCCTGCAGCTCGAACCCGAAGCCGACGCAGAACCGCTTGCGGAGTGCGAGACCGTAGGCGCGGTTGATCCGTCCCCCAAATGGTGAGTGGACCACCAGCTGCATCCCACCGCTTTCGTCGAAGAAGCGCTCGATGATGATCCGCTTCTGGGTTGGAGACGCACCGAGGGCGCGCTCCCCCTTCTCGATGAAGTCACGCAGGTCCGGATGAGTGCCGCCACCCTCGCGGACATCGCAGATCAGCGACGAGAGTTCGGGCGTTCGGGAGGGAGCCTCCCCCAGCCAGAATGGAATCGTCGGCGGTGCGCCGGCCGCATCCGCCACCCGCACGATTCCAGATTCGATGCGCAGGATCCGCCACGAATGAGCGCCCAGTTGAACGATGTCGCCGCGCAACGACTCGATGGCGAAGTCCTCATTCAGCGTGCCGACATGTGTGCCGTCCGGCTCGAGGAGCACCTGATAGTCGCCCGAATCCGGGATGGCGCCTCCGGCAGTGAGGGCGGGGATCCGCGCGCGCTTGGTCGCCAGCAACCGCCCCTGCACGGCGTCCCGGTGCAAGAGCGCATGCCGCCCCTGCGTGTGCAGGGCGATGATGGCGTCGAAGTCTGCGCGTGACAGGTCGCGATATGGCCAGGCACGGCGGACCCGCGCGAACAATTCGTCCTCGTGCCACGGCTCGGGCACGCACGCCGCCACCACCTGCTGCGCCAGGATGTCGAGTGGCGCCCGAGGCAGGGGCGTGCGATCTAGGAGCTTCCGCTCGACCGCCAGCAGGAGCGCTTCCGCTTCCGCAAGCTCGTCGATCGTCAGCGGGAACACTCGGCCCTTCGGAACACGGGTCGGTCCATGCCCCGCGCGCCCCATCCGCTGAACGAAGGTCGCGATCGACCGGCTCGCCCCGATCTGCACAGCCAGATCGACGTCACCGATGTCGATGCCGAGTTCAAGCGACGCGGTGGCGACGAGCGCACGGAGCTGACCGCCCTTCAGCCGCTCTTCGGCATCGAGGCGACGGGCTCGCGACATGCTGCCGTGGTGGCACGTGACCTTGTCCTCACCGAGACGTTCAGCCAGCCGCGCGGACAGGCGCTCGGCCATCTTCCGGGTGTTCACGAACACCAGCGTGGTTCGATGCTCCTGCACAAGGGCCGCCAGGCGTGCGTAGATCACGTCCCACTGTTCGTGTGAGCAGACATGCTCGAGCGGGGCCGCGGGGGTCTCGACCGCCAGGTCGACCGTCCGCAGGTGACCGACATCGACCAGTTCGCATGTCCGTCCGACGCCGACCAGGAAGTCGCCGACATCGGACAGCGGTTTCTGGGTCGCGCTCAGCCCGATCCGCTGGTACGGTCCGGCCAGGGCCTCCAGGCGCTCGAGCGACAGCGCAAGATGAGACCCGCGCTTGTCGCGGAGCATCGCGTGAATCTCGTCGATGATGACCGTGCGGATCGTGCTCAGCAGCGTGCGTCCGCTGGCGCTGGTCAGCAGGATATAGAGCGATTCCGGCGTGGTGACCAGGATGTGTGGCGGCACCTTCGACATCCGCGCCCGCTCGGCAGCCGGGGTGTCGCCGGTACGCACCAGCACCCGGATTTCCGGCAGCGACGGGTCGAGCGCGCGGATTTCATCGATGGGGCCAAGCAGGTTCTTCCTGACGTCGTTGGCCAGAGCCCTGAGCGGGGACACGTAGAGAACCGTCGTGCCCTGCGCCTCTGACGTGAACAGCGTATTGACGGCAGACAGAAACGCAGCCAGGGTCTTACCTGATCCGGTTGGTGCCCCGATCAGGACGTTCTTCCCCGCCTGAATGAGGGGCCAGCCTTCGCGCTGCGGGGCGCTGGGAACACCCAGGCGCTCGGTGAACCAGCGATGGACGGCGGGATGGAATCCCTGGAGGGCCACACCCGATTTTACGCCGGGCAGGTGCTGATGAGCCGCGGCTCGGGTATCGTCTAACACACTCGTGTCCGAGACGCCTCCCGCCCCCCCGTCGCCGCGAACGCGCCGACCGCGCTACGCAGGCAGAAATCCACGAGCCTTCCACGAAAAATACAAAGAGCTGAACCCGGAGCGATATCCCGTGGACGTGCTGAAGGTGCGGGCAGCCGGAAAGACGCCAGCGGGCATGCACCTGCCGATCATGGTCTGCGAGGTGCTCGAGTGCCTCAACCCGAAGGCTGGCGATGTCGTGGTGGACTGCACCCTCGGCGGGGGTGGGCACACACAGGCACTGCTTGAACGTGTGCTGCCCGGCGGTCGTGTCATCGGGATTGATGCCGATCCCATCGAGCTGCCACGCACTGAGGACCGGCTGCGCAAAGCCGGATTCGGGCCCGAGGTGTTCGTGGCGCGTCACGGCAACTTTGCTGGAGTGCTGAAGGTGCTCGCCGGGGAAGGGTTGTCGCAGGCCGACGTGCTGCTCGCCGACCTCGGCGTGTCGTCGATGCAGTTCGACAATCCGGGTCGCGGGTTCAGCTACAAGGGCGTGGGGCCGCTCGATATGCGGATGAACCCCGGGCGCGGAGAGCCTGCATCCCAGCTCATCGCCAGGTTGAAGGAAGAGGAATTGACGTCGCTGCTCGAGGACAACGCCGACGAGCCTCACGCCGGGCTGATCGCGAGCCTGCTGAAGCGTCAGCCACTCGATACGACGCACAACGCAGAGCGCGTCCTGCGCTCTGGCCTCGGGGTGGCGCTCCCGCAATTACCGAAGTCGGACCTGAAGATGTCCATCCGACGCACCTTCCAGGCATTGCGCATCGCGGTGAACGATGAATTCTCGGCGCTCGATGCCCTGCTGCGGGCGTTACCGATCGGCCTCGCCCCTGGTGGGCGCGTCGCGATCCTGACGTTTCATTCGGGTGAAGACCGACGGGTCAAGAAGGCGTTTCAGTCCGGCCTCCGCGATGGGGTCTATCGAGCCGTGGCCCGAGAGGTGATACGCTCCGCGAAAGCGGAGACATTCTCGAACCGGCGCGCCTCCGCGGCGAAACTTCGCTGGGCTGTGCGCGCACATCAGTGAGGCGGAGCTGCCTCTGTTCGAGGAACCAAACGCGCCGCGAGCCTAGTTGGGAGGAGCTTCGAGGCGGATACGGTCGAGCAGCGTCACGTCGATGGGGAGCGCCACGCTTCCTGACGGGAACCCGTTCGATTGCAGGATGTAGGCGACTGCCGACGCCGCCTCCTCCGCGTTGAGCGTCCCGGGGGCATCGTCGGGCATGAACTTCAGGATCTTGGTGTAGACCTCGCCCACGCTTCGGCCGTCCCAGCTCGATCGCCAGAACGGGTCCGGATGGCAGATGATGCAGACATCGCGAAAGAGCGTGCGGCCTCGGTCGGCTTGCTCACTCGAGTACACACGATCCGACACGGCGCGCGTGGCCGGCTCCTGCGCGGCGGTCGGGGATGATGCCTGGGTCGCAGTCAACGACATCGTCGCCGCCGCGACCCAGAGCAGGTGGCGTGTGGTCACGGACGCGCGAGGAGCTTCTTGATCAGTTCCTGCGTGCTCGTGCGGACCGGGCGTCTCGCCGTGTCCTCGGTCTCGTCGTTCTGCCCGATCGCTTCATCGAGCGGCGTGCGTCCGTCCTTGTTCTTGACATCGATTTTCGCGCCACGATCGAACAGGAACTGCAGCACCTTGTTGGCACCACGCTGCGCTGCGCCGTGCGCCGCCGTTTCCCCTTCGTCGTTGACCGCGTTGACGTCCAGACCACGGTCGATCAGCATCGTCATCGCTTCAATCGACGCGTCCTCGGTGCCGATGCTCGAGATGTCCACCCAGTTGAGCCCGGCGGCAGCCATCAGCGCGGTCGTGTTGTTACGCGTACGGATCGACGGATCGGCACCGCGATCGAGGAGGACCTTCATCAGCGCCACGTCAGAGGTCGTCGCCGCCTTCATCAACGGGGTCGCGCCCTCGGTCAGCGTCCGGTTGCCGGTGGCGTTGTGGTGCAGGATGAACGGACGGCCGGTCAGGCGCGCGTTGACCGCCGCACCCTTGTCGAGCAGTTTGACCACGATGTCAGGGCTGTCAAGCTCGCCAGAGGGCCGCGGTACCGGCCGGCTGAACAGCCATTCGAGCGTGTGCATGTCGGTGGCGAAGAAGAGCGGCGTCCGGCCGGCCCGGTCACCCTGATTCACATTCGCGCCCTTGTCAATCAGCATCGCCGCCAGATCGTAGTGGCCGTTGATGATGGCCATCGTCAGCGGGGAGAGCCCGTCAGGATCAGACAAGTTCAAGTCTGCGCCCGCGTCGGCGATCACACGCGCCGCGTCCATACTCCCCTCGCGGGTCGCGAACAGCAGCGGGGTGAACCCGCCCTTTGGAAAGTTGCTGTGCGAGGCCTGCGCTGCGACGCCTTCAGTCCTCGGCATCCTGGGCTGACCCGCCGTCGCGGTTGACTTGGCGTTGAGATCGGCTCCGGCTTCGGCCAGTGCCGCAACGACGTCGCGCGCATTCGCTGCGGCCGCCCACATCAGCGCGGTCTGGCCGAGCCAGGCTTCGCGGGCGTTGGCATCTGCGCCTTTGGCGAGCAGCGCCTTGACCACCCCTGCGCTTCCGGCCCTTGCCGCCGTCATCAGCACCGTCTCGCCCTCGCCCGATACGGTCTTCGGGTCGGCACCGGCTTTGAGCAGCGCCTCGACCATCGGCACGTTTCCGTTAGCGGCGGCCAGTCCAAGCGCCGTCACCCCGGTACGACTCGCGACACCAACGTTGGCCCCTGCGGCGAGCAGCATCTCCGCCATCGCCACATCGTCGGACCGCACCGCCCAATGCAGCGCCGTCGTGCCGT
This sequence comes from Vicinamibacterales bacterium, assembly GCA_040081265.1. GTDB lineage: Bacteria > Acidobacteriota > Vicinamibacteria > Vicinamibacterales > UBA2999 > JBEBGV01. Next base: position 90,470 of record JBEBGV010000005.1, read on the forward strand.
CCGCCGCTGTTTCATTGACGTTGGCCTTCGCACGCAGCATCTGCTGGACGGCCTGGCGATTACCCGAACGCACGGCATCGACCAGGGTCGCGGCACTCGCCAGCGACGCCAGGGTCAGTACTGCTCCCGCAACAAAGACGCTTGCGCGAATCCTCATCTCGTCTCCTAGATGTCGAGCGGCATCGTGCTGGTGCCGAAGGACGGAACGTCGGCGCCGGCCTTCTGCGCCAGAGACAGCAGCAGGTCTGCGGTCGGTGTATCGGGCGCAGAGATGTGGTGGCCGCCCTTGGTGATCTGACCAGCGCCCCCGCCCACGACGACGAGCGGCAGCGGGTGATGGGTGTGATCGTTGGCGTTACCCATGCAGCTGCCGTACAGCACCAGGCTGTTGTCGAGAATCGTGCCGTTGCCCTCCGGCGTCTTCTGCAGCTTGTCGACGAAGGACGCGAAGAGCGAGGCGTGGTGCGCGTTGACTCGGGCGAACTTCACCTTCTGGTTCGGGTCGTCGCTACGGCCATTGGCCTCGTGCGAGAGCGCGTGGTGCGGGTCGGGCACGCCAATCTGGGGGAACGAGCGGCTGGTGACGTCGCGCATCATCATGAACGTGAACACGCGGGTCACGTCAGCCTGGAACGCCAGGTGCATCAAGTCGAACATCACGGCCACGTGATCGTCGTAGGCCTCAGGCGGACCAATCGGTGCCGTCAGGTCGGTCGGCTGCGTCACCGTCTGGCGCTCGGCCTTCTGAATGCGACGCTCAATCTCGCGAACGTGCTCGAGATAGTCGGTCACGCGACCGCGATCGCTCTTGCCAAGGCCGCTCTGGAAGCGCTCGCTCGTCGACACGATGGAGTCGAGGATGCTGCGGTCGGCCTGCATCCGTGCCCGTCGCTGGGCGGGCGTCCCGCTGCCGCCAAACATGCGCTCGAACACCGCGCGCGGGTTGGTCTCCATCGGGTTTGGCGAGGTCGGCCCCGCCCAGGAGATCGTGTTCATGTAGGTGCAGCTGTAGCCGGTGTCGCACGCGCCGATCAGCGTCGAGAAGTCCTCGGTCGCGATTTCGAGCGACGGGAACAGCGTGTCCTGGCCAATGGCTCTGGCGATCACCTGGTCCACCGTGATGCTGTTCAGGATGTCGGACCCTTCGGTCTGCTTGGGCTGGACGTTGCCCGTCAGATACGACGCCGGGGCCACGGCATGCCCGCCATTGAGCACCGTGGGGCCTGCCGACGTGCCGCTGATCACCACCATCTGATCGCGAAACGCGGCCAGCGGCGACAGGATCGGCGTCATCTCGTAGCCCTTCCCGACAGTGGCCGGTGTCCACTGCGACAACAGGCTCCCGTGAGGCAGATAGGTGGCTGCGAAGCGGCGCACCGGGCGCGTCGCCGGCGCCTGCGCCGTGAGGGCCGGCACCATCGAGTCGAGCAGCGGGAGGGCGAGCGTGATGCCCATGCCACGCAGGAAGGTGCGCCGCGGCAAATGCTTCTTGGTAATGATCATCACTCGGTCTCCCTGGACGAAGGTGCCATCCGCATACGGAACGGCGTGCTGTTGACAATACCGGATACCAGCGCCGAGAAGCGATAGCCATGGGGCTGTGCCTCCCGCAGAATCGAACGAACCGTCGGCTGGTCGGCGGGGGTGAGGCCGCGACCAAGCGCGTAGACAACCAGATTCTCGGTCATGGTGCGCACGAACACGTCAGACCGTCGCATCAGCGAGTCCCTCAGCGACACCACCCCATCGACGTTGGTCCCGTCAGAGAGCTGGCTGGTCACGTCGATGCGTGTGCCGGCGTCGCGGACGCGCCATGCGCCGACGCCGTCGAAGTTCTCCATCGACAGCCCGATCGGGTCCATCAGGCGGTGACAGTTGGCACAGGTCGGGTTGGCGCGATGTTCAGCCATCCGTTCCTTCATGGTCTTCGGCCGCGGCATGTCGGCGCTTTCCTTGAGCGGCGGCACGTTGGGCGGCGGGGGCGGGGGTGGTGACCCGAGCAGGTTTTCGAGCACCCACTTGCCGCGCTTCACCGGTGAGGTGCGGTTGGGATGGGACGTCAGCGTCAGGATGCTGCCCTGGCCCAGGACACCCTTGCGTGCATCCTGCGTGACGGTCACCCGCCGGAACTGCGAACCGTTAATACCCGGGATTCCGTAGTGCCGAGCCAGCCGACCGTTCACAAACGTGTAGTCGGCCTTGAGGACGTCGAGCACACTGCGGTCCTCGCGGACGATGCTGCCGAAGAAGAGTTCGGTCTCACGCCTGAATCCCTGTCGCAGGTCATCGTCAAAGTCGGGAAATTCCATCGGATTGGGTGCGACGCGTTCGAGGTTCCGAAGCTGCAGCCACTGCCCGGCGAAATTCGTGATGAGCGCGTCGGCCTTCGGGTCGGCGAGCATCCGCTTGACCTGTTCGGGGAACACCGACGGCGATGACAGCCGTCCCTGCTCTGCCAGCGTCAGCAGCTCGTCATCCGGGATGCTGCTCCACAGAAAGAACGAGAGCCGCGAGGCGAGCTCGACGTCGGTGACGTTATAGGGGCGAGCGAGGGCGAGGCCCGCGCGATCACGTTCGGCCCTGAACAGAAACGCGGGGTCCGCAAGCACACGACGAATGGCCAGCTGCACGCCCCGGTCGAACGTGCCCTGGCGACGGCCGACGTCATAGAACCCCATCAGCGTCGCCACTTCGGTCGCCGGCACAGGGCGCCTGAATGCTCTCCGGGCGATCGTTGAGACGATGGTCGTCGCGCAGCGACGTTCCTCGGAGGGACGCTGCGGCGTGCAGGTGAAGATGCGCCGCCGGCTGGCTGTATCGCCGGGCCCGGTTGCCTTGAAGGGCCCGCTGACCATCACAACGTCGATACGCGGGACGCCATCGGAATCCACCGAATCGGTGTTCCCGAGCAGCGGCCGATAGAGCGCCATGTTGCGCGCACCGGTCTTTTCGATGAAGGTCACGCCAAGGGTGTGCGCCCCGGCCTTGATGGGTACTCGCGCCGAGAGGCGCGCGTCAAAGCTGTCGGCCGACGCCGGATTGGACAGCAGCCGGGTCCAGTCCTCCTGCCCGCCCACGCTGGTGGCGAATACGCGTTCACCATCAATGCTGAACTCGACCTGATGAGCGGCCGAGAGTCCACGGGTGAAGCCGTTGTTGGTGCGCCACAGCTTGGCGGAAATCACATACTCGCCGTCGAGCGGGAAATTGCGACGAACCATGACGCCGCCGCGCGTGCCGAGCGGCAGGCCTTCGATGTGCTCGAGCTGCTGGCTGTCACCGCGCGCGGGGTAGGTTTCGGTGGCCGCGGTGATGTCAGGGTCGCCTACCGCCAGCGCGCTGATGCGATCGGCCGCCGCCATGTAGCGTTCGAGCAGCACAGGCGAGACACCGAGGGCATCCGCGATGTTGTCGAAACCGTGGCTCAACTCGTCGGGCGGCAGCAGGGTCCTCACCGGAACCTCGAGCGCCAGCAGATCCCTGATGGCGTTGCCATACTCGGCACGATTCAGCCGATGAAGGACGGGACGGCCGGGATCCGGCCTCGACAGCGCCGCCCGGTCAAGCGACGTCGACAGATAACCCGTCAGCCCCGCCAGCACAGGCGCCTCAGGCCGAGGGACGCCTACCGGGGGCATGGCGCCGGCACTGACCTTCCGGATGACCTTCTCCCAGACCTCCGCGTGAGCGGTCGGGTTGGCAACATCAGCCGTCTGGAGCGACAGGCCCGCCGTCGGAGTGCGGTCGTTATGGCAAGTGACACAGTACCGGTCAACCAGGGCGCGTGCCGAGGTGGCATCGACTGCCGCGGCCGGAGTGGCAGCCGGCGCAACCGGAGGCGCCTGCGCCTCTGGAACGACCGACACGGCTACCGACCAGACTGCAAAAGTGATCACGACAACCCGCCCAATCCGGGTTGTGAGAAGACGTGCGTTTAGCATGCGGGCGCCATTTTGCATCGAACGCCGACCCGAAGTCTTGAGGCGGGATTGTGGGAACGCTGATCAAAGGGTGATGGGCGTCTGAAAGGTGCCCGAGAGCCTCCGGAAGCGGTTGGCTGTGCTAGAGTGCCCGGTCGTGCCCTCGGAGCTCGATCCCGTCTATCTCTTTGGCCCATTTCGGGTTTCAGTCGCGTCGCTGGAGCTGTTCAGGGACGGACAGCCCCTGTCTCTCCCACCCAAGACATTCGACACCCTGGTTCTCCTGCTGACCCATCACCAGCGGGTGGTCACCAAGGAAGAACTGCTCAAGTCGGTCTGGCGCGAGGCGTTCGTGTCTGACGACAGCCTCAGTCAGTGCATCTCCGGCCTGCGCAAGGCGTTGGGCGACGACCCCAATCAGCCGCAATTCATCGCCACGATCCCTCGACGGGGCTACCGGTTCATCGGCCCCGTCCGGGTGGAGGGTGCATCCGCACCGGCTGAAGCGACCCCAACGCCTGCTCCGCCCGGCCCGGTGGCCCTTCCGCCCCCTGCCGGCCAGGCGGGCGCGCCGGCGGTTCTGAGGCGCCTGTCGCCGTGGCCGTTTCTCGTAACGGCCCTCGCGTCCCTCGGCGTGGGTGTCGCGCTGACGCTGTGGCTGGCGGAAAAGCCGGAGCGACCGTTAAGACTGAACCTCCAGCCGCCGATCGGCACCTCCCTCTCGTCAGGAGCGGTACTGTCGCCCGATGGTACGCGCGCCGCCTACGTTGCCGAGGAGGGTCGCAGCGGAAGACGACAGCTGTGGGTGGCCGCGCTCGAGGGCGGCGAACCACGGGTCCTTCCCGATACCGACGGAGCCGACCAGCCCTTCTGGTCACCAGATTCACGCGCACTCGGATTTTTTGCCGGCGGAGCGTTGAAAACCGTTCCAGTTGATTCGGGCGCCGCACAGACCATCGCCACGCTTGGGTTTGTACCGGCCGGTGCGTCGTGGAGTGACAGCGGCACCATTGCCTTCGCGAGCTTCCGGTCCGCTATCCACAGCATTGCCGCCACGGGTGGGCGCATCTCCAGCCTCAGCACCATTGACACCGCACAAGGAGACCTGGCCCACGAGTGGCCACACTTCCTGCCGGGCGGCACGCAGTTCCTCTTCACGATTGATTCGGCCAACCCCGATCGCGCCGGTACCTACGTCGCGAGCGTGAGTGGAGGTGAGCCCCGGCGTCTGGTGCCAGACCCGCACGGCATCTACGCCGCCCCGGGTTATCTCGTGTTCGTCCGTGACCGCGCGCTCATGGCCCAGCGCTTCGATCCCGCCCGACTCACCCTCTCAGGCACGCCAGCCACTGTTGTCGGCAGCGTCTCTGCACCGAGCCTGCGCAATGACGCCACGATCAGCGCGTCCACAGGCCTCCTCACCTTCGGCGGCGCGTCAGGTGGGGGTCGTTTGGTGTGGATCGATCGGAACGGGCAGCAGGTCGGCGTGGTCAACGCGCCGGGAGAATTCCATAACCCCGCCCTGATGTCCGACGGCCAGCGCGTGCTCGTGGACGGCAACGGCGTGTGGGCCGCCGATCTCTACCGAGGGACGGCGACGCGACTGGTTCAGGATGGCAGCATGCCGATTCCCTCACCCGATGGCACCATGCTCCTGTTCAATGCCGTTCGCGAGAGCGGCATCGCAGACCTGTACGTGCGCGCCATCGACGGCACCAACGACGAACTCCTGTTCCACTCGACCGAAAATGTCCTGCCCAACGACTGGACGCGTGACGGCCAGTTCATCGTCTATGTGTCGCGCAATCCGGAGCGGGGGCGGGACATCTGGCTCCTGCCGATGCAGGCGCCCCGCACCCCTGTGCCGTTCGCGCGCGGGCGCGCCAACGAGATTCAGGCCCAGGTGTCTCCAGATGGAAAGTGGATCGCCTATGCCTCGGATGAGTCGGGCGCGTACGAGGTCTATGTCGAAGCCTTCCCCAAAGGCGGCAGCAAGCGGGCTGTCTCGTCCGGGGGTGGCGCCAAGCCACAGTGGCGCGCAGACGGGCGCGAGCTGTTCTATCTTTCAGTGGACCGCCTGCTGATGGCGGCGCCGGTCGATGAGTTCGGCGAGATTGCAAAGCCCCAGGAGCTGTTTCAGGCACCGGTCGTCGCCGACCTCAGCACCTATCGGAGCCAGTTCGTGCCGAGTCATGACGGGCAGCGCTTCCTTGTCGACGCTGCCGATCCCGCCAGCAGCCGGGAGCCCATCACGGTGCTCGTGAACTGGACGGGACTGGTCGCGGGACGGTAGGTAGTGGGTGGTGGGTAGTGGGTGGTGGGTAGTTACTAGTCGGGGCGTGATCTATGTGGGGAACAAATACCAGATTCTGGAAGGTCGCTGAAGCGGCCGGGGACAGCAACGCGTTCGGCAGCGCTTTCTTTACCGGGGCACCGGGTCGCGAGCTGTATTTCTCGCCGTCCGAACACATGAATCTCTTCCTGTTCGACGAAGAGACCGCGCGTGACCTCGCGATGATGCCCGAGCGGAAGAGCGCGCATGAGCGCCGTCACTTCGCTGCGGCGTTCGATCCCGCCCGGCGGACGCTGTTCGAACACCGCGGACTCATCGACCTGGTCGTCACCCAGCCGCCGGATCGCGTCATCTCGTCCTATGCGCGCGACATGCTGACGCGGGCCGTGCTGTTGCCCGAGCGCACTCCGGAAGGCGTTGAAGACCGCCAGCGCATGATTCGCGCCCTGCAGGACAAGGCCAGGCGCCAGCGTCTCGATGACTTCTTCGCCAACGCCAGCCTCGACCGTCGCACGGAGGGCGGGACCGAGTCGTTCCTCGACACGTTCTCGACGATGATCGCCAGCCGCCACCAGGTGATTGGCGAGGCCGAGTATGCCTCAGCCAGGAACGTGGCGCGAATCGTCCGCGAGCTGGGCGCCGACCCTCTGACCCATTCGATCTATTCCTATCTCCGGGAAGAGTGTTCAGACGGCATCTTCACGCTGAACGAGCTCATCGCCGCGCGCCGGATGACATTCAAGCTGTCGGGAGGATTCACCGCCGGCACGGCCGAGTGGGACAGCGTGCCTGAGCCGGTCGCGCAGGACCGCATCGCCATCAGCCGCGTTCCACCGCCTGAGGACGAACGGATTGAACTCGACGCGCTGCGGACAGCGTTCATCACGACGATGCTCAGGAGCTATCAGCACAAGTACCAGCCCGACGCCACGATCATCCTCAAGAACCTCGGCATGCTCGAAGCGCTGGTGCACTACGTGAACTTCACGGAGCGCGACCCGCAGCCGTGGTGCCTGCCTGAGATGGTCGAGAGCCGAGAACCCTTCATCGAGCTCTACAACTATCGCCATCCGATGTTCCTCGATGCCGGTGTCGTGCAGGATCGTCTGGTCGTGGGGCCAGACACCCTCATCAACGTGCTGACCGGCGCCAACAGCGGCGGCAAGACGCAACAGCTCAGGACCCTGGCCCAGTTGATCACGCTCGCGCACGCCGGTCTTCCGATCCCCGCCGAACGGGCACGCATGTCCATCGCCTGGTCGCTGCACAGCAACTTCGGCGGAAAGGACGACTCCGCCAAGGGACGCTACGAGAAGTCGCTGACACGGTGGATGGACGACATCCTCACGAAGATCAGCCGTTCAGTCGTGTTCTCCGATGAGTCCAACGACGGCACCTTCGTCAACACCGGCGTGACACACACGATCCAGGCGCTCAACACTCTGTCGCGTCGCAAGGTCGTGACCTTCCTGACCACTCACTACCATGAGATCGCTGACCGCCTGGCTGTTGACGTGCCGCACGCCAGAAACCTCCACGTCGTGTCGGGCAAGAAGGCCGACGGAACGTTGAGCCACAGCTACACCATCGCCGAGGGCCACGACCCGAACAGCTACGGCGACGAGACCGCCATCGCCGTCGGCTTCACGCCAGACAACCTCGAACGCATCGCCAGGCTCGACATCCCGGATACGCGACCGGGAATCTCAACCGAGCGCGGAGAACACGTGCTGTTCGAGGCTCCAGCCAGGGGCACACACTGAGTGGCACGGCTGCTGCTCTGGCTGCTGACGCACACCGTCTATCGCCTCCGCAAGGAGGGCGTCGATGGTGTGCCGTCACAGGGAGCAGCGCTTCTCATCTGCAACCACATCTCGTTTGTCGACCCGCTGCTGGTCGCCGCCTGCGTGCGTCGGCCGGTGCGCTTCCTCGTCTACCGCGCGTACTACGAGCACCCCGCGCTCAACTGGCTGATGCGCCTGATCGGTGCGATTCCCACCTCCGGGGGCTCGCGGGCTGAGGTCGTCGCCTCCCTCGATGGCGCGCGCGACGCGCTCCGACGGGGTGACCTGGTGTGCATCTTCGCCGAAGGGTCGGTCAGCCGAACCGGCAACCTGCTGCCGTTCAAGCGCGGCTTCGAACACATCGCCAAGGGCATGGACGTCCCGATCCTCCCCGTCTACCTGGACCGGGTCTGGGGCAGCATCTTCAGCTTCAAGGGCGGGCGATTCTTCTGGAAGGTGCCGTCACGGCTTCCCTTCCCCGTCACCGTATCGTTTGGGCGCCAGCTGCCCGGCCACACCAGGGCGAGCGACGCACGACTCGCGCTGATGGAACTCGGTGCCGATGTGGCAGCGAGGCGTCACGACATCCACGAGACCCTGAGCTGGCACTTTGCGCGGACCGCTCGGCGACGGTGGTTCAGGCTGGCCATGGCCGACTCCACGGGCCGAACCCTGACGTATGGCCGCGCCCTCATCGCTTCGCTGCTGCTCGCACGATGGCTGCAACGCGCAACCACCGGTCAGCCGGCCATCGGATTGCTGCTGCCGTCTTCTGTCGGCGGAGCCCTCGCCAACATTGCCACCGCTCTGTCCGGCAAGGTCTCGGTGAACCTGAACTTCACCGCGGGGTCAGAAGCCATGGCCCACGCCATCGCGCAATGCGGCATCAAGACCATCGTGACGTCGCGACAGTTTCTCCAGAAAGCCTCGCTTCCGACGCTTCCGGGCATGGTCTATCTGGAAGACATCCTGCCCGCCGTCATGACGACGGGCGGGAAACTCTCGGCTCTCGTGCAGGCGCTGTTTCTCCCCGCGTCGGTGCTGATTCGCACCGCCGGAGCCGCGGCGGTCAGCGCCGACGACACGGCGACAGTGATTTTCTCGAGCGGCAGCACTGGCATCCCGAAGGGCGTGGTGCTGACGCATCGCAACATCCTCGCGAACCTCGACGCGGTCGAGCAGGTGGTCGAAGTCCACGCCGACGATGTGCTGATTGGCGTGCTCCCGTTCTTTCACTCGTTCGGCTTCACGGGAACGCTCTGGTTTCCCCTCCTGGCAGGCTTCGCTGTCGTCTACCACCCGAATCCGATGGACGCCAAGACGGTCGGTGACCTGGCGGAGCAATACCGCGGCACCATGCTGATCAGCACGCCAACGTTCTGCCTGTCGTATGTGCGCAAGTGCCGACCGGAGCAGCTCCAGGGCCTGCGCTATGCGATTGTCGGCGCAGAAAAACTCCGCGAGCCCGTGGCCCAGGCCTTCAAGCAGAAGTTCGGTGTCGACCTGCTTGAAGGGTATGGCTGCACCGAGATGTCGCCAGTCGTGTGCGCGAACCTCCCGAACATCGACGACCGCGGTGAGCGTCAGGTGGGATTCAAGCCGGGATCGGTCGGGCACCCTCTCCCCGGCGTCGTCGCCAAGATCGTTGACGTCGATACCGGTGAAGGCCCGCTCATCGGCGTCGAAGGCCTGCTGCTCGTCAAAGGGCCAAACCGGATGAAGGAGTACCTCGGTGAGCCGGCCCGCACGCGCGAAGCACTGCGCGATGACTGGTATGTGACCGGAGACATCGGAATCATCGACGAAGACGGATTCATCTACATCACCGACCGCCTCTCGCGTTTCAGCAAGATCGCCGGAGAGATGGTCCCGCACATGAAAGTCGAGGAGTCGATCATCGCGTTCCTCGCCGAGGGTCATACCGCGGCAGTAACGGCGATTCCGGATGACTCGAAGGGTGAGCGGTTGATTGCGTTCTACACGGACCGCGAGATGTCGGTCCAGCAGCTCTGGGAGCAGCTGTGCGCCACAGGACTGCCCCGCCTCTGGATCCCCAAGCGGGAAGATCTGCGCTTCATCGAAGCCATTCCCACCCTTGGGACGGGCAAGGTGGATCTGCGGGGCGTCAAACACCTCGCGCTGGACAACGGCGAGTCACAGGCCTCGTGACCGATCTGCCGGGCGATGGGTAGGCTGCGCTCAGGTTGGGCTACGTCTGCGGTGCGTGGAGGCGCAGGGGCAGCACACGGCCGTACTTCAAGAAGTCATCGTCGGTCGTCAGGATGGGAAATCGGTGTCGCTCCGCCACCGCGCACAGCAGGAAGTCGGTGTTCGAGCCCTGAATCCCCTTCGCGCGACAGAGGTTGAAGCAGTCGGCGGCCCGCTCGTAGTCGGCAGACGTGATCGGCTCGTCGGGAAACGCTCGCAAGTGATCGCGGAGACGCGCGAAGACCGCCTGGTCGCCAATGCCGCTGAGAAGTTCCTGCCGGACCGGGCCGACGATGGCGGCCCGTCCGTGTGCGACGAGGCGGCGAAGTTCGTCCACCGCCGGGTGGGCCGGCGCACGTCGCCGAAGGGCGAGCGACCAGACCGAGGTGTCGACGAGCACCTTCATGACCGCCGTCGCTGCTTCTTGTAGTCGTACTTCGGGTCGTAGTCGATCGTCCCGAACAGGTCGGCAATGCGTGCCTGCTTGCGCCGGCCGATGTACTCCTGCAGCGCCTCGGTCACCGTGTCTTTCTTCGTCGCCTTACCGCCGACTTTCAGGGCCTCTTCGAGGAGCTTGTCGTCGAGTGCCAGATTCGTCGCCATTCACACACTGTACTACACACCCATGTGTGTGGCCTCAGGAGGGAGGCATCGGCTTCGTCGATCGGCAAACCGGCGGGTCCTGTCGGACCCGCCCTACGTGCGATCAACTGCGACAGGTCGTCGCCCTCGATCAGCTCCATTCTGCGCGGTGACTTCATACGGGCCGATACGGGTGCCGGGTGTGAGGGCCAGGGTGGCGTGCTTATACGGCCGAGAGGCTCAGGGCGAGTCGCGCCACAGAACTCCCCGGTGGATCCCCATCAGCGACCCGCCTGGTTGACGGTCACGCGCTGTCCTCCGATGGTCACCGTGGCGTGGCGATCGCCTCCAGTGTTCATGGCGACGTCGATGCGGACCGTGTCGGTGCCCGAACCACTCCTCTGCCGAATGCTCAGCCACGTCTCGGTGGCGCTGGCCGTCCAGGCGCATCCGTCGGGGGCAGTCACCTGAATCCCGAGCGTGCCGGCGTCGAACGACAGATTGACCGTGGTCTCGTCGAGCTTGTAGGAGCAGGCCGTGGCCTGCGAGAAGTGCAGCACCTGGCCACCAATGGTCAGGTTCGCCGAACGCGAGTTGGTCACCGATGTGTTCTGCTCGACGACCAGCGTCGACGAGCCGCTTCCAGCCCCCGAACCTGGCGACACCGTGGCCCAGCCGGCATCACTTGCCAGGGACCAGGCACAGCCAGAACCGGTCGTGATCGTGAGGGTGTATCGCGATCCGGCGCCGGGCACCGAGATTGGCATGCCTCCCACCGACGGCACACAGCCTGACACCGCCGGTGCGGGCGCTGGCGCCGGGGCCGGAGAGGGCGAGGGTCCTGCTGGTCCGGAAGACGGGCCGCTGCCGTTGTTCCCACCCCCGCACGCGGCCAGGGACATCGTCAGTAGCAGTGTCAGAAGGCGTGGCATCTGAAAAGTCATCGAGCCTAGCTAAGCATGAGCCAGGCCAATCGAGCCCTCTGCTCAGGTAGTGCGCATAGGACACGTGCCCCACAACACAGCGTGAAGCGTGCGCATACAGGCCGGGTAATTCCTCCCAATTTCGTGGGCGGATCACGAAGTCGGTGCGTCCGGCGCGCCTGCAAAGGCCGGCGGTACTGCACGCACTGTCAATGCCTGGCCCCAGAGCCGACCGGTCAGACTCGCGAGCGCTGCGGGTGCGGCGGTCGTCCAGATCTGCTCCCCCGCATCACCGCCAGGCGAGAGCAGGTTCAGGTGCTCGAGGCGATGACGCAGGTGGCTGGCCACTGCAGGTGCGGGGTCGATCAGCGCCACGCCGTCGCCGGCGATGTCTCGAATCGCGGGGCGAAGAAAGCTGTAGTGCGTGCACCCGAGCACGAGCACGTCGGCTCCCTGGTCGAGAAGCGGCTGCACGTATTCCCGAACGCGACCCTCCACTTCACGGCCGCCGAGGTCGCCGCGTTCGACCAGTTCGACCCACCCCGGACATGGCTGAACCGCGATTCTGGTCGCTCCGCCGTAGCGGACCAGCAGCTTGCTGAATCTGGCGCTCATCGCGGTACGACTCGTAGTCAGGACGCCGACCACGCCCGCACGCGTCTGTTCGACGGCGGGCTTCACGGCGGGCTCGACACCGATGATGGGTACGGTGTGGGTTGCGCGGAGCGCATCGATGGCCACCGCAGTTGCGGTGTTGCACGCCACAACCAGAGAGGTTGCGCCCTGCTGAATCAGAAAGTCGGCGAGGGCATGACTGCGTTCAATGACAAATGCGGCGGGCTTGTCGCCATAAGGCGCGTGCGCCGAGTCGGCGACGTAGAGGAGGGATTCGCCGGGAAGTTCGCGGCGTATCTCGCGAAGGACCGAGAGTCCGCCGACGCCTGAATCAAAGACACCGATCGCGCCCACAGCGGTTCATCGTACCGCAATGGACGCGCGGTTTGCGGAGCGACGCCTCGAAGAGGCCTCGCCCCGCGGTCCTCTCACACGTCAGTAACCGTCGCCGTCGCACCAGTACCCGGCAATACGCGCAGGCGCGTCGTCGCCCATCGTTCTTGCCGCGCGGCGCGAGTGCAGCTTGCAGTACCGCTCGACGTCGGCCGCAGCCTTCATCGCTGATTCGATGTCGATGGCCGGTCGGCCCTCGGCATATCGAACCGCGCGCTCACCGAGCATGAAGGCAACGGCGGTCACGTTCTGGCGGTCGACGAGCCAGCGATTCCCGAAGTTGCTCATCGCGTTGAGGAACTTGGCGCGGAAGTGATCGTGCCACCAGATCACCGCGTCGTACTCGACGGTGGCGCGCATCCCAATCGCCTGACCAACTGCAAAGAAGCAGTCGTTGACGATGAACTCGACGGCGCGTTCGAGCTCAACGATGTCGTGAACGTCGGTCCGGTCAGGTGCCCCCGCCGGAGTCGTCAGACCAATCTCAGAGAAGTTCGAATTCACGGGGGGCCTCCTTTGCCACTCCGGAAGTTAGTAGGGGCGTGTATGAACTAGAACGAAGGTGAGGGAGGTTCCGTACAGCGGCCATCGTCAAAAGCTTCGCGCCTGGCGTTCATCTGACAGCCTCGCTCGATTTCTGCCGATGCCTTCTCGGCCGCAGCGATGTCGATCACGGGCTGTTCACCCGCGTGCGCCTTGGCCTGAAGGCCGAGGTAGCGCCCGACAGCGGTCACCCGGCGTCGGTCGCCGGTCCACGAGTTGCCCTTGGCGTCCATGGCGTGCAGGAAGGCCGCCCGGTAGCGCGTGTGCCACCAGACTACGGTTTCGAAGTCCAGGCCCTTGTCGGTGCCCACGGCCTGACCCAGTGCGAGGAAACAGTCGGGGAGGATGTAGTCGATTTCCTGAGATGGCGTCATGACAGACCTCAGCACGCGGAACCGTGCGTTGCCTGGTAGAACGCCAGAACCAGCGAATCAGTACAGGGAGTGGCCGCGCAGCGTCTGGGAGGTCCCGGTGAAGACCGGACGAATCGTCTGAAGCTTCATGCGGAAGTCAGCCGCCGATGCCGGTCGACGCTCGCGTACAAGTGACAGGGCGTCGTAGAGGAAGGTGGCCAGCGGAGCCGGACAGTCTGGCTGGAAGTCACGCACGTCTGGAAGACGGACGGACCTGACCCGGCGCATGACTTCCACCGATGGCAGGCCCGCCAGAGGGTGACGACCGGCCAGCGCCTCGTAGAGGACGAGGCCGAGAGACCAGAGGTCAAAGGACTGGTCCGGCTCGTCGCCGGCGATCGCCTCAGGTGAGAGATAGAGCGGCGTGCCCACGAGGTGTTGCGTGAACGTGACGGTCGCGTTCGGCGGAAAGGCTTCGAGCATCGCGGTCCAGGCTCGCGGAGTGAGCGAACGCACGCTGTCTCCGCCCACCTCATCGCTGACACCATCGAGCATGGCCGCCAGCCCGAAATCGAGCAACTTCACGACACCGTCACCGGAGTAACCGATGTTGCTGGGCTTGATGTCACGATGGAGGAGCCCGCCCTGGTGCATGCAATCGAGCGCGTCGGCCAGCACGATACCCAGCTCGAGAACATCGTCGGCGCTCATGGGGCCAGCGCGAAGGCCTTCCGCGAGGGTCCCGCCCTCCAAGTGCTCAACCACCAGCAGGGGAACGTCTCGCCACTTCTCGACGCTGAAGATAGTGGCCAGGTTCGGATGCCCCACTGAAGCCATGGCCTGCGCCTCACGCTGGAGACGAGCGACGTGCCTCGGGGTGATGGCGGGCATGCTCTTGATAGCCACGCGGCGCTTCAGGTCGGCGTCAATCGCGGAGTACACAACGCCCATGCCTCCCGAGCCCAGCACCCGCTCGATGTGGAACTTGCCATTGAGGACCGCCGGTATTGCCGCGGGAACCATGGTGGCTTCGCACTCGCACTGCCGTGCGTCGGGCGGTCCCACAATCCCACAGGCTGGACACTGCATCCCGGCCTCGTTCTGCCAGTCAACAAATGAGTCAGATGGCGCCGAGGCAATGTCGGTCACCTGAACCAGGCTCCTGAGCGAGAGGTTCTCCAGCCGGAGGGCAACCTGACTGGTCGCCGCGGACACGAAGGCGCGATCCCTCGGGGAATACGGCAGTCCGCTCAGACTTGGTCCCAGGCACAGCACGCCGACCAGGCTGCCGTTGGAGCCATTGAGCGGAAAGAGCCATTCAGCTCCCGTACTTGCCGCCCACGTGCGGTCACTCTCAGGAAGCAGCTGCAACACGCCTTGCATGGCGTCTGAGGGCACCTGCAGGCCATTCTGCATCGTGCCCGCCAGCCCAGCCAGCGCCGAAGCCGCACTGAGCGGCTCCAGCCGATCGCCCAGGCTGACAAAGGCCGTCCGTGAGTCGTTCAGGAGCACCAGGCCCGACGTCGAGCTGTGAAGTGTCCTCGAGATCTGGTCCAGCAGGGTTGACTGCAGACCACGAACGCCCTGCTCGGCGCCGACGGATTCAACCAGGCGTGACAGCGCGTCGGCGTAGTCAACCCCGCCCCTCATAAACCATCGATCGACCGACGTCAGCAGTTGCGCCCTGAAGGTCAGGACCCCAAAGCCCACCGCTGATATCAACAGCATCCCGAACTGCTCGCTGGCCAATTCCCGAAGAGTCCGATCACGTCCGGCGTACAAGCTCACACTCAGGAAGATCAGCGGAGCCACGCTGGCGAGCCAGACAACTCTTCTGGCCAGCGCGTGCTGCAAAGCCTTCCGGATCACCAGGTGGACGTCGAGGACCTTTCGAACAAGAACCGCATAAGCAGCGGCCGGGACCAACGCGCCCATTGCGAGATAGACACTAAACCCAACGGCATCACGAACCCAAGGCGTCGCCAACGCTGGAAGAAACGGCCACGCAACTCCGGCCAGGACCATCGGTGAGACACACACCACGATGGCGAGGGCCAGGAATCCGACGCGTGTACGGTCCTCAACAGTGCCAGCGAGCGACTTCCACACGAGATACGGGAGCGCGAGTGCACTGCTCGTGAGCAGCACAGGCCAGAACATCGAGGTCAAAGCACCTCGGCCAGAAATCCTCAGAACAGCAGCGACGGTCGGAAATGTTTCAGCAGGCACCAGAGCGCCGACCGTGGTCGCCAAGGCTGCGGCGCCGCCGACACTCAGTGAAAGCGCGATACCCCAACGGCCCAGCCGTCGTGCCACCACTGATCGGGGCTGGCTCGGAAACACCCATGTAAAGGCCCAGAGCGCCGCGCCAAGCATGGCCTCGGGCGCGAGATGCGTCAGCCAGAGCGCCGGGGTGCCCACCGGCCCGCCAATCGCTCGCTCCAGGTACGATTTTCCAAACGTCGATCCGATGAGGATGAAGAGTCCACCGAGAGCCAGAGCGCGTATGTCCCTCTGCCCACCCCAGAGAAGACAACCTCCAAACAAACCGAACGCCACGACGATGACTCCCTTAGGCCCGATGCGGAAGGGCTCGGTCGTCGCGATAGCGAGCACGGTGAACACGATCTTGATTGCGGCCAGGGCCACGGCAACTGCAAGGACCGCTCTGACTGCCCGCCAAGCTCGAGATTCTGCAGGCGTGGCCTGCCTTCCGGCGCCAACAAGGGCGATGATCTTGAACTGCCTCAGTCGTGAGTCAGACGTCTCGCCAACCTTCGACCAGTCGACGGAGACATCATCGGCAATGTCGGCGACGATGGCGTCCAGGGGGCGCTTCACATCAACCCTGCTGCATCTGCTCGCCGAGCCGCAGCAGGGCGCGACGGACCGCCAGGCGAGCCGCCTCGGGGGTCGGTTTCTTCAGAACCAGCGCCAGCTGCTCGTAGCTGTACCCCAGTTCCACTCGGCCGACAATCGCCTCGCGGTCAGCGGGCTTGAGCTTTGCCAGACCCGCAATGTAACGCGCGCGATCCTCTTTGGTGATCGTCTCTTGGAGCGGCGATGCCCCACTATCGGCTGTCGACTCGTCGAGTTCCTGGGGAGCCGGTCGGCGGGCAGCACGTCGAAACTGATCCCGGATGCGATTGAGGAGTGCGCGGCGGAGATAGCCGAGCAGGGCGCCGTCCTGGCGCGGCTCGAAGAACTTGAGGCGCTTGAACGCCTGCAGGACGGTGTCCTGGACGAAGTCGCCCGTGTCCATGCCCCCGCGCGCCCACGTGGGCACCCTCCGGTGAGCAAACCTCAAGAGTGGCGGCATGTACCGGCCAAACAGACGGTTCACCGCCTGCGTATCGCCAGCCTGTGCCTGCCGTAACAGCTCGAGGGAGATATTTGAGTGCTCGACGTCGCCCTTGTGCTCGCTCATTGGGGGGTGGACCCTGCGGGCCCACGCGACGTGTACCTGCTTTCCCACAACAAAGTCAAGAAATTCGCCCGTCCGCGTACGAGACGAGCACAGGGCGCGTTCTTCCTCTGAACACCCCCGTGACGATCGGTCGGAATGGAGTGGTATGTCCTATATGAGTGCCCTGGCGACAACCTTGCCGTGGGACTGGGTTCTTTTCGGTGGCGGACTGGGCGGTGCCCTCAATGCGGCCTCGTCCAGCAACCTGCGGTTGCTTCCGGCGTGTTCCCGCGACGCCGGGGGCGTGACCATGGTTCGCGCCGTGCGCGTCGTGCGGGTCGGGCTGCTGGTCAGCTCGGTCGTGGGCGCCATCGCTTCACTGGGGCTGCTCTGGGCCCTGCACGGGATGGCCGACTTTGACTCGATGCGCGCCAACGAAGTCCCCTTTCGATTGATTGCCGCAAGTTTGTTTGTGGGTTTCGTGACCGCGCGGGGCCTGACGAGCGAGGTCGACAAGTTTCTTCTCCGCCTCGCCGTCCGCAACGCGGCGGCAGCCCCCGCCGCCCATCCCGAGGTGGCAGAGGCACTCGACCACGCTCCCCCGTACGCCGCGTACCGAATCGCCGTTGACCTGATGCCCCGACGTCGCCTGGCACCCCCGGGTCGCATTGATGTCGCCGCGGGATTCGACAAGGTCCAGCCGCAGCGCCTGTAACCGGGTCAACTCCCAGACCGTCCGCGTGACACAATCACGCGCGTGAAAAGAGAGCTCCTGCGCGTCCTTCGCTGGCTTATCGTCCCTGCGGTCTGCGCGTCGGCCGTGGTGGTGGGCGTCGGGCTGCAAGGCCAGGCGCCCGCGGCCAACGGTGACTGGACGACGTACGGAGGCGACCTCGGCAGCCATCGCTACCGCCCGTTCGATCAGATCACCGCCACCAACTTCAAGGATCTGGAGGTGGCGTGGCGGTTCAAGACCGACGCGCTCGGTGCCCGTCCCGAGTTCAATCTCCAGTCGACGCCGCTCATGGTCGGCGGCGTGCTCTACACCACCGCGGGCACCCGCCGTTCCGTTGTCGCGCTCGATGCCGCGACCGGCGAACTCCTGTGGGTGCATCGCGTGGACGAGGGCAAGCGCGGCGACGCGGCCCCGCGCCGACTCTCCGGCCGCGGACTCGCCTACTGGAGCGACGGCCGTGAGGGTCGCATTGTCTATGTGACGCCTGGCTACCAGATGGTCGCGCTCGACGCGAAGACCGGGCAGCGCGTCCGCACCTTCGGGACCGCCGGCATGGTGGACCTGAAGCAGAACATCGACCAGGCGATCGACCTCGAGACCGGTGAAATCGGGCTGCACGCGGCACCCCTCATCGCCAACGACGTCATCATCGTCGGTGCGGCTCACCTGCCGGGCAGCGTCCCCAAGAGCCGTGTCCACGAAAAGGGCTTCATCCGCGGCTACGACGTCCGCACGGGAAAGCGCCTGTGGATCTTCCACACGATTCCCGAGGCCGGGGAGTTCGGCTTCAACACGTGGGAAAAGGACTCGGCGTCCTACACCGGCAACACTGGCGTCTGGGCGCAGATGTCTGCCGACCCGGAGCTGGGTCTCGTCTACTTGCCCGTGGAACTGCCGACTGGCGACTACTACGGTGGGCATCGCCCGGGCAACGGACTCTATGGAGAGAGCCTCCTCGCGCTCGACATCAAGACGGGCAAGCGCCGGTGGCACTACCAGCTCGTGCACCACGGCGTCTGGGACTTCGACATCCCGGCCGCGCCCATCCTGGCCGACATCACCGTGAATGGACGGCTGATCAAGGCGATCGCGCAGCCGACCAAGCAGAACTGGCTCTACGTCTTCGACCGTGCGACCGGTCAGCCGGTGTGGCCGATCGAGGAACGTCCGGTCCCAGCGGGCGACGTGCCGGGAGAGTGGTACTCCCCCACGCAGCCGTTTGTGAGCAAGCCACCGGCGTACGACCTGCAGGGCATCTCGCAGAACGACCTCATCGACTTCACGCCCGATCTGAGGGCGGAGGCGATCAAGGTGGCATCACGCTACAAGCTCGGGCCGCTCTTCACGCCACCACCGGTGAGCAGGTGGGAAGGTCCGCTTGGCCTGCTGATGGTGCCCTCCTCCACAGGCGGCACGAACTGGCCGGGAGGTGCCCTCGATCCCGAGACCAACCGGTTCTACGGTTACTCGTTCCGCGCGCCGTCTGTCATCGGCCTCGTCCCCGGACCGAAACCGGACGAATTCAGATACGTCAACGGTCAGGCTCGCGATCCAGGCGCTCCGCCAGTCGTGCCGGTCATCGGGGCCGGCTCCGGTGAAGCCGGCGGACCCGGCGTCACGGTACAGGGTCTCCCGCTCCTCAAGCCGCCATACGGCACCATCTCGGCCATCGATCTGAACAAGGGCGAGATTGCCTGGCAGGTCGCCCATGGTGAGACCCCGGACGCCATCAAGAATCATCCGGCGCTTCGCGGACTCTCGATTCCGCGCACGGGCCGCGCCAACGGGCGGATCGGCGTCCTGGTTACCAAGACACTTGTCATCGCCGGTGAGCCGGGATTCGGTACGACGCCCTCGGGACAGCGGGGCGCGATGCTCCGCGCGTATGACAAAGCCACCGGGACCGAGGTTGGAGCGGTCTATATGCCCGCCCCCCAGACTGGCTCACCGATGACCTACATGTTGAACGGGCGACAGTATCTCGTCGTTCCGATTTCAGGGGCCGGCTACAGCGGCGAGTTCATCGCTTTTGCGGTGCCTCAGCAGGCGGGCGCTCGTTGACGCTACACGCGACGATGCGGCTCGTTGCTGCGGCGACCGTCGTTGTGATCGGCGTGGCACGCGGACAAGCGCAAGGACCCGAACGGACGGTCTGGGACGGTGTCTTCACCGACGCGCAGGCCGCTCGCGGCGCGACCCTCTACACGGAGAACTGCGCGCTCTGTCACGGTCCCACGCTCGCCGGCGCCGACGGCCCGCCGTTGACCGGAGTCGAGTTCACGAGCAACTGGAACAGCTTGACGCTCGGTGACCTCGCCGACCGCATCCGCACGGCCATGCCACCGGACAATCCCGGCAAACTGTCGGCGCAGGAACGCGCCGATGTGATCGCTCACATCCTCAACGTGGCACAATTTCCAGCGGGAGTCTCCGAGCTCCCCCGCGACACATCAGCCCTGGCCCGGATCAGGGTGAGGGCCTCCAGGCCCTGACGTACGTAGGACGGGTCGGAACGACCCGTCGGGAGGCTGTTTCATGAGTGGAGTACGGGTTCTTGTCGGCACACGCAAGGGTGCGTTCATCATCACCGCTGATGCGGCGCGAAAAGATTGGGACATCAGCGGCCCCTTCTTTGGGGGCTGGGAGATCTACCACGTCAAGGGATCGCCGGCCGACCCGAACCGCCTCTACGCCTCGCAGTCCAGTGGCTGGTTCGGACAGCTGATTCAACGGTCCAACGACGGCGGCAAGACCTGGGACCCTGTCGACAACACGTTTGCCTACGACGGCGTCCCCGGCACCCACATGTGGTACGACGGAACCCCGCACCCGTGGGAGTTCAAGCGGGTCTGGCACCTCGAGCCTTCCCTCACCAACCCCGACATCGTCTACGCGGGCGTCGAGGATGCAGCGATGTTCAAGACGACCGACGGGGGCAAGAGCTGGGCTGAACTGTCGGGCCTGCGCACGCACGGCACCGGATCGAAGTGGCAGCCCGGAGCGGGCGGCATGTGCCTGCACACCATCATCCTCGACCCGCATCACCCGGGCCGCATCTACATCGCGATCTCGGCGGCTGGTGCGTTCCGGTCGGACGATGACGGGGCGACGTGGCGACCTATCAACCGGGGGCTCAAGTCGCAGTACATCCCGGATCCCGACGCTGAGGTCGGGCACTGCGTGCATCGGCTCGCCATGCACCCGAGCAATCCGAACGTGCTCTTCATGCAGAAGCACTGGGATGTCATGCGCAGCGACAACGGCGGCGACTCGTGGCACGAAGTGAGCGGCAACCTGCCAACCGACTTCGGCTTTGTCATCGATGTGCACGCCCACGAACCTGAAACGCTCTACGTCGTGCCGATCAAGAGCGACTCCGAGCACTATCCTCCCGACGGCAAGCTCAGGGTCTATCGAAGCCGCAGTGGCGGCAATGACTGGGAAGCCCTCACCAACGGGCTGCCCCAGCGCGACTGTTACGTGAACGTGCTCAGGGATGCCATGGCCGTTGACCGACTCGACAGCTGCGGGGTGTACTTCGGGACGACCGGCGGGCAGGTCTATGCTTCGTCCAATGCCGGCGACTCGTGGACGGCGATCGCGCAGAACCTTCCACCGGTCATTTCAGTCGAGGTCCAGACGCTGACGTGATTCGCGTATTCCTGCCAGCCCACCTGCGCACGCTTGCCAGGGTCGCCGGCGACGAGGTCGAACTGGACGTGCCTGCGCCAGTGACCACGCGCGCGATTCTTGACGCGCTTGAAGCCAGGCACCCGGTGTTGCGCGGAACCATCCGCGACCAGGCCACGCGCAAGCGGCGGGACTTCGTCCGGTTCTTCGCCTGCGAGACCGACCTGTCGCACGAGTCAGTCGATTGTCCCGTGCCGTCTTCGGTGGCGGCAGGACTCGAACCCTTCCTGATCATCGGGGCCATTGCCGGAGGCTAACCGGCCCCGGCCGTCCCCCTGACTATCACGCGTTACGCCCGGGCGGGAATGTTCGTGCACATTCACGCCCGGGTGTAATCCTCAGCCGGGGCCTGCCGATATCAACTTCAGTCCTGCTGAGGAGTCTATGTCTGACGGAATCGTTGCCCTGAACCTGCACCAGTCGCCCCTCTCGACAGCCCTCACCCACCTCGAGCGCTTGCTCGACCTGATTGGCAGCGCGCTCGCTGATCCCGACGACACACCAGCGCGCGACGCGCTCCAGTCCAGGATCGCCGACTACAGGCAGGCGCTGTCTGCGCAGAGCGCTCCAGTGATCCGCGAACGTGGCGAGGCGCTCCTCTCGGCCTGCAGTATGGCCATCGAAAGCCATGGGCGGCTGCGAGCAGCCCGTCGGGCAGAGATCGCCGACATGGTGACGCTGTTTCGAGACATGACGATGTCTCTCACCGGGGAGGGCACGGCGCTCACGTCCGAGATGACCTCGTCGGCGGCTCGATTCGCTGCCCTCGGCAATATCAGCGACATCCGCCTGCTCAAGGACCGGCTCGGTCGTGAAGTCAGTCGGCTCAAGGAAACGGCCCAGGCACGTGAGGAAAAATGGCAGCAGGTGGTCCACTCTTTTCAGGACCGCGTTGAAACGCTGGAGACCCAGCTGCTGGCCACGAAACAGGAAGCGTCACTCGACCCGTTGACCGGCGTTGCCAATCGCCGCCTGTTTGACCAGTCTCTCCAGGCCTACATGAAGGAGGGCTCACGTCGCTTTGCTCTCGTGCTGGTGGACGTGGACGACTTCAAGAAGATCAACGACCGACTCGGGCACGAAGCCGGCGACCGCGCACTGCAGATGATTGCGCACAGCTTCGCGACGTCGGTGCGCAGCGACGACATGGTCGCGCGCCTTGGTGGCGACGAATTCGCGCTCTTGCTGGAGAACGTGACGCTGGCACAGGCGACCAGTCGTGTGATTGGCATCGTCGCTACGCTGATGGCGACCGAGTCGGCGGACGGGTCTGAGCCTGTCACCGTGAGCTGTGGCGTCGCAGAATTCTCGGCCGGAGACACCGCGCAGAGCCTGAGCAAGCGCGCCGACGAAGCGCTCTACGACGCCAAGCGGCAGGGCAAGGGTCGGGTGGTGCAGAAGTCGGCCCCGCTCATCCGTGACTTGCGCAAGCGCTAGACTGCTCCCCGCCGTCTGCTGACTGCTGACTGCTGACTACCGGGTGCTCAGTCCGCCGACCCCGCAACCGTCTGAGCCAATCCCGGAGACGTCCCATCGAGGGCGCTGGGTGTTGATGACGTCGGCCTCGCGCAGCACGCCGCCCCGCGCCTGAAGCCACGAAGCGACGACCTCGCGCAGCAGGGGCAACGAGGGCCCGATCTCGAGGCTGCCGCGAACGGTCGGGAAGATGGCGAAGAATCCGCCCGCCGCAAGCTGGTCGGTGGTCACGATCTGCAGGCGCTCATCCGCACCCACCGCGTGGCCAGACGGCCGCACGAGCGTGATGCCGATCTCACTTCCCCCGCAGTAGACCTGTACCCGCACGCCGGCCACGCCAATGGCTGCACGACGCCCCTGGCGAACCTCGTTCTCGAACACCTGCCGCAACTCGGCACCCGTCAGTGAAAAGCGCACGAGGCGGTTGTCGAACGGGAACACGTCGTAGAGTGGACCGAACGTCAGCGGGCCGGGCGGCAGGTCTGCCCGGAGGCCGCCACGACCGTTGTTGTTGATGGCCACGTCGGCACCGGGCGACGAATGGAGCACCGCGTCCGCGAACAGGTTGCCGATTGGCGACTCGAACTCACCGGTACGTCCGATGGTCGTATCCAGGGACACACCGAGCGGCAGCGCCCGCATCTGCTGGATGCGCGCCATCTCCGGCGCCATTGCCTCGACAATTGACTGATCCGGCTGTACCGGCCGGCCTTCGTAATGCGCCGGCACGCGAGCGCTGCGAACACGCGCGTCGTTGGTGGGTGCGCACGTGTCGGTCCCTGGATCGACCACCAGGCACAACTCCTGGGGGGCAAATGGTCGCGACGCCATCCGTCGACCCGTCTGACGATCAATGGTCAGGTCGACGCGGCTGAACGCCTGCCCCAGCGAATTGGCCTCGACGATGGGGATGCCGTTGACCTCGTGAGCCATGGCCGAGTGGGTGTGTCCCGCAACGATGGCGTCGATAAGCCCTGGCGACATCTCGCGGGCAAGGTCGAACACCTCTGAGGGGTCGTCGCACGAATCGATATTCTTCGGGTCGCCAAAATCGGTGCAGCGACCGCCTGCGTGCACCGTGACCACGACCACCGTCGCACCACGCTGGCGAAGCCGCCGCGCCTCGTCGGCCACGGTCGATTCGAGCGGGGCAAGCCTCAAGCCACGCACGTGTGCGGCGAGCGTTGCGCGCAGGCCATCCACCGTCATGCCACCGATGATCCCGACCTTCAGCCCACTCACCTCGACGATCGTGGATGGGCTGACGTTCTTCCAGGCAACGGGCGCGCCGGTCTCGAGGTCGATGAGGTTCGCTGCCAGCATCGGGAACCTGGCTCTGACAGCGGCGGCCTTGAGCGCGCCTCGCGGATCAACGGTCGGGTTCACCAATTTCCCGGGCACGTCCACATCCCCGAACTCGAAGTCGTGATTGCCGATGGCCGCGGCGGTATACCCCATGGCGTTGTAGGCGTCGATGACCAGACCGCCTTCGCTCAGGTCGGACTCGATACCGCCTTGATAGGTGTCACCGGCATCGAGCAGCATGACCGCGCCACCGTCGGCTGCGCGCGCCGCGCGGAGGTTCCGAACGTATCCTCCGAGCACGCTGACGCCACCCCGTCCGCGGTTCTCGAAGACATAGCCGTGAACGTCGTTGGTTCCGACAATTGAGAGCGTCAGGGGTCCGGACGGGACGGCCGACTGCGCGCGCAGCCCGGCGATCGAGACGCCGCCGACCAGCATCACACCTGCGCAGGCCAGCGCCAGGAAGCCCGAAGACCAATACTCCCGCATCGTGACCGGATTGTATCCCCGACCACGCGTACAATTGAAACTGGCCCGAAGGCGGCGCCATGACCGGCTCCACACCCACCTCCCTGCACCTGCTGTCTCCGCGCGAGATTGAGCAGTTCGAGCGCGACGGCTTCGTCGTCGTGCGTCGTCTGGCCGACGAGGAGTTGTGTGCGCGGATGCGTGCGCTGACCCAGGCACACGTGGCAGCCCGACTCGACCCGGTGGAGTACGAGGCAGACACGCGGTACGAGGGTGCGCCGGTATCTCGCGTCGCCCCCGGGGGCAGGACCGTTCGCCGACTGCTGCAGGCGTTCGCGCGCGACCCGCTGTTCCGGGAGTGGGCCTTGTCGGACGCGATCGCCGGACGCCTCCGCCAGCTCCTCGGTCCCTCGATCGCGCTCTCGCAGGCGCACCACAACTGCGTGATGACCAAGCACCCCGCCTTCAGCAGCGTGACCGGCTGGCATCAGGACATCCGCTACTGGTCGTTTCGAAGACCTGACCTTGTCTCAGCGTGGCTGGCGCTTGGTCCTGAGCGCGCCGACAACGGCGGGCTCCTGCTGGTGCCCGGGTCTCACCGACTGGACCTTCGGCCCGAACAGTTCGACGCCGCCCTCTTCTTCCGGACCGATGTTGCGGGCAATCGAGAGGTACTGGCGCGTCAGATCGTCGCCGAACTGGACGCCGGAGACGTGCTGTTGTTTCATGCCCGCCTGTTGCACGCCGCCGGGAACAATCGCACGGACGTGACGAAGTTCGCAGTCGTCTTCACGTTTCACGCGCAGGACAACGTACCCCTGGCTGGTACCCGCTCTGCCTCGGTGTCGGACGTCCTGCTCTAGGCAGTCGTACGTAGGCCGGGTCGGAACGACCCGGCGTGTCAGGGCGCCGGGAACGCAGCGAAGGCTTCGAGCTCGATCAGCCAGTCGCTGTTGACGAGCCCGATGACGCCCACCGTCGATCGCGCCGGCTTGGTCGGATTCGCAGCGGTGCCGAAGACCTCGGTGAAGGCCGCGTTCCACCCGGCGACGTCTATCTTCCCTGCCTTCGTGGGGTCGGGCACCAGGTAGGCCCTCATGTAGACGACGTCCTTCATCGTCAAGCCCTGGGCCATCAGCTGGTTTTCGATCGCCTTGAGGACGCCGCTGGCCTGCGTGCGGGTGTCGCCGAAACGCTCGCGGGACCCTGCCGGCGCGTCCGTCTTCAGCACCGGCGGTGTCGTACCGCTGACCCAGATCGTCGCCCGGTTGGCTGGGATGACGACACCCGACGAAATGATCGCGGCTGAAGGCCCATAGAACTTGACCTGCGACGGCGGCGCTTGGGCGAACGCGACCCCTCCCCCGATCGCCAGGAGCGCGAGAGCCATGCGGACAGTGGGTCGTTGAGTGGGATGCGTCTCAGATGTCGTCATGCTCGTACCTCCTGGCCGGCGCGCGCGTGAATCGCCGTTGCGACCGAACGACCCGACTCGAGCGCGCCGTTCATCCAGCCAATCAAATACGTCATGTGATCGCCGGCGAAGTACATCCGGCGGTCGCCTTTCACCATCGCGGCGTAGGTGGTCCGGCGCCCTTCAGCTGACCAGCCGGCCCAGCCGCCGCGACTCCACGGCACGCGATGCCAGGACACCGAGAACCCAGTCTCGAACTCCTCCTTGTACTGAGGATGAATCGCCGCACCCTGAGTCAAGGCAAGCGCCTGGCGATCAGGTGGAGGCTTGAGACCGGTTACGCCGGCTTCCGCGCCGATCTGGTAGTAGCCCACCAGCATGCCCTTCTGCGACAGGTATCCCGCCGACGGGTAGATCACCTGCGAGATGTCCTGATCGGTGTTGCTGATACCACCGAAAATCTGGTCGTCCTCTTCCCAGAAGCGGCGCTTGAACTGCAGGCCGATCTTGCCGACCTGCGCGTAGCGGACACTCGGCAGGCCGGTCTTGATCGCCGGACTCACGTCAGCAACCGTCAGCGACGCCAACACTGGAATCGGCAGCGTGCACACCGCGTAAGGCGCCGAAATCTTCTTGGTTTCGCCCCCCACCGCATACACCACGCTGACGCTGTCGGCGGTCTGCTGGATCTCCTTCACCGCCGCGCCGTAGATGATCTGACTCTCGACCTTGGCCGCGAACCCTGCTGCCAGGCGGTCTGTGCCGCCGACGATCTGGAACATCGGGGCGCCGTGCAGGTACTCGGTCTGCAGGTAGAGCGCCGTCTTCGAATCGAGCAGGTCGTGCAGCGGAATCGGGGCGGACAGCTCACCGGTGGCGGCGCCGACACCAGGTACGGTCTTGAATCCGCGTCGCGTCGATCCCGCGTAGGCGGCCCTGGCATCGAGCCCGCCATTCCGCTTGAGATACGTGACCAGGGCGTCAACATCGGCTTTGGTCATGGCGGCATTCAGTGCCGGCTGCGACACTGCCTTGGCCAGCAGTTCCGAGGTGTAGCCGGTCACGTCGGCGCGCACTTCCCGACGACGGAACCTGGTGTCTTTCGCGCCGGCGGCCCCCGTTTTGTGCAGGTAGGCGTTCTCGTTGTCGTCGACGAACACCTCAATGGGAACGCCGAGTTCCTTGGCGTAGCCCAGCGTGGCGGCGTGGTGGTGCGGAATCCGCATCGGCCCGGGATTGAAGTACATCCCTTCGTCGTAGGCGGCGGTCTGGGTCGAACCTTCTTCTTCGCTGACCGTTCCCTTCCGGATGGTGTGGCAACGACCGCCCGGGCGGGTGCGCGCTTCGAGGATCGTGCACTTGTAACCGAGCTTGCCAAGCTCGTAGGCGGTACTCATCCCGGCGAGACCCGCACCGAGAATGAGCACCTCCTGGCCCGGCGCCGCTTGTCCGCGGAGTTCGAACGCGCTGACCGGCGAGGCCGGTACAGCAACGAGGCCGAGGGCCGCCATGGCCTCGTAGGTCATGGCGGCACCGGCGGTAGCGGCAAGGCGTTCGAGAAAGAGTCGTCTAGTCAGAGCCATGCGCACGTCCCTACGTCAGTTCGCTCGGTAGCAGGTCGAGGTGATCAAAAGACGCCGTCTGCGTGGGCGCCGCGGCGAGCACGCTCATGAAGACCGGCACCGCTTTGTCCATCTCGTCCTGCGTCCCGATCGAAATACGAGCCCACGTCGTCATCGGAGGGAATGCACGACCGACCATCACCCCCTTCAGGCGGCAGGCGTCCTGGAATCCGCGCGCGTCGCGTTTGATGTTCACGAAGATGAAGTTCGCGTCCGAGGCCGCAACGGTATACCCGGCCCTGGTGAACGCCTCAGCGGTGAAGGCGCGTACCGCACGGTTCATGGTGCGGTTCTTCTCCATGTTCGCCGTGTCCTTGAGCGACGCGTTCGCGGCGGCGAGGCTCATCGAACTCAAGCCGGAGCCTGAGTGGAACTCTCGGATTTCGGCCAGCGTTTTGGGCTGGGCGAGCGCGTACCCGACGCGCATGCCGGCCATGCCGTGAATCTTCGACAGGGTGCGCGCGACGATGACCTGGGGGTACTTCTTCGCCAGCGGTGTGGCGGTGCCGAAACCGGGCATATCCGCATACTCGAAGTAGGCTTCGTCCACGAGAATCCTGGTCGTGGGCGACGCCTTGACGACCGCCTCAATCAGGGCGGTCACCTCCGACAGTGGCACGACCGTCGACGTCGGGTTGTTCGGGTTGCAGATGTAGACGAGCCCCGCACCGGTCGCCTTCGCCGCCATGGCGTTGGTGTCGAGCCGAAGTTCGGAGGTCAGCGGCACGTCGATGACCGGAGAGCCGAGCCGCTGTGCCCCGCGGCTGGGCTGCTCGTAACTCGGCAGACCGGTCACGAGCGCCTTCGTCTTGCTGGTGTACGCCTTCACCATGGCGTCGAGGATGTCGCCAGACCCCCCCGACAGGAGAACCATGTCGGTGGCCACCTCGTGCTTGGCAGCCACCGTCGTCATGAGATCGCCGATCAGGACGCCCGGATACCGATTCGCTCCGCCGGCCACCCGGGCGATCGCGTCGATGGCCGAAGATGCTGGACCGTAGGGATTCTCGTTCGCACCGATGCGGATGGCATTGGCCGCCGCGCCTGCGGCGCGCCGTGCGGCAGGCGCCGTCGTCGGCGCTGGCACCTGTGCACCAAGGTCCGCCTTGAGAGCCGTCAACGCACCGACGGCCCCCACACCAACGGTCTGGACGAATGAACGACGATTCATCAGTGTCTCCTTGAGCGTGATCATCAGCGCCTAGAATCCGAACCGCACCTGGAACTGCGCGGAGCGGGCATAGCCCCCGACCGCGGTGAGCTGCCCGAAGTTCGAGGTGCCGAACTGTGACACCAGGTTGGTGAACAGCGGCGTATCGAACAGGTTCAGCACATCCGCTCGGATCGAGATGGTCTTGCCGCCGATCTTCTGTGACTTCTGGATGCTGAGATCGACGTTCTTCTGTCCCGGGGTGCGCAGGTTCGGGTTGGTGCGCGGCGCGTTGCCAAAGGTAAACGCGGGAGCAGCTGAGAATGACGCCGGGTCAATGAAGCCGCCGATGCGATCAACCACACTTCCCCCGGTCACGGGGTCCACGCCGGCAACGATGTTCGGCCGCTGGTTGCTGCCGAGCAGCCCCGAGTTGTTGTTCGACGAGTAGACGCTCACCGGGAAGCCGTTCTGGAGGCGCGTCGCGGCGCTGATCGACCAGCCGCCCAGAAGCGCGTTGCCGAGGCCGCTCTGCAACCACGTGTGACCTTCGCCAAACGGCAGGATCACCGTCCCGTTGATGTTCAACCGGTGCGGCACGTCGAGCAGCGAGTGGGAGTACTCGGCGTCGAGGTCGTAATTGTTCATCGCGCTGCCGGAGCGATTGGCGTAGGTGTTCGACTCGCCAAACTGGTTGTCCATCAGCCGGCTGAAGGTGTAGTTCGCGTTGATGCCCCAGTTGTTCCGGAGCCGCTTGTCGAACTTCAACGTCATCGCGTTGTAGCGCGAGCGTCCTTCGGTCACCCGGTGGGCGAGCACGTTATCGAACTGCGGGAACGGACGCAGCAGCTGGCCGCGGGTGATGGTCGCGGACCGGCTCAGGTTGCCGAAGTCCGCGATACCGAAGAACGGGTTCGGCACCAGATCCAGCAGAGCCGTGCCGAGGGACAAGTACTTCGGATCGAGCTGGTTGATGTTCACCGTCGCATCCGACGTGCCGCCCATCGTGAGGTGCTCGGACCGGCTGCCGGAGTAGCCAATCGACAGGGCGATACCACCAGGCAGTTCATGCTGGAGATCGATCGAGTACTGCTGTACTTGACCAGGTGCCGAGTACTGGTCGACGAAGTCGATCACACCGCCTGCGCCCTGGGCGAGTCCCTTCGAGTTGCCCTGCGGCTGGGTGATTCCCCCAGGGAACGGATTGGACAGCGAGTTGGCTGGGGTGCGATTGCCATCGGTGCTCGCCAGGTAGGTCGTGGTCTGCGTGTAGCCCAGGCGGCCCATCGCCGTCTCGCCAACGCCGGAGAACTGGACCGGTGCCCAGAAAAATCCGTAGCCGCCGCGGATGACCGTCTTGTCGCTGAGCGACCAGGCCACACCGCCGCGCGGAGCCACCCCGTTCAGCGTCTTGCCCTGCGTCGTGCCGTAGCCGTTCTGACCCGCATACATCAGTCCGCCCTTGAGGTTCATCCCGGCAACCTGCACCGGGAATGCCGCCTCGCGGTCAAAACCGACCGTCACTTCGTTGTTGGCTTCATACACCCCCGGCTCGTACTCGTACCGGATTCCGTAATTCAGCGTGAACTTGGAGCTGACGCGGTATTCATCCTGCGCGTAGCCGGCGTAGTAATTGATCCGATACTTCGCCGGGGTGGCATAGACGATGCTGCCCGTCGCCGGATAGCCAAGCAGGAAGCTGGCGAACGCGTCGCCGCCCGACGCCGTCGGGTTGGCCGCGGTGAAGGACTGCGTGAAGGAGTAGGTGCCTGCCGAGTTGCCGAACGTGCTGGTGTCGGCGCTCATCTGACGGTACTCGCCGCCCATCTTGAATGTGTGATGTCCGACGAACTTCGACACCGTGGCATTGACCGTCTTCAGCCCGTGCGTGGTCTCGTTCGGGCCGCCGTTACCGAGACCGTTGTAGCCGGTGATGGTCGCGTTCGGGAACGTGTTGTAGGTCATCTGGCTGACGAGGCTCGCGGGGAATCCCAGTTGGGCCGCATCGGCTGCGGGGAAGTTGCCGCCGAAGTCCTCGAAGCGGTTGACCCCGACGCGCACCGCGATCGCGGTCGTGTTGTTGGGCACGAACACGTTGTTGACCGCCACGAAGTCAACCGTGCGGAACAGCAGGCTGGCGCCAGGGTCTCCGGCCACCGACCCATGCGGGCCGTAGAACGCGGACCCGGGCTCCTTCGTGTACTGGTGGGCATACATGCCCGTCGTCGTCCACTTGTCCGTCCAGCGCTGGTCGACCTTCACCGTCTCCTGATTCTGCGGACCATCGTCGAGCGTCGCCTGACCGTTGAACGACCGACCCGACGTCGGGGTCGGCATCGCCGCGAGCATCGCCCTGGCGGCCGGACTGATTCGATCGGCCGGAATCACGTTCCCCGGGAACGGGTCGCGCACAATGACCCCGTTCACCGTGCGGGTCGTCAGCGGGTCGTACAGAATCGTTGTCGAACTCGCGTAGTTGCCGGCGCGCTCGGCCGCGGTCGGCAGCGTAATCACGTTGTTACGCGTGCTGCGCTGGACATAGTCGTCCGTGCTGAACCAGAAGAACGTCTTGTCCTTCACGATCGGGCCGCCGAGCGAGCCGGCCCAGTTGTGGTAATACTGCGGCGGGTTCGCCAGCCCGGCACGCTTGGCAAAGAACAACGTGCCGGTGGTCGCGCCCGGCTTGCTGACCAGCAACGCGCTGCCGCGCCACGTGTTGGACCCGGACCGCGCGGTGGTGTTGAAGACACCGCCGGCGGCGTGGCCCATGTCCGCCTCGTAGGTCTTGGTCTGCACCTTCAGCTCGTCCACCGCTTCCATCGACGGCGAGATCGTCGGCCGGTTGATGAAGTCGGTGATCGGCACGCCTTCAATCAGATAGCCATTTCCGCGCTTCGGTCCGCCACCCACTGAGAGGGACGACGCACCCGACTGGTCCTGATACCGCACGAACTGCGGGTCGCCAGACTGGATCACTCCTGCCGTGGAGATCGCGGCGAAGAAGGTGTTGCGACCGAAGATGGCCAGGTTCTGCAGCTGCTCGCGACCGAGCGACGAACCGACGGTTGCGCTCGCCCGTTCGACCAGCGGCGCTTCGCCGGTCACGGTGATCTGCTCGGATATCGAGCCCACCTGCAGCGAGAAGTCGAGCACCAGCGACTGCTGCGTGCCAATACGGAAGCCCTTGCGCTCCTCAGTCTTGAATCCGGGCAACGCGACCCGCACCGTGTAGGTGCCGGGCAGCACGCTTCCGAACGCGTACTCACCCACCTCATTGGACATGGCACTGCGGGTGGCGTTGGTTTCCTCGTTGACCAGGGTCACTTCTGCCCCGGGGATCACTCCCTGCGCATCGCGCACGGCTCCACGCAGGGCGCCCTGATAGGTCTGGGCACTGACGCCCGCACCGCCGACGCACAGCACAATCAGTCCGACGATGACCGTTCGTGCGATCACACTGCTCCTCGTCATGTAGGCATCTCCACGCCGAACCACCGCCCGCGAAGGCACGGATTGTCGGCAACGACGTCATGAGCAAGCGGCGGGCCACGCGTGCGGGAACGCGACAGAGCGCGAGCGTCGCGCGAAATGCCCTTGAAACCAGCTGGATCCGCGACGCATGACGAGGCGGACCGACGATCCACGAACCTGACATTTGTGTGCAAGGCGATCGCCAGCCGTTCAAAGATGCAGACTTCAGCGATCACTGCGAACTCGTCCGCGGCGCCGCCGACGCATTCTTGCGCGCGTTTCCGATCTGCACGTCCGCGAACCGCGTCGAACGCGAGTCGCAGGAGAGTGCGAGCGACGACCTTGTCGAAAGCGGTCGACGTGAGCGCCGGAATTGTTGGAAGCTCGAAGATCAGCCGCGCCGCGTGGGAACCGGCGGTGCGGCGAGCACGCTCAGAAAGACGTCCATCGCCGCTTTCATTTCGGCCCCGGTGCCGACGGCGATGCGGGCCCAGTTGCCGAGCGGGGGAAACACCCGGCCCACCTGTACCCCTTGGGCGTAACAGGCGTCGCCAAAGGCACGGGCGTCGCGCCTGATGTTCACGAAGATGAAGTTGGCGTCAGCAGGCGCGACCTGAAAACCCGCCCTGGCGAAGCCGTCCACCATGAACGAGCGGACCGAACGGTTCAGTTCGGCCATCTGTGCGAGGTACTCGACGTCTGCGAGCGACGCCGCCGCGGCCGCCAGACTTGCCGCACCGAGACTCGACGCCGAGTGCCGGAGCCTGAGGGCGGCGAGCGTGTCAGGCTGAGCGATCGCGTAGGCCACGCGCATCCCGGCCATCCCGTGGATCTTCGAGAACGTGCGCGTCACGATGACCTGCGGATGCTTCACCGCCAGGGGAATCATCGAGCCTGATCCGGGCGCGTCAGCGTAGTCGAAATAGGCTTCGTCAACCAGGAACCGCGTGTCGGGCGAGGTGCGGATGACCGACGCGATCATCGTCGACAGGTCCGCCGCCGGCACGACCGTCCCGGTAGGGTTGTTCGGATTGCAGATGTACACGAGACCGCCCTGCGCGGAGCGGGAGGCGATCGTCCGCACATCAAGCGTGAGCGCCGGCGTCAGCTGAACCCTGATGACCGGAGAGCCGATGTGCTGCGCCGAGCGCATCGGCGCCTCATACGATGGCCGGGGAAACACCAGCCCGCGCACGGGACTGGTGAACGTGTAGACCGCGGCACGCATCACGTCACCCGAACCACCCGACAGCAGGATGTGATCGAGCGGTACGTCGTGGACCCTGGAAATGGTCGCGGCCAGGTCCCTCGACAGCCCACCCGGGTAACGATGCGCACGCGTGGTCGCCCGGCTCAGAGCCTCGAGCGCAGCCGGGCCAGGGCCGTACGGGTTCTCGTTGTTGCCGACCCGTATGAGAGATCCATCCCCGAACGAGCCTGAGCTGAGGCCCCGCAGGAACGTGCGGCGGTTCACGAAGGCCCTTGGATAGCAATCGCCGAGCCACACCGATGGCAACCGGGCTGGCGTGCGACTCCTCGCCCATTCTCAGCGATGTGGGGTCACGCAAGGCGGTGAGTCGGCAGACCACCGCGCTGATTTCGTACACGATTGGCGCCTGGAAATCGCCTCAGCGCCAGGATTGAAGGTCGCGAGAGCGCGTCTCAGGGCGCCGGCGCGTCGAGGCGGATGTTCCGAAGCTCCTCGGCGGACTCGGGCAGTTCGGCGGCGCCCGCTGGCAGCTTGTTGGTCTTGAGGATGTAGGCGACAACGTCTCGATACTGCTGCGGGGTCAGGGAGCCGGGATTGTCGGCAGGCATGAAGTTGCTGATGGTGTCGTAGATGTCCCACACGCTCTTTTCAGGCCAGTCACTGCCCCACATGCGGGACGCATGGCAGCTCGTGCACTTCTCCTCGTATACCGAACCGCCCCGATCGGCCTGAGTCGCCGTGTAGACACCGTCGCGCACAGACCGTGCACCCGATGACTGGGCCAGTGGAACAGCGGCAAGCCACACGCTCACGCTCACGCAGACGCCAGATATGAATCGCACGTCCTCCAGCCGATGCATGACTCGGGCCGCCCGTGCTCGACGGGTGGCGATGTACCATCGCGCCGGTGCTTTTTGTTGCGTGGGTCATCATGATCGCCGTCATGCTGGCGACGGCCGACATCCTGATCGGCGGTCGCCGCATTCGTGACTTGTCGGCGGCCTCCCCGCTGCCCGGAGGCCCCTTCGTCTCGGTGATCGTCGCCGCACGCAATGAGGAGCGCGGAATCGAAGCGGGAGTCCGATCGCTGCTGGCCCTCACCTACGCCTCGCTCGAGGTGATTGTCGTCAACGATCGGTCCACCGATCGCACCGGCGCCATCCTCCAGCGGGTCCACAACGAGGACCCGCGATTGATCGTCGTTGAAGTTTCGTCGCTCCCTCCAGGTTGGCTTGGAAAGAACCATGCGCTGGCCCTCGGTGCGACCAGGGCCCGCGGCGATCTCCTGCTGTTCACTGACGCAGACGTGATATTCGAGCCCTCAGTGATCGGCCGGGCGGTGCAGGTGATGGAAGACCGGCAGCTCGATCACCTGACCGCACTGCCAGCGGTCAGCCTCTCCGGGGTCGCACTCACGACCCTGGTGATGACCTTCGGCGTGCTGTTCGCACTCTACGCCAGGCCGTGGAAGGCCAGCGATCCCCGGAGCCGACGCCACATTGGCGTCGGCGCCTTCAACCTGGTGCGCGCGACAGCCTATCAACGCATCGGCACGCACGCAGCCATTGCCCTGCGCCCCGACGATGACATGCGGCTGGCGAGAGCACTCAAGACGGCCGGCTGCGCTGCCGACGTGGTTCGGGCTGAGCGCTTCCTCACCGTCGAGTGGTACACGTCGGTGCGCGAGATGGTCAACGGCCTGATGAAGAACGCGTTCGCCGGGATCGACTACAGCGTGCTGGCGCTCTGCGCTTCGACGATGGCGCTGGTGGCGTTCAATGTCTGGCCCTGGGTCGCGCTGGCCACAACGACCGGAACCATACGTCTCCTGTCGGCTGTGACAGTGCTGTCCCTGTCACTGGTCGTGTTCGCGCATACTCGCGCCAGCCGCGTGTCACCGGCCTATGTGCTCCTCTATCCACTGGGTGTGCTGGGCTTCATCTACATCATGTGGCGCTCGGCAGCGCTGGCACTCAGCCGTGGGGCCACCACGTGGCGTGACACGTCGTATCCCCTCGACGATCTCAAGAGGGCGTCCCCC
>JBEBGV010000097.1:0-13615 GCA_040081265.1 Vicinamibacterales bacterium
CGGTGACAGTGGCCGTGGCCGTCGCGGTCCCGGTTGCACCACTCGCAATGAACGTATACGTCGTGGTCATCGTTGGCGACACGATCTGCGAGCCGCTGACAGCCACCATGGCTCCGTTCAGCGTCGCCGACGTGGCGTTGGTGCTCGACCAGGTCAGCGTGGAGGACTGGCCACTCTGAATCGACTTCGGGTTGGCTGCCAGCTTCGCGCTCACTTTCGTGCGACCGCTGCCCTTCCCCTTGTCATCGTCATCGTCGTCGTCATCCTCGTGCCTGTCACGATCGTCGTCATCGTCGTCATCGTCGTTGTCGTCACCACGGCTACCGCGTTCCCTGGTGTCGTCGGATGACCCACCCTTCGCTCCTTTGCTTCGCGAATCTTCCCCTCCCTTCTTCCTCTCGGTCGTGGAATCGGGTGATAACCGCGCCTGCTGATCCGCACCGGCAACGAGTGAGCTTTGTCCCGCACTGGTACCGAGTGCGCTCGGCGCCGTGATCGGCTTCGTGTCGCACGCCGCCAACGCGAAGAGTGCGGCGAGTATTGCTGCTGGCCTGATGAGCCTCATACCTTTGTCTCCCTTGGTACCCGCGACACCACACGCCCGTGCGTGTGGCTGGGTCCGATTGCGGCCGTTTGAGGCGTGGTGCGCAGAACTGCGTTGCGCAAGGGGGGAGCGCCACGTCATTTCACGCAGCGCGAGACGTCGATGAGTCATCTTCGAGCGCGCTACGTTCGGCGAGGTGCTCGCAAACGCGATACCACTGCTACCTCGTCAGTGAGTGGACTCGTGGGAATGGACTGTTTCTGAGTCGCGAAACGCCCGGACCGACGCCTGCGATCGCGCGCAACTGGATCGTTCTTACTCGATCGAGTCGATTGCGTACGCTGAGCCTACAGTGCGTGAGCGCGCCACCTCGTCAGCCAATATCGTCAGCCGAATTGCAGGCACGTGTTTATCCGCAACGATCGAACACGTTGTGGCTGCGAACTAATTCGCGCTAATCAGGCTGTGAGTGGATCGATCTCGATCGGAAGACCGACGGCCCGCCACGCGCTGAGACCACCAGCCAGCTCGCTGACGGTGGACACGCCGTCGCGCTGCAGGAGACTTGCGGCGATCGAAGAACGATAGCCACCGGCACAGTGGACGATGATCGGGCGATCATGCGGCAGCTCGCCGACGCGCTCGACGAGGTGATTCAACGGAATGTGCAGGCTCCCGGCGATGGCACCCTGGGCACGTTCGCCCGGCGCACGCACGTCAAGCATCACGGGCGCAGGGTCGCCCGACAGCCGCGCCTGCACCACATCCGGGCTGAGGCGATCGGTCACCGCAATGAGATCAGGACGTGAGTCCGCACTGCGAAGTCCGCCGTCAAGGTAACCCACGACGTGATCGAAGCCGATGCGCCCGAGACGCAGGGCGGATTCGCCTTCGGCTCCGGGCTCGGCCACGACGATGATCGGACGACCGCGATCGAGGATCGTCCCGGCCCAGGTGGCGTATTGCCCCCCGAGGCCGACGTTCACACTTCCCCTCAGGTGGGCCGCGGCAAATTCGACCGGCTCGCGCGTGTCGAGCACCTGCGCGCCGTCCGCCTGGCCCTTCAGCAATTCCTCGAGCGTCAGTGCCCGCGACTCGCGCGCCAGGGTCTGGTCGAGCGTGGGATGCTCGCGGGTGTTCATCATCGCGTCGTACGCGAAGTAGGCGGGGGCGTCTGGCTGGTCAGCGGTCACCATGGCGACAAACGCGTCACGCGTCATCGGCTGCAGGGCATAGTTCTCGCGCCGCTGCTCGCCGATGGTCGAAACGGTCGCCTGCGACAACGCGCGCCCGCACAGAGACCCGGCACCGTGCGCCGGGTACACGAGCGTCTCGTCGGGCAAGGTCAGGAGTTTGGTGCGCAGCGAGTCGTAGAGCAGGAGCGCCAATTCACCGGCTGACGAGCCCGGTGCCGCAAGCAGGTCTGGCCGGCCGACATCGCCGATGAACAGGGTGTCGCCGGTGAGCACGGCATACGGGTGCTCTGCGCTCTTGGTCAGATCGAAGACCTCGAGCGACACCGACTCCGGCGTGTGGCCCGGCGTCGCCAGCGCCCGGATTCGCACCGTGCCCAGCTCCAGCGTCGTACCGTCGGAGAGCGGAACAGCCTCGTACTCCGGCTGGGCAGGCGCACCCAGATAGATTCGCGCGCCCACCCGGTCGCGGAATTCAAGATGGCCGGCGATGAAGTCGGCGTGCAGGTGGGTCAGGAAGACGTGCTCGATGCGCAGGTGCTCGTCGGCGGCAAACGCGAGGTACTTGTCGATGTCACGCTGCGGGTCGACGACGGCAGCCACGCCAGACGACTCGTCGCCGATCAGGTA
Organism: Vicinamibacterales bacterium; assembly: GCA_040081265.1. GTDB lineage: Bacteria > Acidobacteriota > Vicinamibacteria > Vicinamibacterales > UBA2999 > JBEBGV01. The sequence goes on from JBEBGV010000097.1 coordinate 2,368, forward strand.
CGACGCGTGCGCCAGGCAGCCCAGGTAGAACTGCTTGAAGATCACGACGCGCGTCGCTTGCGCGCGGCGGTCGCGACGGGCTTCTCGGCCTTCGCCTTCTTGAGCACGGCCTTGGCGGGCTTCTTCTTCTCGACGCTCACCGCATCGAGGCTCCGGCGCAGCGCTTCCATCAGGTCAACCACCTTCGGCGGCTCCTGCATGTCCGGTGCGACGACCTCCTCGCCGGCGATCTTCGCATCGATGATCTTGCGCAGACCCTGAGAGTACTCGTCCTTGTAGTTCTTGAGATCGAGCGGCGCATCGAAGGTGGCGATGACCTGCTTCGCCAGCTTGATCTCCTCAGGCCGGACCTTCGACGGAACGGAGTTGAGTTCCTCGACCTGATCGATGCTCCGAATCTCGGCTTCGTGGTGCAGCGTGTACATCACGAGGCCCTTCTTCTTCGGACGTACGGCGACCAGATACTCGCGGCCGTACAGCGCCATCTTGCCAATGCCCGCCTTGCCCGTCATCCCGTCCCGCATCACCGCAAAGGCATCTGCCGCCACCGGACCATCCGGCGCCAGGTAGTAGGCACGGTCCACGTAGATCGGGTCGATCTCGCTGTCATCGGCAAACTGCACGAGGTTGATGACCCGCGTCGACTCGACCCGCACCTTCTGGATGTCATCGTCGGTCACGACCACGTAGCGGCCCTTCTCGAACTCGTAGCCCTTCACGAGCTCCGTGTTCGGCACCTCGCGCTCGCAGTGCGGACACCAGCGCTTCTGCTGGATGCGGGTCTGACACTCGGCGTGCAACTGGTTGAACGAGAGGGTCGCCGAGGATTCGGTGGCCGGGAACACCTTGACCGGGATGTTGACCAGGCTGACCTTCAGAAAACCCTTCCACGTGGGGCGTGCTGCCATAAGCGCATTATCAACATAAATGGGGTCGGAGGTCATTTATAGAGGACGGCAGGCCCAAAGCTCTTCGAGTGCGGTGTCCTCTTTAAATGACCTCCGACCCCATTTTCTAGACGGCGTCGGCCTCTTCCCGGCTGCCCAGATCGAGCCCCGCGCCCCCGATGTGGATGTCGTGGGCCTTCACGCGATCGCGGAGCAGGCGCCTGGCCTGCCCATACAGCGGACCCGGTATCACCAGCCGTCGAGCGACATTCCTGAGGTGGGAGATGAGCACCAGCGACACACTCTCGTCCTCTTTCCACGATACGGCTGAGATCTGCCCCCAGCGCATGAACCCGGTGTCTGACCAGATGCCATCGTCGTAGAAGCCTCGGGCGATGCGGCTCGCCAGCGGCGTCGCGTACCCGTAATAGACAAACATCATGGCCTCGCCAAACAACTGGTCAGGCGGACGATGCTGCACGAAGAGCTTGAAGGCCAGGAGCATCCCGAGGACGACGCCCAGGGCGAGGCTGAACCCGTAGAACGGAGGCTTCTGCGCCTGCCAGATGAGGAGGGCCGTGCGCCGACGCGCACGAAAGCGCAGCAGGTCGAGTGCGACCTTCACGTTGGCGGCGGCAAACCCGACGCCAAACAGGAACAGGACCTGACGGATGAGCACCTGCGGCTCCATCGGCGACAGAGTAACAGAGAGGGGACGTTGAACAGTAGACGGTAGGCGGTTGCTGGTTGCTGGTTGCTGGTTGCTGGTTGCTGGTTGCTGGTTGCTGGTTCAGACGTTACGTAGGGCGGGTCCGGAAGGACCCGCCGATCCATCAACTCTGACGCGCGGCTGCGAGGATCGCGTCGACGAGGGCGCGGGAGTCGGCTGAGAGCGGCTGCTTCACGTGCAGCTCGACATCTGGTCGCAGCGCGAGGCGCGTCCACGACTCACCGCCGACCTGAGGACCCGACGCCGGCAGCGCCACCCATTGCGCAACCAGTTCACTGGAGCGTGCCCGCGGCGCACGCGACTCCGCTTTCGCCTGCGCGGCCAGCGCGCGCACCTGTTCGATCGACAGTGCCTGCACGGCATCGGCGATCTCGGGGATCGGACGTCGCTCCGCACGCAACTTGCGGATCAGGAACAGGCGCCCGAGGTGCTCGTCCTGATACCGTGCGCCACGACCAGCGCCAGGACCGGGCAGCAGGCCCGACTGCACCCAGAAATGGATCGTGCGCGCCCGCACACCAAGGATCCGCTCGAGTTCATCCACGCCATACGAGGTCCGAGTGGCCATAGCGCGGCCTATTTAACACTAGTTATGACGTTTAGTGACATATTTACTCTCATTTCGTCACTGTAGACGACCTCTGCTGGCACAATTCGACGCGCGCGGGCCTCGTGGCAGGCCACGTCGGCCAGTTCTCCCTCTGACGTGACCTTGGCACGCTTGCTTCACGGCGTGCGGGCGATTTGGATGGCGTGCGCTCGCGCTTGACTGCGGCAGACGGCACGACGCTGTCACATTTCTCTCTGACGTGTGCGAACACTGGCGCGCCGCTGTCATATTCAGCAGCGCCCACAGGAGATCAGCCGCGCGCGCAGTGCTGGATTGCGGCTTTGATCGCGAACGTCATGCGCCCACGGCCTACCGCCTGCTGATCGCCGGGTCCTGGCGGACCCGGCCTACGTACCGGCAACCAGCAACCAGCTAGCGTCCCGCGTCAGCGGTGTCAGCGAGATGCGGGTCGAAGCACGAGCGGCAGCGAGCTTCATACGTGCCCTGCGCACCGAGCAGCACGCGGTCGGCATTGGCCACGAGACGCTGCGTGTGATTGGCGGGGTTGCCGCACACCATGCAGATGGCGAGCGTCTTGGTGATGTATTCGGCGATGGCCAGCAGTTGCGGCATCGGCTCGAAGGGCTTGCCCAGGTAGTCCTGGTCGAGTCCGGCCACGATGACGCGCTTGCCGCGCCGCGCCAGCTCGTTGCACACCGACGGCAGATCGGCGTCGAAGAACTGCCCTTCGTCGATCCCGACGACCTCGGTGTCCTCTTCGACCTCGTCGAGCAGAGCCTTTGAATTGGCCACCGCTTCAGAGCCAATGCGCATCTCGCTGTGCGACACGATGGCGTCTTCAGCGAAGCGCGTATCGATGGCCGGCTTGAAGATCTGGACCTTCTGACGCGCGATCTGGGCCCGGCGCAGGCGGCGGATGAGCTCCTCGCTCTTCCCGCTGAACATGCTGCCGACGATCACTTCGATCCAGCCCTGGTTCGGCTTATGACGAACTACGTCCATCGTGGATCTCGATTGTGGCGCCGGGTCCTTCGGACCCGGCCTACTTAACTGTCAGGCCCGTGCCAGGTACTCGCCCGTATCGGTGCTGACGCGGATCATGTCGCCGGTGTTGATGAAGGGCGGGACGTTGACCACCAGTCCGGTTTCGCACGTTGCCGGCTTGATCTGATTGCTCGCCGTCGCACCCTTGATGCCCGGGGCGGTGTCGGTCACCTTGAGGTCCACCGTCTGCGGCATCTCGATGCCGACGGGTTCCTCTCCGTAGAACTCGACGTTGATCAGCATTTCGGCCTTGAGGTAGTTCACCGACTCGCCGAGCGCTTCGCTGGTGATATGGATCTGGTCGTAGGAGACGGTGTCCATGAAGCAGTAGTCGTCGCCATCCTTATACAGGTACTGCATCTCCCTTTCCTCGAGCGTGGCGCGGTCGAGGGTGTCTTCAGAGCGGAGCTTCTGATCCGACAGGGACCCGCTGCGGATGTTGCGGAGCTTCACGCGAACAAAGCCACGAAGGTTCCCTGGGGTGACATGCTGCAGTTCGAGGACGCGGAACAGATCCTGTTCCACCTTGATCAGCATGCCCTTCTTGAGACGCGTTGCCTGTATCGATGCCATAGCGCTGTTTCTATCGGTGCGAATTCTGTCGGTGCAGTGCCTGTCGGGCACGGGCGTCGGCGGAGGCCGAACCCACGGATCGTAGCACGGGGTTCCTAGGTCCGAATAATCTGGGGAAGATGATCGAAGTGCCGGTCTCTGGCGTGAAGCACGAGGTTGTGCTGCAGCACCAGGGCGGCGACCCACATGTCGTTTGTCGGAATCGGGGTGCCCTGACGGCGAAGCTGCCGGAACACGCCGGCGTAGTGATGCGTCGTCTGGTCATCCGGGAAGAGGACACGCACGCCCTCTTTCATGAGGAACCGGCGCAGGACCCGTTCGTTGTCCGCGGCGCGACGACCGAGCGCAAAGCCAGCGCGTAGTTCAGCAATCACGACGAACGGCAGGAGGACCGCGTCGGCCTCCTCGAGGAGGGTCGCTGTGTCCTCGTCACCCTTGCAAAGATCGACGTAGCGATTGGTATCGAGAGCGACCTTCACTTCCAGAGGTCCGCATCAATCCGGTCCTGAGCCGCGAGGGCCTCCTCGACGGCCTTGTCGGCCTTCCACGTGCCGGTGATATCGGCGAGATGCCTGCGCCGGCGTCGCTCGCCAGACACCCCGGCGCCTTCGGCCAGCACAGCGAGCGCGGCCTCGTTGAGGCTCTTGCCTTCGGCCTTGGCCCGGGCACGAATCGCCGCGTCAACCGATGGCGAAATACCACGAAGGGTGTACTGCATGCACTCAGTATAGGCTGTGCATGCACTCGCAGCAAGCACTGCCCGCACTCAACGCGCCGCCGGCGGCTGCCAGTTCTGGATGACGACGAGCGGCGAGACCACGTCGCTGGTGGTATTGATGAGAAAACGGCCGTCGCGCGTGACGTCCCAGTTACGGCCCAGATTCACGTCGTTCGCTCCGTAGAGTCGCGGGCGGAAGAGCGGCACTGGAGTACCGGGACGCACCTCCGAGCCGGCAATGGTCAGCGGGACCTCCATCAATTGACCGTCCAGACCCTGAAAGTACAAGGCCCGGCCGTCTTCCCGCCACTTGGAATTCCAGCCGCCGTTTACGGAGATCTGCCACTCGGGAGCTGGCCTGCTGGCAGTCGCGCCTTCGAGAGGCGCAGGCCTGACGTACACCTCATATCTACCCGAGTAGTTGGAGTGGAGGGACAGCCATCGTCGGTCCGGCGAGAACACTCCGCCTCGTTCGTCGAACGGCGTCTGCCGTACGGCGAACGGAGCCCGGCCGTCGAGGGGCAACACCCAGAGGTCCCACCCCGTCTTCGGGTCGTTGCTCACAAACGTGAGATACCGGTTGTCGCGTGACCAGTCCACGGGTGACTTGTCCTGCGTGGATGCGAAGAGCAGGGTTTCGCCGCCAACGCCCGTCGCCGACTTGACGAACAGATCGAACACACCCTGCTTGTTCGAGCGGAAAGCGAGGCGACCACCATCGGGCGACCAGACAGGAAACTGTTCTGACGCGCCATCCGCGGTCACTCGGACCGCTCGAACATCATCGAGCACCCAGACATCGCTGTTGCCCTGAATGGTCTGGAACACCGCCACACGAGAGCCGTCTGGTGACAACCTGGGGTTGATGGCCGGACCAGGTGAACCAAAGGCGCCGACATCCTTCCCCTGCCGGTCATACCGTCGTAGCGCCCGGTCTGAAACGACGCCGGCGCGATAGATTGCAGTCCCGTTGGCCGCGACCGACAACACTGGCGCGAACGTCGTGCTGTCGTACGACAGGGTGTCGGCAATCCTGACTGGCTCGCCGGTCAGCGCATCGCCGGCGGAATTGAGTTGCCTGGCGAGCAGTACGCCCTGCTGGACCCAGGCCACCCATCCGCCGGGCAGATAGGCACCCGCGCTATCGGCAGCTGTCAACCGCACGACATCGCTCGAGTCAACTGAACCCATGTGGAGTCCAGCGGTCCCTTCGCTACCAAGCGCATAGAACAGGAAGCGTCGGCCATCCGGCAGGAAGACCGGAAACCGGTGATTGTTCTGCCCCGCCTGCAGCGACGTCGCCGGCACCGCCGCACCTCCTGACGCTGGCATGCGAAGGAGCGGGCCTGACGTCCCCTGGGCGAGGAGCAGCACGCCGTCGGCGCCCCACGCAGCGCCGCGCATGCCCACCACGTCATGAAGGACCTGCGGCTGCCCACCGCCGAGATCAAGACGCTTCAACTTGCTGTCGGCGAAAAACGCAATGGCGCGACCATCCGGAGCCCAGAGCGGATACGTCGCGTTCTCCGTACCGGGAAGCGGCACGGCGCCCGTGCTGGCGAGTGAGCGAAGCCACAGCTGCGGAGCGCCGTCGGCTGAGGCCACGAACACGACCTGACGACCGTCCGGAGAAATCGCAAACGAATTCGGGTCCGGCGTCGAAGCCGTCACGATCTCGGTACGTGTCTCTGGGAGATCGACAGGGACCGGCTGCCAAAGCGTATAGACGCCGAGTCCAACGGCGACAACTGCGCACGCGGTAGCTGCGGTCTGCCAGACGCGAGCGCGTCGTGGGTCCGAGTGCAGCGCGACGGGCGGCGTCACAGGCTCCGGCCCGGCGTGCGCCTCTTCGGTCAGCCGAAGGCGCGCATCGCCCGCACTCTGCAGACGCTTCTTCGGGTCGCGCTCGAGACACAGCCGCAGGAGTTGTCGGATGTGCGCCGGTGTCGACGAGGGCAGCGCGCTCCAGTCCGGTTCGCCGCGCAGGACCGCCGCCAGCGTATCGGCGACATCCTCACCGACGAACGGCCTCGAGCCCGTCAGCATTTCGTAGAGCACACAGCCGAACGACCACAGGTCGCTGCGTCGATCGGCCGGCCGACCCTTGGCTTGCTCGGGGCTCATGTACGCGGCCGTCCCGAGAATCATCCCGGCACCGGTCATGAGGGCAGGGGTGGTGATCGTTGCGGCCTGTGACAGTGCGTAGGCTTGGTCCTTAGGCCCGGCGTGTCCGACGGGACTGAAGTCCCGCCCTACATCCACCAGCTTCGCCAATCCGAAATCGAGCACCTTCACGGTGCCGTCCGGCCGCACCTTGATGTTGGCCGGCTTCAAATCTCGATGGACGATGCCCTGTTCATGCGCCGCCTCGAGCGCCTCCGCGATCTGCGTCGCGATATGGAGCGATTCGTCGAGGGGCAGACCGGCGGGTCCTGGCGGGCCCGCCCTACGTACCTCATCGGCCGGACCCGCCCTACGTACGAGGAGATCAGCGATGGTAGGGCCTTCGACAAGCTCCATGACGAGCGCCTGCGTGGCTGCCGAGCGCTCGAAGCCGTACACGTGCGCGATGTAGGGGTGGTTGAGCGCAGCAAGCGTCTTCGCCTCACGCTCGAAACGCGCCAGCCGGTCGGCGTCGTGGGCAAACGCGTCCGGCAGTACTTTGATCGCCACATGGCGCCCGAGCGTCGTGTCCGTCGCCCGATACACCTCGCCCATGCCGCCAGCGCCAAGCGATCCGGTGATTTCGTAGACGCCAATCCGCGTGCCCGGAGTCATGTGCCGGCCGGATTATATGCGTGCTACGATTCCCACGTGGCCTTCGCGCGCTGGGATCCCATTCGCGACCTGCTGGCCATTCAGCAGCACCTCGACCGCTTTGCGCCAGGAGTGGCCGGGTGGACCCCTCCGGTCGACCTGCACGAGACGGCCGACGAGTACGTCCTGACCGCTGAACTGCCGGGCCTCGCTCGCGAGAACCTGCAGATTCAAATGCGCGACAGCCGCCTGACCATTTCGGGCGTTCGTCACGAGCGGCCGCCGTCGTGCGAACGCTACCACCGCGTCGAGCGCGGCCACGGCTCCTTCAGCCGCACGTTCCAGCTTCCGCTGCCGGTCGATTCCACACGCATCACCGCTGAACTCAACGACGGTGTGCTCACGGTCGTCTGTCCCAAGGCGGTCGAGGGCGCGATGCACCGCATCGAAGTCTCCTGAGCGCCATGGCACCACGTCGACTCGTCTTTGCCGTCCTGCTCCTCACCTGCGGCTTCGCCGTGGGCATTGTCGTCACCGGACGCATGAGAACCGGGACGTCGGACGCCAGCGCACAGGCACCCGCACAGGGCACGCCTCGCGTGGTTACACCTGCGGGCCCAGCGGGCTCGGGCGGTGGACTCCCGGACTTCACGACCGTAGCCGGACGCACCGTTCCCGTCGTCGCCAACATCTCGTCACAGCAGGTCGTTCGCCGCTCGAACTCCCCCTTCGCCAACGATCCGTTCTTCCGCTTCTTCGGCGACGACCAGATGTTCGGGAGCCGGCGCAGCGTCGAGAGCAGCCTCGGATCGGGCGTCATCATCAGCGCCGACGGCTACATCCTGACCAACAACCACGTGGTGGCGGGCGAATCCGGCCGCATCTCGATCGAACAGCTCCCAGCCATCAGCGTCTCGCTCGGTGACGGACGCGAACTGAACGCCACCATCGTCGGCGTGGACGCGGCCACCGATCTGGCGCTGCTGAAGATCAATGCGAGAAACCTCCCCACCATGCCGTGGGGCGATTCGTCGAAACTCAAGGTGGCAGAGTGGGTGCTCGCGATCGGTAACCCGTTCCAGCTGAACCAGACGGTGACGCTCGGCATCGTCTCGGCGCTCGGACGTCGCGTGGGCATTTCCGCCTACGAAGACTTCATCCAGACCGACGCGGCGATCAATCCCGGCAACTCCGGTGGAGCGCTGATCAACGCGCGCGGTGAGCTGATCGGCATCAACACAGCGATCTTCAGCCAGAGCGGCGGATATCAGGGCATCGGCTTTGCCGTGCCCAGCAATCTGGCGCGCACGGTGGTCGATGAACTGCAGCGATTCGGAGAGGTTCGGCGCGGTTCGGTCGGCGACGTCGAGATCTCGCCGATCACACCGCAGCTGGCCGCCCAGCTCGGCGCACCGGAAGACACGCGGGGTGTCCTGGTCCAGCGCATGCGCCGTGACTCAGCGGCCTACGATGGCGGCATCCGTCCCGGCGACATCATCGTCGCCTTCGGCGGGATGCCGATCGGCGACGGCGCGCAACTGTCGAGACTGATTCAGGACGCGAAGATCGGCAGCACCGCGTCGATCAGCGTGCTGCGAGAGGGACGACGGGTCGAGCTCAAGATTCCGATCCGCAGCGGCAGCGGGAATTAGTCGCTACACCCCGTGCCCGTAGCCTGACTCGTGGATGGCGCCGACCGGCTGCGCCGGCACGTCGACGTCGGTATCTGCCGGCAGCGCCTCACGCCGCATCGCGCGCACGACCCTGGTGATGTCGGCGTCCTCGATCGTCTTGCGATCGTCGGCAATCGACATCAAGGCCCGATACACCGCAATCAGCTCGTCGCCTTCGAGTGTGAAGCCGAGCGCCGCACAGCGCTTCTGCACGGCGTGACGCCCTGAGTGCTTGCCGAGCACCAGCGGATTCCACGGCGCGCCCACATCGGCGGCACTCATGATTTCGTAGGTCCGGCGATCCTTCAGGACACCGTCCTGGTGAATGCCTGCTTCATGCGCAAAGGCGTTGCGGCCAACGATGGCCTTGTTCACCTGCACGGGCTGTCCCGTCAGCTTGGTGAGCATCTCGCTCGATGGATAGAGAAGCCTGGTGTCGATGCCCGTGGCATACGGCATGCGGTCGGCACGCACGCGGAACGCCATCACCACTTCTTCGAGGGCCGCGTTGCCCGCACGTTCACCGATGCCGTTGATGGTGCACTCCACCTGACGCGCGCCGCCCTGCACGGCCGCCAGCGAATTGGCTACGGCGAGGCCGAGGTCGTCGTGGCAGTGGGTGCTGAACACGACCTTGTCGGCATTCGGCACGCGTGAGCGGATACGCGAGAAGAACTCCAGCGTTTCATCAGGCGTGCTGTAACCAACCGTGTCGGGCAGGTTGATCGTGGACGCACCGACCTTGATCACAGCCTCGACGACGCGGCAGAGGAAGTCGAAGTCACTGCGCGTCGCGTCTTCTGCGGAGAACTGCACGTCGAAGGTGTGCCGGCGCGCGAAACGGACGGCATCAACCGCCGCATCGAGGCACTGTTCCCGGCTGATACGCAGCTTGGCCTGCAGGTGCAGATCGGATGTCGCAATGAAGGTGTGGATACGCCCCTGTGCTGCCGGCTCGATGGCCCACGCCGCGCGCTCGAGGTCGGCAGGATGGCAACGGGCCAGGCAGGCAATAACGGGACGCCGAATTTCGGTCGCAATCTGACGCACGGCGTCTGCTTCGGCAGACGAGGCAATCGGGTAGCCCGCCTCGATGATGTCCACGCCCAGTGCGTCGAGCTGACGGGCAAGCTGAATCTTCTCGGCCGGCCGGAGCGAAAAGCCCGGCGCCTGCTCACCGTCGCGCAGCGTGGTGTCGAAGATGCGAACCTGTTCCTGCTCGTGTGCCATCGTGAGAACTCCTGCTAGACCCGCACATTCAGTAGACGCGACGGGGTCGGATAATGTCAAAATGATAATTGTTCTCGTTGAATTACCGGTGCTTATGGACACCCCGGTGGGCGGCGAGTCGAAGTCCCCCGCTGGAATCCCCGAAATCAGGCCTGAATTGGCCTAAATGGCCTCTTCCGAGTGACGCGACAGTGGAACTGACTGAACTACGGGTTTTTCTGAAGGTGGCTGCCGAGCGCAGCTTCTCCCGCGCGGCGATGAAGCTGCACCGGACGCAGCCGGCCGTCAGCCAGGCCGTCCGCCGACTGGAGGACAGCGTCGGGGAGCGCTTGTTCGACCGCGCCACCAAGGACGCCACCCTGACCGACGCGGGCCGACTGCTCCGCGACTACGCCGAGCGGCTGCTTCGCCTGTCGGAAGAAGCCGAGACGGCGGTCAAGGACCTCCGGGACCTGCGGCGCGGACGCGTCCTGATTGGGGCCAACGAAGCGTCGGTGCACGTGGCGCTGCCGCTCATCGCCCGATTTCGCGAACTGCACCCGCTGGTCCACGTCGATGTCCGCCGTGTTCCGGCCCGCCAGATCGGTGCCGAAGTCGCCCAGGGCACGCTCGACTTTGGCGTCCTGACCTTTCAGCCCGCCGAGCCGCGCCTGGGTTCGATCGGACTCGGCAATGACGAACTGGTCATGCTCGTCCATCCCACGCATCCGCTCGCCAAGCTCAAGGAAGTGACGCTGACCGAATGCGCACGCCAGACGCTCATCGCGCACAACGATCCGTCGCACGTGCGCGACCGTGTGCTGAGAACGTTCGAGCAGCACCACATCCCGGCCAACATCCTGATCTCATTGCCGAGCCTCGAAGGGATCAAGCGCGCCGTGGGCATGCAGCTCGGCGTCGCGCTCCTGCCACGCCGCTGTGCGGAGGCTGAAATCGAACGCGGCGAACTCATGGCCCTGGCGATGCCCGAGATACGGCTGCGTCGTACGATACGGCTGGTGTTCCGGCGTGGGGGCGAACGCTCGCACGCCTCAGCGGCGTTTCTGGCGGCGGTCGAGGAGCGGA
>JBEBGV010000098.1:0-13419 GCA_040081265.1 Vicinamibacterales bacterium
CACTGATCTGCGAAACCGTCACGGGCCGTTCGATGGCCGAGCTCCTCGCCGCACGCGACGCCAGTCGCGACGCCGACCTCGTGGAACTCCGCCTGGACGGCATCGCTGATTTGGACGTCGCCGGGGCCCTGAAGGCTCGTCCGTTTCCTGTCGTCGTCACCTGCCGTCCGGTCTGGGAGGGTGGGCGATTCGATGGTGCCGAGGAGGACCGCCTGGCGGTGCTCGAACAGGCCCTCGCACTCGGGGCTGAGTACGTGGACGTCGAGTGGCGCGCAGGGTTCGAGGCGCTCGTGAGGACCCACGGACCTCGTATCGTCCTGTCCGCCCACGACTTCAACCGTGTGCCCTCGGACCTTGCCGGGCAGGCACGCCAGATGCGTTCGCTCGGCACCGCGCTGATCAAGGTGGCGGTGATGCCGACGCGCCTGGACGAGCTGGGTGCGTTGCGCGGGGTTGCCGCCGGCGGTCCGGCGATCGTCATTGGCATGGGAGGCGTAGGTCTGCCGACGCGACTGCTCCCGGCCCTCTTCGGATCACAGTGGTCGTATGCGGGCGCCGGCGTCGCGCCCGGGCAGGTACCCGCTCGACGCATGGTCGGGGAGTTCCGGTTCCGCGAAGTTCAGGCCGGCACGGCTGTTTACGGCGTAGTTGGGAACAACGTCACGCACTCGTTGTCGCCTGCGATGCACAACGCGGCGTTCGGCGCCGCAGGCATCGACGCCGTCTACATACCCCTTCTGGCCGCCGACTTCGACGACTTCCTCAACTTTGCGAAGACGTTCAGCGTGCAGGGCGCAAGCGTGACCATCCCCTTCAAGGTCGACGCGTTGAGAGCGGCGGTCGAGACCGATGCGCGCGCCCGGGCGATTGGCGCTGCCAATACGCTGAAGCGCGTGCCATCCGGCTTTGCCGCGACCAACACCGATGTGGACGGCTTCCTGGCTCCACTCGAGAGCCTGTATCCAGGTCCCCTGACTGACATCCGAGCTGCAGTGCTCGGTGCGGGCGGTTCCGCTCGTGCGGCGATCGTCGGCCTGCAGTCGCGCGGTGCGCGCGTCACGATCCACGCCCGCCGGTCAGAGCAAGCTCGTGCGCTGGCAGAGGACCTCGGCGTGAGTGCCGGCTCGTGGCCTGTGCAACCCGGCAATTGGGACCTGCTCGTCAACTGCACGCCGGCTGGCAGCTCGTCGGCTCCTGAAGAAACGCCGCTCCCCGATGGCCCGTTCACCGGGACGGCTGTCTACGATCTGACCTACCGCCCCGCCCACGAGGGCGTGTCGAGACTGCTTCGCGATGCCCGTCGAGCGGGCTGCCGCACCCTTGACGGTCTTCCCATGCTCGTGGCGCAGGCCGAGCGGCAGTTCGAGTGGTGGACGGGCACGGCACCTCGCAGCGGCGTGATGGCTCACGCCATCGAAGCACGATTTCACCAGACGGCATCGCCGTCCTAGAGAAAGAGTCATGCGGACGACGACCTTCGAAGAATTCACGGAACTGGCGACGCGAGGCACCTTTGTGCCGGTCTGTCGGGAGCTGATGGCCGATCTGCTCACCCCGGTCTCGGCATTCCTGAAGATTGCCGAGCATTCCGATTACGCGTTCCTGCTCGAGTCGGTGGAGGGTGGCGAACAGGTTGGACGGTACTCCTTCCTGGGGAAGGATCCCTTCCTCGTGCTGCGTTCCAACGCGGGCCGGACGATCATCGATCGCGAAGGCGAGCGCAGTGAGTCGCAGGCACCGTTCATCGATACCCTGCGCGGCCTGATGGCCGAGTTCACGGCGCCTGTCGTCGACGGCCTGCCGCGGTTCACCGGTGGTGCGGTGGGGTATCTCGGCTACGACGCTGCGGCGTGGTTCGAGCCGGTGACGCTGCAGGGCGAGCCCGATGGCCGTGACGAGGCCGGGTTCATGGTGTTCGATACCGTGCTGGCGTTCGACCACGTACGGCATCGCATCCTCGTCATCGCCAACGCGCGTGTGACCGAAGGCGACGACCTCGCGTCGCTCTACCAGTTTGCTCTTGCCAGGATTGGCTTCGTCGAGCGTGAGCTCGAGCGCGAGCTGTCGAAGCCGCCGCGCGCTGACGCGCCGCCCCTGACATTCACCTCGAACGTGACGCGTGAGCGGTTTGAGGAGATCGTTCGCATCGGCAAGGAGTACATCGCGGCTGGCGACTGCTATCAGGTGGTTCTGTCGCAGCGCTTCGAGGCGGAGATTGCTGCCGACGCCTTCACGGTCTACCGCGCGCTTCGTCACGTGAACCCGTCGCCCTACATGTATTTCCTCAAGATGGGTGGCCGGGCGATTGTCGGCTCGTCACCCGAGATGCTGGTGCGCGTCGAGCACGGACGCGTGCAGACGCACCCGATCGCCGGAACGCGACCCCGTGGCAAGTCTCCCGAGGACGATCGACGGCTTGGTGAGGAGCTGCGGAGCAACGAGAAGGAGTGCGCGGAGCACGTGATGCTGGTTGACCTCGGCAGAAACGATGTCGGGCGCGTCTCGACCTACGGGACGGTGCGGGTGCCGACCTACATGGCGATCGAGCGGTATTCGCACGTCATGCACCTCGTGTCAGTCGTCGAGGGCGAGCTGGCCAAGGGGCGCGACAGGCTGGATGCCCTGGTCGCGTGTTTCCCGGCCGGGACGGTCTCGGGTGCACCGAAAGTGCGTGCGATGGAGATCATCGCCGAGCTCGAACACGATCGTCGTGGTGTGTATGCCGGCGCCGTGGGGTATCTGGACTTTGCCGGCAACCTGGACTTCTGCATCACCATCCGCACCGTGCTGATCGAGAACGGCCGTGCGTTTGTGCAGGCCGGTGCGGGCATCGTGGCGGACTCGAACCCGACGGCAGAGTACGAAGAGACGCGCGACAAGGCGCGCGCCGTGATGACGGCGCTGCAGCTGGCGCAGTCTGGTTTCTAGCGGGGGACTCACGATGGTACTGGTCATCGACAACTACGATTCCTTCACCTACAACCTGGTGCAGTACCTGGGCGAGCTGGGTGCGGAGGTCGAGGTGCGGCGCAATGATGAGGTGACGGTCGAGGAGATCGCCCGGCTCAACCCGTCGCACATCGTCATCTCACCAGGCCCTGGCCGGCCGGAGGATGCCGGCGTCTCGGTGGAGGTGATTCGCAGGTTTGGTCCGACCGTGCCAACGCTGGGCGTGTGCCTCGGACACCAGGCGATCGGCATCGTCTATGGCGGGACCGTCTGCCGGGCCACCGCGCCCATGCATGGGAAGACGTCAACAGTTCAGCACGACGGCAAAGGTGTGTTCGGTGGCATCAGCCAGCCGTTCCAGGCAGGTCGGTATCACTCGCTCGTCATCTCGGGTGCCGACGTACCGGCCGACCTCGAGGTCACCGCGCGGACAGCGGACGGCACGATCATGGCTGTGCGGCACCGCACCTTCCCCGTGCATGGCGTGCAGTTTCATCCCGAGTCGGTACTGACCGACGCGGGCAAGCAGCTGCTGCGCAACTTCCTGGAGATAGGGCATGTTCGCGCCGCTCATTGAGAAGCTGCTTCGGCACGAAGACCTGACCCAGGAGGAAGCCGGCGCCGCCATGCGCGAGGTGATGGAGGGGCGCGCCCCGTCGGCCTCGCTGGCGGGGCTGCTGACCGGGCTGGTCATGAAGGGCGAGCGTCCGGCGGAGATCGTGGGCTTTGCACGGGTCATGCGCGAGCATGCGGTCAAGGTCGCCTCGGCACCGGCCAATGCGTTCGACACCTGCGGCACCGGCGGGGACCGATCCGGGACCTTCAACATCTCGTCTGCTGCGGCGCTGGTCGTGGCCGCGTGCGGTGTTCCTGTGGCCAAGCACGGCAACCGGTCGGTTTCGAGTCGATGCGGGAGCGCCGACGTCTTTGAAGCCCTGGGAGTGAACGTGGCTGCGCCCGCTGCGCTGGTGGAGCGCTCGCTCGCCGAAGCAGGCATCGCATTCTTCTTTGCCCCCACGTTTCACCCGTCGATGAAACACGCGGGGCCGACCAGGCGCGAGCTGGGCATTCGCACGGCGTTCAACCTGCTCGGACCCCTCACCAATCCTGCTGGCGCGCGCCGTCAGGTGGTGGGTGTGCCCAGGCCCGAGCTGACCGAGTTGCTCGCGCGGTCGCTGCAACTGCTGGGTTCCGAGCGCGCATGGGTCGTTCATGGTGCCGACGGGATCGACGAGCTCTCCACCACCGGCCACACCAAGGTCGCCGAAGTGCGCGACGGAACCATTCACACCTTCTACGTCCATCCCGGACAGTTCGGCCTTCCCAAGGCGTCGCCCGACGACTTCACGGGCGGCGATGCCGTTGAGAATGCCGGCATCATTACCCGGATCCTGGCCGGTGATCGCGGCCCGGCACGTGACGTCGTCCTTCTCAACGCGGGTGCGTCGCTCTTTGTGGCCGGAGCGGCGGCCTCTGTTCGCGCGGGCATCGAGGCGGCCGGAGCGGCCATCGACTCGGGGGCCGCACGCACGACGCTGGAGCGCATGGTGCGGCTGTCTCAGGAGGTGCCGGCGTGACCGCCGCGCCTGACCTGCTCAGGACCATCGTCGCCGCCACTGAGCGGATTACCGACGGGCGGCGGCAGCGCGAGTCGATGGCGGTCCTCGAAGCGAGGGCTGCGGCGGCCTTGCCCCGCGGGGAACGATTCGAGCGCGATCTCGCCCGCCCCGGGCGCTGGAATGTCATCGCGGAGTGCAAGCGGCGGTCGCCATCGAGGGGAGTCCTCGCGAAGACCTACGATCCCGTGAGCATTGCCAGGGCATATGAGGACGGCGGCGCGACGGCGATTTCCGTCCTGACCGAGCCCACCTTCTTCGACGGTGCGCTCGAGCACCTGGCGGCGGTGCGGGCGGCCGTTGATCTCCCCATCATCCGCAAAGACTTCATCGTCGACGAGTACCAGCTGTTCGAGGCGAGGGCCATCGGTGCTGACGCCGTGCTGCTGATCGTCGGCGCCCTGACGCAGGACCGATTGACGACGCTCCAGCGCCGTGCCTGGGAGCTTGGCCTGGCGACGCTGGTCGAGGTGCACGACGCCGAGGAAATGAGCCGCGCGATCGACAGCGGGGCGCGCGTGATTGGCGTGAACAATCGCAACCTGCGGACCCTGACGGTTGACGTGGCGGCATCCCACGATCTGGCGGCGATGCTGCCCGAGGGTGTGGTTGGCGTCAGTGAGAGCGGACTGCGGACGAGCGAGGATCTCGTTCGCCTGCGTCGCGACGGATACAAGGCGTTCTTGATTGGCGAGCGTTTCATGACCGCACCGGAGCCTGCCGTGGCGCTGCGTGAGCTGATGAATGTGGCGGCGTCGGCGTGATGATCAAGATTTGCGGGCTCACACGTCGTGTTGACGCGGAGACAGCGGCGCGGCATGGTGCCACCGCGATCGGCTTTAACTTCTGGCCGAAGAGCCCGAGGTTCGTGGTGCCGGAGATGGCGGCGGAAATCGTGAAGGGCTTGTCCGAGGACATCACGACCGTCGGCGTGTTCGTGGACGAGGCGCCAGACGTGATGCGGAGCGTGGCCGACCGAGTGGGGTTGGGCGCGATCCAGCTACACGGCGGCGAACCGGCTGACTACGGGGAGGCGCTCGGGCGCCCCGTGCTGAAGGCGTTCGGTGTCGGGAGCCTGGAGCAGATGCGGGCATGGCCGTCGGAGACATTGATCCTGCTCGACGCGGTCGACTCTCCGGCGCGCGGCGGGACGGGCATGCGTGTGGACTGGACTCAGGCGGCGCGGGTTGCCCGTGAGCGACGGGTCGTGCTGGCCGGAGGCCTGACGCCGGACAACGTGGCGGAAGCAATCGCCACCGTACGGCCATTCGGCGTGGACGTTGCGTCGGGCGTTGAGCGATCACCCGGCATCAAGGACGAGGACAAGGTGCGCCGCTTCGTGACTGAGGCGCGTGACGCGTTTGCCCGCCTCGGCAGAGATCGTACGTAGGCCGGGCCTTTAAGCCGGGCGAAGGAACAGGGAACAGAGGATGGGGACAACAACATCAGGGGACTCGGCCGCGGCCGAGCGGCCGACGTTCGGACGGCGGGATCCGGACGCGCGCGGCTACTTTGGCGGGTACGGCGGCAGATTCGTGCCGGAGACGCTGGTTGCGCCGATCGAAGAGCTGACAGCCGGCTATCTTGAAGCACGGGCCGACCCGGCATTTCGTGCGGAGCTCGACCGTCTGCTCGCGCACTACGTGGGTCGCCCGACGCCGCTCTACGAGACGTCGAGGCTCGTGCAGGGTGCCGGTGCGTCCGCCGCGTCGACGGTGCGCATCTTCCTCAAGCGCGAGGACCTGACGCATACCGGTGCGCACAAGATCAACAACGCCCTGGGACAGGCCCTGCTCGCGAAGCGGATGGGGAAGCGGCGCATCGTCGCCGAAACCGGGGCGGGCCAGCACGGCGTCGCGACGGCGACGGCCTGCGCACTGCTCGGCCTCGAGTGCGTGGTCTACATGGGCACCGAGGACATGCGACGCCAGGCGCTCAACGTCGTCCGCATGCAGTTGCTGGGTGCCACGGTGCGGGGGGTGGATTCCGGCAGCCGCACGCTGAAGGACGCGATCAACGAAGCCATGCGCGACTGGGTCGCCACCGTGACCGACACCTATTACCTGCTGGGCTCTGCGCTCGGGCCGCACCCGTACCCGTTGATGGTCCGTGAGTTTCAGTCGGTCATCGGACGGGAGGCACGACGGCAGATGCTCGATCAGACCGGTCGCCTGCCCGATGTCGTTGTGGCGTGCGTTGGCGGTGGCAGCAACGCCATCGGTATCTTCGACGGCTTCATCGATGATCCCGGCGTGCGGCTCGTTGGCGTCGAAGCCGGCGGCGAGCGGATCGCGCCAGGCCGCCACGCTGCGCGTTTTGCCGGCGGCAGCACGGGCGTGCTTCAAGGGACGCGCACCTACGTGCTGCAGGACGAAGCCGGCAACATCGAGCTGACGCACTCCATCTCGGCCGGCCTCGACTACGCCGCGGTTGGACCGGAGCACGCGTGGCTTCGTGAGCTGGGACGGGCCGAGTACGTGTTTGCCACCGATGCGGAGGCGCTCGAGGGCTTCAAGGCGCTGGCGCGGCTCGAAGGCATCATCCCGGCTCTCGAGTCGTCGCACGCGGTGTGGCATGCGATGACGCTGGCGCGCGAGATGACGGACGGGATCATCCTGGTCAACCTGTCGGGACGCGGCGACAAGGACGTGCAAAGCGTCCGCGAGGCGCTCGCATGAGCCGCCTCGCCGAGACATTCGCCCGCCTTCGGCAGGACGGGAAGCGCGGACTGGTCACCTACATCACGGCCGGCGATCCGGATCTGGCGCGGACCGAAGGCATCCTGAAGGCGCTGGATCGTGCCGGGGCTGATGTGATCGAGGTCGGCGTTCCTTTCTCTGATCCGCTGGCCGACGGTCCGGTTATCCAGCGTGCCACCGAACGTGCCCTGGCATCTGGAACGACGCTCGCTGGCGTGCTCGACATGCTCGTCCGCCTGCGGGGCACGATCAGCGCGCCGATCGTGATCTTCAGCTACGCCAATCCGGTGCTGCGCCTGGGGGCCGAGGCGTTTGCCGACCGCGCCCGCGAGGCGGGCGTCGACGGGGTGCTCATCCTCGATCTGCCCATCGAGGAAGCGGGCGACTTTCGACGTCTGCTCGAGTCACGGGGCATTGATACAATCCTGCTCCTCAGTCCGACGACGACCGACCTCAGGCTTCGCGAGGCGGCGAAGCTTGGCAGCGGATTCCTGTATGCCATCTCGCGCCTGGGTGTGACCGGAGCGCGTGATGCCGTGGCCGACGGCGCCGAAGACATGGTGCGGCGCATTCGAGCGGCCAGTGACCTGCCGGTGGCCCTGGGATTCGGTATCTCAAAACCCGAACACGTTCGCGAAGTGGGCCGATGGGCCGACGCCGCGGTGGTGGGAAGCGCTCTGGTGAGCGTGATTGCGGAAGCGGGCGCGCGCCCGGACCTGAACTCGCGCGTCGAGGAGTATGTGCGGTGGCTGAAGGCCTGACGATCGACGAACTGCGCACGCGGATAGACGTGATTGATCAGCAGCTGGTGCGCCTGCTCAACGTGCGGGTGGCCTGTGCTGTGGAGGTCGGACGCATCAAGCACGGACTGGGGCTGCCGATCTACCAGCCCGACCGCGAGGCGCAGGTGCTGAACGGCGTGCGTGGCGCCGCCACGGACCTGGCCGGGCCGCTGACGGCCGACGCTGTCGTCCGTATCTTTGAACGCATCATCGACGAGGCGCGCCGCGCCGAGCGCGAAGCCAGCGCGCGTCGCGATGGTCTTCCTTCGGACCGCGGGGAGTAGTGCCATGGTTGTTGTGATGAAAGAGCGCGCGACCGAAGCGCAGATTGATGGCGTCATCGCCAGGCTGATCGAGATGGGCATGGACGTGCACAGGTCTTCGGGGGCCACGCGCACGGTGCTCGGGGTCGTCGGGACCCAGAAGGTCGACAAGGCGCTGGTCGAACTCTTCGACGGCGTGCACGAGGTGCTGCGGATCACCGAGCCCTACAAGCGCGCCAGCCGCACCTTCAAGCCGGACGACACGGTGGTCGTGGTTGATGACGTGCGAATCGGCGGCAATGAAGTCATCGTCATGGCCGGTCCGTGTTCGGCCGAGACCGAGGAGCAGGTGCATGCCTCGGCTGCGGCCGTGAAGCGCGCCGGCGCCAGGATCCTCAGAGGCGGGGCGTTCAAGCCGCGCAGTTCACCCTACAGCTTCCAGGGCCTGGGGGAACCCGGACTCGTGATGCTGCGTGATGCGGCCAGCGCGCAGGGCCTGAAGCTCATCTCCGAAGTGATGGATATCAGTCAGATCCCGCTCATCGACAAGTACTGCGACATCTTCCAGGTGGGTGCGCGCAATATGCAGAACTTCAGCCTGCTGCGCGAACTCGGACACGCCCGTAAGCCCGTGATGCTCAAGCGCGGTATCGCGGCGACGATCGAGGAGTGGCTCCTGTCGGCCGAGTACATCCTGGTCGGTGGCAATCCGGATGTCATCCTCTGCGAGCGCGGGATCCGTACCTTCGAGACGGCCACCCGCAACACCTTCGATATCTCGGCCATCCCGGTCGTCAAGAAGCTCAGTCACCTGCCGATCGTCGCCGACCCCAGCCACGGCGCGGGCCGGCGCGACATGGTGGCCCAGTTGGCCCGTGCGGCCGTGGCCGCTGGAGCCGACGGTCTGATCATCGAGGTGCACACCGATCCTGACCACGCCTTGAGTGATGGCGCCCAGTCGATGTTCCCGGAACAGTTCGAGAGCCTGATGGGGGAACTGCGCATCATCGCCCCGGCGATCGGCAGGAGCGTCGGTCGCGAACCCGCGGGTCGCGGCGTCAAAGGCTAGCTGACGGGATGAGCGAGCCGCCCTTTCGATCGGTTGCCATCGTCGGCCTCGGGCTGATCGGTGGTTCGCTGGCGCTCGCGCTGCGCGAACGCTGGCCGTCTGTCCGGGTCACGGGGGTCGACTCCGAGGCGGTGATTGCGCACGTGCGTGGCAGCGGCGCCATCGACCGCTCCGCCAGCGATCTGGCCGAGGTCACCGATGTCGACCTGGTGGTTCTCGCCGCGCCCGTCAGGCAGAACCTCGAGTTGCTCGGGCGCTTGCGTGCACCATCCGCGGTGGTGACCGATGTTGGAAGCACCAAGCGAGTCATGGTCGAAGCCGGGCGCAGTCTCCCCGAGTCGGTCGTGTTCGTCGGCGGGCATCCGCTCGGGGGTGCCGAGCGCGGCGGCTTCGCGTTCGCGCGTGCCAACCTTTTCGATCGGCGCCCCTGGATCTTCACCCCCGATGGTTCGATCGGAGGGGCGGCGGTAGCGTCCCTCACGCGGCTGGTCGAGGGCCTGGGCGCCGAAGCGGTCACGATGGATGCCGACGACCACGACCGGTTGATGTCGTTCCTGAGTCACCTGCCGCAACTGACGGCGAGCGCACTGATGGATGTTGTTGGTGACGGTGCGGGCTCTGAGGGCCTTCGTCTCGCGGGCCGGGGGCTGGTGGACACCACGCGGCTGGCGTCGAGCCCGGCCAACGTCTGGGGCGATGTCTGTCAGACCAACGTCGAACCCATCCGACACGCGCTTGATGTGCTGATCGGACGTCTGACCCTGCTGCGTGAGAACCTGGATACGCCCGGAGCGATCGACGATCTGTTCCGCGACGCGGCAAGTTGGCGCGCTGTATTGATGAAGGATCGCGAGTGAGGCGGGTCCGACCCGCCCTACGTACGATGGGCGACGCGTCGGATCATCTCTACCGCGGCCGGATTTTCGAGCGATGACAAGTCGCCGGGCGGGTCGCCAAGGTAGGTCGTCCGTATCACCCGACGCATGACCTTGGCATTCCGCGTCTTGGGCAGGTCATCGACGAAGAGCACGGCGTGAGGCCGAAGCGGCTTGCCCAGCCGCTCGGCCACCATCGCCTTGAGTTCCTCCGCGAGCGTCGGGGACGCGTCGAACCCCGGCCGGAGGACGCAGAAGCACACCAGCGCCTGTCCCTTCACCTCGTCGGGCACGCCAATGGCTCCCGCCTCGATCACCGAAGGGTGTTCGACCAGGACCGACTCGACTTCGGCTGGACCAAGTCGCTTTCCAGCAATCTTGATCGTGTCGTCGGACCGTCCCAGGATGTACCACAACCCATCGGCATCGATGGCGGCCCAGTCGCCGTGGACCCAGACGCCGGGGAAGCGCGACCAGTAGGTCTGTTCGTACCTGACGGGATCATTCCAGAAGCCACGCGTCATGCCGATCCACGGCGCGCGGACGACCAGTTCGCCGACCTCCTCTCGAACCGAACGCCCGTGTTCGTCAACGACGTCGGCCGCAATTCCTGGAGGCGGGGCGGCGAACGAACAGGGTTTCATTGGCGTGAGGACGTTGCCCGACACCAGGCCGCCAGACACCTCAGTGCCACCGGAGTAGTTGATGATCGGCAGCCGACCTCCTCCGACGTGCTCGAACGCCCAGCGCCATGATTCGGGATTCCAGGGTTCACCGGTGGAACCGAGAATCCTCAGGGACGACAGATCGTGACCGGCGAGAGGCGTCTCGCCATGTTTCATGAGTGACCGGACCAGTGTCGGAGAGATGCCCAGCACCGTCACGCGATGGCGTTCGACGAGCGACCACAGCCGATCAGGACCGGGATAGTCGAGGGCGCCGTCATAGATCACCATCGTGCCGCCCAGTAGCGTCATGCCCCAGACCTCCCACGGGCCCATCATCCAGCCCATGTCCGTGATCCAGAACATGGTGTCGGCGGCACCGACGTCGAAGCAGTGAGCGATGTCCTGCGCGGCTTTGATCGGGAAGCCACAGTGCGTGTGCACGGCGCCTTTGGGTACGCCCGTCGTGCCGGACGTGTAGAGGATCATCAAGGCGTCTTCGGCGTCTGTCCGCTCCGTCTCGCAGACCTCCGATTGCCGCGACACCGTTTCGTCCCAGAGCCGGTCGCGGTCGCAACGTGTAAAGCCTTCGTCGAGCGTCCGTCTCAGGACCAGGGCATGTCGGACGGCGGGGACGGCGTCAAGCGCGGCGTCTGCGACCGCCTTCATGTCGACGGGTCGCCCTCGCCGGTTGAAGCCGTCTGCGGTGATGAGCAGGGTTGCGCCGGCATCGCGGAGGCGGGTGACCAGCGCATCAACGCCATAACCGGAAAAGAGCGGGAGGACGATTGCGCCCACCTTCATTACCGCGAAGAACGCGACGACCAGTTCTGGACACATCGGCATGAACAGGCCCACTCGGTCGCCTGTGGTGACTCCGAGCTCCTTCAGGGCGTTCGCGCACCGGTTCACGTCGCGGGTCAGCTCACCGTAGGTGAGTGTCCGGTTCTCGCCATCTTCGCCTTCCCAGATCACGGCGGCACGTGCGTCGGTCGGTGTGCCCACCCACTTGTCGAGACAGTTATGGACGATGTTCAACCGTCCGTCGACGCACCACCGCGGCCAGGCAGGGCCGCGGGAGGTATCGAGGACCTGCGAGCAGGGCTCGTAGAACCGGATGTCGAGGTCTTCGAAGACGGCGTTCCAGAACCAGGCGATCTCGGTCGTCGAGCGCCGCATCAGCTCTGCGTAGGTGCTGATCCCGTGGCGACGCATGAAGGCCGTGAGGCGTGCGCGCTCGATGACTTCTGGCGTGGGTCGCCAGACAATCTCCCCCCCGAACTCGAACCCACCAGCGCTCATGCGGGCATTCTCTGCGTGAAGGTCTCGACCGTCAGGCCCGGTTGCCCAGCGGGTCCACCTCGCAGACCTTTTCGACCGACTGCTTCAGGTCGAGCAGGTCCTGACTCAGGACGTCACGGACCTTTCCGGACATCGCCCATTCGAGCGGCGACAGCAGCGCCGGCGGCAGTCCCTGCGGTCTCAGGCCGAACTCCACGCTCACGCGTGTCCCGTTTTCGAATGGCTCGAATGAGAAGCTCGTGTCGATGCGGACGCCGGCCTTGTGATGAGTGATCGTGTAGCCGCGGTTGTGCTCGAACGCCGTGATCTCCATCTCCGCGTCGTCAGGCCGACCGATGACCTCGCGTGTTTCGATCCATCTCGAGCCGAGACGGAGGGGACCGAACGTCACCATCTTGACCTTCTTGATGCCGGAGACGTTCTGCGATCCGTGCTCGATGTCGGTGAACAGGGCGAAGACGCTATCGACCGGGGCTTCGATATCACGAGAGACGCGAACTGTTGCCATACAGGTACCTCTGCGCAGCCAGACGCAGGATGCGTGCCAGCGTGCGCGTGGAGCGCCGGGCGCAGGTGCCGGGGTTTGTGCGGGTCGTGCGGACGGAGGTGGGGACTATATCGCGAACCGGCTGGGGAATTCCCCGACGATCGGGACCGTCAGTGTGCGTCTTTCACCCGCGCCAGGAGCGACTCCACTCGAGCCAGGACGGTGGGCCAGCGATACTCCTGTTCGACGTAGGCGAGCCCTTGTGAGCCAAGCACGTCACGCTCGACTGGATGGTCGAGCAGGTAATCAAGCGCTTCGGCGAACTCACGCGCCGACCGATAGGCCAATCCCCCGTTTGCACGGCTCACCTGGCCAGCGAGTACCGCGCACTGACCGTTCACAAGCGCCGGACGCGCGTGATTCCAGGCTTCCAGCAGCACGATGCTGAGGCTCTCATAGGGCGATGGCACGACGAGGGCGGCGGCATTGGCCAGCAAGGTGTGACGAGCCTCGTCCGAGACATACCCGAGGGCACTGATCTGCGGATGCGACGGAATGCTCATTTTTGTCGGCCCTGCCAGAACCAGCTTCAGGTCCGGACGTTCCACGGCGTATTGCTCGAAGTATTCGAACAGCGTGTGGCAACCTTTGTTGCGGTCGATGCGGCCGAGGTAGAGGAGGTAGGGGGAAGAGGAAGGCGATAGGGGATGGG
>JBEBGV010000099.1:0-13375 GCA_040081265.1 Vicinamibacterales bacterium
GAAGTAGCCTGAAGAAAGCAGACCGATTGCCGCCGTCGACAGGGCCAACTCCTGTTTTCTGATCTGCATGGCCGCCAAGGCTTCTTTCGATCCTGCGATCATTTTCAGAGTGGACGGCGTTTGATTGGTCAGCGCTGGATAATCCCGCTGCTGCAGCAAGGCGCGAAGCACCGGGACCAGGCCGTCGGGCGGCGCCTCACCTGGTCGTATTGGCACGGCGAGTCGACTGTCAACTGCGGAACTCCAGATGATCGTGTCAACAGGAGGGCCTACAGGACGCTCCCCGTGCTCGGCCGCGAAGCGGCTTCTGATTGTGCGCAGACCATCTACTGACACCTGGATAGCGGCCAACATCGGCACGTTCACGGGAGCAGCCGCAGTTCCTCCCTCTCCAACTCGAAAGGGCGGCAGCGGCTCGCCCGCGGCGAGCCGAAACCGCATCGATCTCAGCGCAATCTCATTGGGGATAGTTACGCCGTGTTGAATCTCTGGCACGCCGCAATCCTCAAGGGACCAGTCGGCTCTTGCGCCGTCAGCCTTGGGCAGAAGAACCCACTCCGGTTCACCGTTCTTCTCGAGACACTGAAGCACACGTACGTATAGCGCGTGAATGTGATCGTGACGCAGAGCCCCGAGCTGCGGCACAGCCGAAGTCCGCGCCGTCGTCACATGCAGCACTGGATAGGTAGAACGGCGAGCCGCCTCTTCAACTCGGTCTACGGTCTTCGCGTTGCTGATGAAGACGCTGAAAGGGTTCGCTGGGTAGAGTCGGACGATCCGCAAATACTCAGGATCGAGAATCTGAACCCGATAACCGCTCGCGCCGTTCATGCGCGCAAATCCCGCGCGCGACTTCTCGACGAACAGCTCGAACACGCTTGATGGCAGCTGGGCGATGGCCGCTATGACCTCTGTCTGCTCAACTGCCGTTCGCGAAAGGCCGACGAAGGGAGAGAGCTCTGCGGCCCGTTCCGCCCACACCCAGTAGCTGACTACCGCTGTGCCGCGATTGGTTCGGCGCCGTTCTGCCTTATCGCCCATCGCCACCACCAGGTCCGGCACTATTGCCGCTCGGCGCGTGTGGCGCGCTTCGCACAGTAGCCGCTCCGCCGGCAACCAGTCGAAACACGCCGGTCCAATCGGATGGGTCTCGCCCAAGTTCTATGCACCTAGTCGCAAGCTCGTTTCGGAGCGGGGCCGAGCTTGGCACGACGATGTATCCCGTCTTGCAGCAGCCCACGAAAAGAGCATCGCGACCCTTCGCGAGAAGCAGGGCTACCAGCAGACAAATGCAGGCGTCCAGCCGATCCTGATCATTCGTCGCGGGTTTCGGATTACTCGCCGCCATCGCCGTCCATGCTGCGAGCTCAGCGGCGCCTTCGGCCCCGAGCATCGCAGCCGTCGCGCGGCATACGTGAACCCAATCTGCAATAGCAAACGTCTTCCGGCGTTCGGGGTTGTACTTCGGAAGCCGTCCGGCGGGCCGTTCTTGATCTGGTAGCGTCCAGCCAAGAGCAATCATCGCCAGCACCGGGTACGTTTCGAGGACCTGGGTTGAGGCCGGCGCCGCGAACAGGTCCACGCATCCGCCGAACCGGGCAAGGAATTCCCAAACCGGTGCCGCCGCGCCAAACATATCAGCGCGGCCCCTATTCGCCGGCTGCATTCCGCCTCGTCGACGGCTGATGGTCGAGCAGACAGTGTGCTCGACCGGTCTTTGTCCGGTGCTGTTCGCCACGATCGTTGGTTGGTCGACAAGAACTAGCGTCGATGCCGGCGCATGCGCACTCTGCCAACCGCAGAGGATCTCGGTCGCCTCCTGGTACCGCACAATCTGTGGCTGTCCGAGTTCGCGAATGGCTCCGTGATCATCGACGACGGCGCCTACGATGGCGCCACTCTTCGTCCTCGTCCACGCGGAGTCGAAACCGACTATGAGTCTACCCATCACAGTGTGCGTGATTGCCCCTTGCGTCACCCTGACGCTATCGCACCGGTGAGCCGGGCGGCCGCGTATAGCCGTTCAGGACCACACGGAACGAGCGGTAGGCGAGCCGGACCTTGAATGCGAGGGCTAACGGGCACTTGCCTTCGAGGCGTGTGCGGACAGCCTCCAGATTCTGCGTGCATCGGTCTCCGAGGATGACCTCAGCGAGGCGCATGTCATCGTCAAAAGGGATGAAGTGACGCGGTGGTTCGAAGACGGCGGAGCGGAGATCGATGAATCTCCGGAGCTCATCCTCGTACGACCACGCCTTTGCCTTGGTACATGTGAGCTGACGCTGGAGCTCCGAACTAAGGGACGCAGGGTCGGCCGACTCGTCGAGGGCGATGCGCAATCGGCTGTCCTCGTATCGGACCTGTTGAAGTTGGCTGCGCCGGACGTCGAACCCTAGGCAGATTCCCTTGTGCTTGTCGGCGTAGTGGCTCCACATCACGGCGTTTGACCAGTCGGTGCTGAACGATAGCAGTCCCTGCGATGCGTTAAACGCCGCGCGTAAACGCCTCGACGCCGTTCTTGAAGCCTGCGTATGTCGCTGCATCGCGAGAAGCTCGAACGGATCGTTCAGGTCTTCAAATCGGGACACCTTTAGGCGTTGATCGTCGACGGCGGCGAGCGCCCACTTGTCTTGCGTCATGTGATAGACGCGGCGGAACGACACTGGCGGAGGCGGAATGATCGTCGCACTCGCCATACCTGTGCGGTAGCCGAGAGCGGACCATCGACCGACCAATTCCCTTTGTGTGGCCATCGATGCACAGTCTAGCAACAGCGAACATTGGCGAGTTGTCAGCCGGCGATATCGCTTAGGAACTCCGATACCGGTTCGACGCCGCTGATGAACAGTCGGTCGCGGGCCCTGGTGCAGGCCACGTAGAGTAGGTGTCGCTCAGTGTCGTACACCTCCTGAAGGTCGCCGTCGTCGCCTACGCCCTCGATACGCGATTGCAGGGGGACAACCTCATCGTCGCAGGCCATCACGGCCACTGCGCGGAACTCGAGGCCTTTCGCCAGGTGCATCGTGGCAACGCTCGTCTCGCCTTGCCGGACGTCGACGCGATCATCCAGGAGGCGCGGCGAGAGCCCGGCCGCCGTCACGGCGGCGGTGGCGCGGGCTGACTGCTCCGAAGACCGAACGAAGACGGCGATCTCGTGCGGCTTCAGCCCGCCGTCAACCAGCGACCGCAGCCACTCCCCGACACCGGCTCGCTCCAGGGTCTCCGTCGCGAATGTTCGGATGTCGGGCGGCGGGCCGTTGAAGACTGACAGGGTGTGCCGGCGATCTTCTCGATTGCCATCGACGTCAGCGATCTCCGGGCCGAGAAGGCGATCGGCCTGTTCTCGGATCTGGTGCGATGTTCGGTAGTTGACGCGGAGGGACTTCGACCGCCCGCGTATGTCCACGCCGAGGGCCTTCCAAGAGAATGGCTGCTGGAAGATCCGCTGGCCTGTGTCCCCGGAGAAGAACAGGCCGTTCGGGCGGCCGGCGCCCAGTGCCGCAAGGAACCGGAGCTGCGCGATGCTGACGTCCTGCGCTTCGTCGATGACCGCTGCATCGTATGCGGGCGTGCTGCGCCCGACCTGGGCGTCCGCGAGGCCTTGGAACATCGCGGACTCGGTTAGCAGGCCGCGCGACTTCAGTCCCGCCCGGACTCTCTCAAAGACCTTCCACAAGATCGTGCGGCCTGATTCTGGGAGGCGAGTGCGACGACCGAGGCGCTGAACGTCCCGATAGTCCTCCCAGCTTTCTAGCTGCCAGGCGTCGACCACGTGCTCCCATTCGTCCCGTAGGAACGACGCGGAAAACCTGTGACCCTCAGTCGTCGACGCCGCTTCCCGGAGCAGCGTCTCGATATCCGCACTAGATGCGAGGCGCACCGGCCCGAGCTGTGCTTGGTGCAGCCGGAGGCCCAAAGCGCGCATCGCGAAGACCTCGAGCCTCTCCGCCACGCGCGGTTCAGCACCGATCAATCGCTTCACGTTGGCGCGGAGTGCGTGCGCCAGCGGGTCGGAGAACGTCGCGAGAAGGATTCGGGCGTCAGGACGGCTCCGGGCCAGATGCACAGCTCTGTGGATCGCGACGACCGTCTTTCCGGTACCCGCTGACCCTGATACGCGGGCGGGGCCGGTGTAGTCCCGCGTCACTAGTTGGCGCTGCTCGGGATGCAGGAATACGGCCCACTTGTCCCAGGGGGCATCGAGCGCCTGCTCCAGTTCGGCGACGCTCGTCACCACGCGGAAGCGCCGCTGGGCATCCGGATGGGTGAAGGGATCGGCCGGCACGCCAGACGGCGGCGCCTCCGGTCTCAGCGGCCGAGGCGCACCCCCGGTTGCGAGTTCCAGAATCGCTTCGGCGGCTTCGGCGGGCAGGTGCTGGGCGAGCGCGAGCAGCCCGTCTTCGTCCGCCTGTCGGACATCGTTGAGCCATTCTGATGGCACGCCGAATTCGAGGAGTTGGCGGTCGGACGTTCCGGCGAGCGGCCGTGCCGCTGGCTTCGGTGATGTCACGGCGGGCACGTACGCGGGGACTACGATCTCGCGCACCGACTCCCGCAGCTCAATGATCTGCGCCGCCCCCGTGCTGGGATGAGTCTCGAGCTTTCTGCGCTCCGCCCACCCGTATGCGCGGTCGTGGTGATCCACGTAGCACAGAAGCAGACTGCTGTCGGTGCGATGCACGATGAGCCGAATGTCGGCGCTCACCCGGACGGACCAGAAACGCTTGTCCCTGGCCTTGTCCAGCTTGTGAAAACTCAAGCCAGGGGCCGACGCGTCCATCTGCAGGTCGAACGCCGTGGTCTTGACCGCCTTCTGCTCGTCGCCGGTCAGCCGAGCCAGGCTGTCCGTGAAGGTGTCGGCGATGAGAAAGGTATGGCTCATGACCGGCAGCTCACGACGACCACACCACGACATTGCTCGCATCAAGGTGGGGCACCTGCTGCCTGAGAGTCCATCCTTCATGCGAGACACGACCCTCGGATGCCCACTGACGGAGCCAGTCCTTGAGATCGCTCTCCCAAGTCAACGGCTGGGCCATCGCTGTGTCCCATACCTGCTCGTAAGGCACGCGGCCCTCGATCTCGAGCAGGTGGCGAACCAGCCCACGTGACCGGTTGAGGTAGTGCCCTCGCAGCTCGTCGTAGTACGCCGGGCTGTGCATCTCTTCACCGAACAGGCTGGCCATCCCTGTCGCGTCCAGACGCCGTCGTGCCTCTGCGGCTGCCCGCACCGCCTCCTGATCTTTCATGGCCTTCTTTTCGGCGTCCTTGAAGACCTCGACCCCCTTCCGGTGACGCGTGGCATAGATCAGGTGGAAATGGGTGCGATCCTGCTCCGGGTTGAGCACGATCGCCGTACAGACGTAGGTAAAATTCCCCTTGTCCTTGACGCTTCGGCTGTATTCCTCGACGACCACGTCGTCTCGGTCGAGGCCTTGTGTTCCGACCACCCTCTGCCCGACACCTGGGCGCCCGAACAACCTCTCGAAGCTCGCCTGAGTCTGCTGCGCTGGAGCCTCCAAAAACCGCCTCACGTCCTTCGTCATCAGGTTGACCAGGACCTCGCACGGCCTCAACGCCAGCAGCGGTGCGATGGTGTCCATCGCAAAGCCCGTCCAACCCGTGGGGTCGATGAAGATGAACGGAAACGTCTCGGTGCCGCCGCGCCGTACGAAGCTTACGATTGCCGGCACGGAGTCTTCGAGAGCCGCATTCCTGGTTTCGATGGTGACGTCCGAGGCTCGAGCGGCGAACCCCTTCAACTGCTCGTGCGCGCTCGCGTCCTTCTCCAGGAAGAAACAGCGCACTTCGACAGCGCGGCCGCCCTCACGCTGAACGGCACGGGCCTTCCGCAGCTCTTCGACAGCGATCGCAAACGAAGTGTCACTGAGATCCTCTGTCTGCGCCTTCCAAGGCCCTGAGAAGCAGTCGACGTACGTAATCGAGTCCCAACGACTGAGCACGATCGGCGCAAAGCGGCTCAGGTACGTTCGCAGCACCCGATGCTTGACCAGGGTCTGCTCGCGGCCGATGTAGGCATCACCATCCACGGGCGTTGGCTAGTAGTTCGCAGCGAGTCGCAGGCCCTGGAGCGCATTCGCCCTCGTGCGTGCGTCGGGAGCTTCGACTTGAGGGCGAGGCGGAAACTGACTGTGAAATCGCCCATCCAGCCGCCGACCAGTCTTGCTCTTGCGCACGCCACCCCACTGCTTGAAAAAGAACGGCACGCCGGCGGCCTTACACTGATCGCGGATACTGCGAACCCACGATGGCGAGATGGGACGCGCGCCAGGGCCGCTCTCGCCGCCCACGATGACCCAGGAGATGCCGTCCAGGTTGAGAGTGCCGACATCCTCCAAGAGTGGCTCAATGGACAAGAATCGCACAGCTGCCGGGGCGCGCCGCAGGTGTGCGATTCGAGGCACGCCGTACTTGCGGTCCTCCACGCTGACGCCCCACCAGATGTGGTCCGCCCCCGCCGCGAAGCGCAGGTCTCCACGAAGCATGTCAGCGAGCCTGCCGGCCCGCTTGGTCAGAACCTGATACGTGTGCCAGTTGGCCTGCATCATCACACGAGCCACCGCAGCGATATATTCGTCTGATACCCCTTCATGAAACAGATCACTCATCGAGTTGACGAAGATCATGCGCGGGTCGCGCCAGCGAAACGGGTCTTCCAGCTTCTCAGGCACAACACGCAGATCGAAACCGAACTCAAAGGGGTGGCCGGGGACGCCCCGAAAGCGCTCCGCAAAGGTCTCCGCGTAGCAGTGCTTGCAGCCAGGGCTGACCTTCGTGCACCCACGCACGGGGTTCCAGGTGGCGTCGGTCCACTCGATCTTCGACTTGTCGCTCATGAGCGGTGCCTCCAGGTCAAGCGTACGACAGTGCCGTGACAGCGCAGGTCATCACTCAACTCTGAACACCTTCATCACCTCGTCACCGAGGTGATTGATAACCTTCACCGCGATCCGGCCGCTCTTCGGCATCGGGAATGGCCGCGAGATGTCGCTGTTGAGTGTCGCCCAGACGTCCGCATCGATCTCGGCCTTGAGAGTCGTCTTCAGGGCGCCGTACGGGTCGTTCTGACCCAGGAAGTAGGCGTGGCGGACGAAGAAGCTCTCTTCGTTGTAGTCCGTGTCGATGAACCAGCAGGCGATACCCTCGGCACCGTCGCTGCGCACCTCGCCGGTGGTCGGGTCGAAGACGTCCACGCCCTTGACATGTACGCGGAGCGATCCGTCGTCCACGTGTAGCACGTCGATGTCCGGTTCGCCGAACACGACGAACAGATTGCCCTTGCCAGTGGCCTTCAGGTCGCCGCCCATATGGAGATCGGCGTTCATCCGTGCCTTGAGGACAGGGATGCGCCCGAGCTTGCTGAACTCGCTCGCGTGCGCCTCGTAGTTGAAGGCGCAGGCGATGAGGACGTCGAATCCCGCGTCACCTGCCTCTCGGGCGGAGGCCACGAGATCGGGCCGGGAGACGGTGCCGAACTCGGGGCCAATGAAGATGGCCGCGCGCTTCTCGGCGTCACCTTCGCGGAATCGGCCCTCGGCGCAGACCATCTCGCCCGGCCACGGCGTAAGGGAGGTGAACGTGATGCGGTCCTGCTTGTGCGCCTGCTGCACACCAGCCGCCCTGAGGTTGTCGAGGATCATCTGCTCGAACGTCTGGCCGTACGGCGG
Organism: Vicinamibacterales bacterium; assembly: GCA_040081265.1. Lineage (GTDB taxonomy): Bacteria > Acidobacteriota > Vicinamibacteria > Vicinamibacterales > UBA2999 > JBEBGV01. Next base: position 7,689 of record JBEBGV010000099.1, read on the forward strand.
CCCGCTCTCCTTGACCTGTAGCGGATCGATCAACTCGTCGTTTTCGTCCACGCCGAGGGTCCGGTGGGGGCTGAGGCTTTCGACGGTGAATGGGCCTGCCACGCGAACCGTCTTGGTGTCGACGTACGGCTTGTCGTAGAGGTTTTCAGACACGGCCTTGGCGTCGATGGACCTGTCGATCTCTTGCTGCCGGTCGATGCGCGCCTGCCACCAATCGGCGTGCAGTTGGGTTGCTAAGTCCGGCCATTGTGCTTCCGCCTCGCGGGGAATCTCCCACTCCTGCCAAGTCTTCTTGAGCGCGGAGTTCAGCTTCTGGCGCAAGGGCTCCAGCCTGGACTGCCACTGCTCCCAGATGACATCGATCTCGGCGTTGTCGGAGATCGACTTGAGCGTGATGTGCGGGACGCGCTCATAGACGAAGCCGTGGCGGATGTTCCCATGCACGGGCTGCGAACTCGGCGCCGTGCGGGCGATTTCGGCTTCCTTGAGTTGGCCATCGCGGGAGTCGGCCAGTAGGTAGAAGGGGTACCGCGCGCCCATAACTCTGGCCCGAGCCAACGCCAGCGCCACGCGTGAGGTGTCAATCGTGATCCAACGGCGGCCCCATTGCTCGGCGACGGTGGCCGTGGTGCCGGAACCGCAGGTCGGGTCTAGCACGAGATCGCCGGGATCGGTCGCCATGAGGAGGCAACGTTCGATGACCTTCGTATTAGTCTGAACGACATACAGTTTGTCGTCCGTGAAGGCCCCAGTCTGGGTATCCAGCCACACGTTGGCCATGCTCTGCACAGCGAAATCGTTAAGAAAGCGAACGTACGAAATAGATCGCGGAGTAGGGAGCGCCAAACGGCCGGCTCGCCCAAGTCGATTCACACCTTCGGGATACTGACACTTCCAATGCGAGTTCTTCGGCCACGGGTCGAACTCACAGCCTTGGAACGTGAACGGCTGCGGCTCGCGAGCGCGGCCTTGGGAGTAGGCGTTGTCGTGGCGATAGATCAGGCTTCCGGGAGGCACGGTCGCCTCGTCGTGACGTTCCGTCTCCGTCAGAAAGCGTCGAACCCCGTTGGCTTCTTGCAATCGAGTGAACCGATCGCCCTTGTCATCAGCAAGGGACTTCGATTGATAGAGTGGCCGATACTTAGGTCTGTCGCCGTGTCTTGCATACCAGAGCACCAGGTCCACCGAACGAGAGAGGACACTACTCGTGAATGAACTGGTGGTCCTGAATGCGATCTCTGTCAGAAAGTTGCTCTCCCCGAACACCTCATCCATCACTGCCCGAACGCGATGGACATTCTCATCGCCGATCTGCACGAAGATGGAGCCGGAATCGGTGAGGAGGTCGCGGGCGACGGTGAGGCGGTCCCGCAGGTAGGTCAGGTAGCTGTGTATGCCGTCGCGCCATGTATCGCGGAAGGCTTTGACCTGTTCGGGCTCGCGGGTGATGTGGCCGGAGTTGCCATCCTTCACATCGCGACTAGTGGTGGACCACTGGAAGTTGCTGTTGAACTTGATGCCGTAGGGCGGGTCGAGGTAGATGCACTGCACCTTGCCGCGCAGTCCCTCGCGCTCGGCCAGGCTGGCCATGACCTGGAGGGAGTCTCCGAGGATCATTCGATTGGTCCAGTTCTGGTCGTGCTGGTAGAAGTCCGTCCTGTCGGCGCCCTCGGCCACGCCATTGAAGTCCGCGAACAGATCAATCTGCGCCCCTGTCGCCTGGGCCTTCGCGCCCTCGGACTCCCGCAGAAGGTCGTCGATCAGCACCTTCGGGTGCAGCTTCTCTTGGATGTAGAGCGGTGGCGCCTGGGCGACGAGGTCGCTCCAGTCCTGATAGTCCTTTCCACGCCAGACGAACTGCGGGTCCAGGTCAGTGTTTCGGGGATACCGGACTTCCTTGCGCGCAGTGTGCACGGCCTCGAGCACAGACTGGTGCTCGGCGGTCGGAATGTTGACGCGCTTGTCGTCGGTGTGGCGGAGAGCCTCGACGTTCTTTGGGGACTTCGGACGCTTGGCCACTTCAGCCCACCTTCTCGACGACGGGTACCCGGTCAGCCAACACCCTGTTGAACTCCTCGGCGACTTTGGCCTCGAAGTCGGCCTCCATCTGGTACACATCCGCAAGCTCGCTGAATGCCCATCGCCCGAACGTCCCTAGGTTGTTCACACCAGGCACCCAGTAGGTCTCCATCGTCAACTTCTTGTCCTTCGCGTCTTCGCGGCGATAGCCCTTGGTCTCGATGACGAGGCGCAGCAGATCGTTGGGCCCGCGGCCATCGTCGACGAGCACGATGAAGTCCGGCCGGTAGCGGCGGACTTCCGAACCGTAGCGGTAGGGCACTTCGAATCCGAGATTGTGGTTCTTCGTGTAGGCCACCACGCGAGGGTGCCCCTCAACGACGCGACAGAGCTCCGCTTCCCACTGGCTGTCGAGGATCACCCAGTTCACGTGGTTCTTCTGCGGGGGACCACTCGTATCCCAGCGATCGGGCTTGGACGTCGGGAATCGAACGTGAGCCGTCGACCCCTCGGGATTGTACGGGTCGAGCAGTGCCTTGATCGGCCGTTGTCCCTGGAGTGCCATTGTGATGCCGGCGGTGATCCGGTTGCAGGCAGCGTCGGCAAGATCCTCGTAGAGGAGAAGGGCGGGGTACGTTCCGCCCTTGCACACAAGACAGGTGTCGAGCCACTGCTTCGTGATCCGCTTCAATTGACCGAACAGGTGGAGCTTGGGCTCCTCGCCAGGGTCGCGCCATTCCTTGTAGAGCAGGCGCTTCGTGAGGTGGAACAGGAGCGTCGATGGCCGGACGTCCTCGAGGTGCTCAACCGTCAGCTCTGCGGCCTCGCCGATGATGCCCTGGTTGCGCGTCCGGGTGGGGCCAACGAGATCCGGCGTCAGCTCCATCACGGAATCCGGTGTGAAGGTGGCGGCCAGCCTCTCGGTTGGCAGCTCGACTCGGTATCCCTCGACGCGCGGGAACCGGATCTCGAGGTGGTCCCGCTCCGGTCGAACGGCCCTCACCTGCACTGTCTCCCTGGGCGGGGTGGGAGGCGCCACGACGGGCTTGGCCGTGAAGTCGAACGGCACGCCGAAGATGTCGGCGTACTCGGCATCGAACAGGCCGTCCTCGTTCAGTTCGTAGGACTGCCGGCGGAGCGCACGGCCTATGACCTGCTCGCATAGCAGCTGCGTCCCGAAGGCACGGATGCCAAGAATGTGCGTCACGTTGTTGGCGTCCCAGCCCTCCGTCAGCATGGACACCGACACGACGCACCGGATGCCGGCGCCGAGCTGACCAGCCTTGCCGACGGTGTTCATCACCTCGCGGAGCAGCTCCTGATCGGTGATGCTTTCGGCCGCACGAGCGTCGCCGGTGCGCTCAACCATCTCGCGACGGAATCGCTCGATCTCGTCGGCCGCCATGGCGCGGAACTTGTCGTCGAGTGCATCGCCGGACTCCAGTTCCTCAGAATCGATCAACAGCGTGTTGGGGCGCGCCAGCGGATTGCCCGTCGTCTCGTCGAAGTTGCGGAACAGCGCCAGCCGGCCATGTTCGAGAGTCGAGGTGCCGTCTTCTTGCTCGCGGTAGAAGCCAGAGACGTAGTCGTAGACGAGCTTTGAGATGGCCGTGTTCTGGCACACGACGATGAAACAGGGGGGGACCGAGATGCCTCGCTGCTGCCATAGCTCGAAGGTTCGCTTGTAGTGACCGTACAGGGCCTCCAGCGCGGTCTGCAACTTGTTCGGCAACTTCAACGGGTCGAGGTCGCCTACGGCGCCCCGGCCCTTCTTCGGCATGTCCTTGCGGATGTGTTCCCAGAGGTCGCGGTAGACCGGCATCTCGTCGCCGGGAATGTTCTCTGCGACGGGTACCCGCGGCAACTTGACGATGCCGCATTCGATCGCGTCCATGAGCGAGAAATCGCTCATCGTCCACGGGAACAGCGTGCCTTCCGCGTAGCCAGATCCACTGAGGAAGAACGGCGTCGCCGACAGGTCGATCACGCGGGCAAAGCCGAGAGTGCGGTTCACGGCCTCCAGACCTGCGACCCACAGGCGCGCCGCTTCGTTGTTCTTCTCGGCTTCCTTCCGGTCGTCGCCCTTCAGCGACTCGTCGTCCGGGTCCGGAGGCTTCTCACGGTAGCAGTGGTGCGCTTCGTCGTTCAGGGCCAGGATGTGCTTCATCCCCATCAGTTCGGGCATGACGCGCTGCAGCATTTGGCCCTCGGTCTCGAGTGTCTGCAGTTCGGGGCCGGTGGCACCTTGCAGGAGCGCGCGCCCACCCGCGGACAGTTCGAGCCGCTCGCGGCGCTTGAAGGCGTGGTAATTCGTGATGACGATCCGCGCCTTCTTCATGTCCTCCAGCATGTCGTGCGGAACCAGCTCACGCGTGCCGTAGTAGTTGTCCGGATCGTTCGGCTGCAGGACGCGAAGGCGGTCGCGGATCGTCAGGCCCGGCGCCACGAGCAGGAACCCGCGCGTGAACGTCTTGCTACCGGGACGGCGGACGGCGTTCAGCGTCTGCCACGCGATGAGCATCGCCATCACGGTCGTCTTGCCGGCGCCAGTCGCCAACTTCACCGCGAGACGCTCCAGGCTGGGGTTGGCCTCGTTGTTGACGACCTTGAGGTATTCGCGCAGCCGCTTGCCGCCGACCAGGTGGGGCGCGACCTCCGTGAGCCAGATGGCCGTTTCCACCGCCTCGATCTGGCAGAAGAACGGGCGTACCCCGCCGAACTTGTAGTTCCGCCAATGGTCGAGCAGGCGTGCGGTCTCGGGGGTCACCTGCCACTGGCTGGTCGACAAGCTCCGCCACGAATCGACCTGGCTGCGAACCTCGTTAATGATCGACGTGAGGTCGTACGCCTGCTTCTTTGTCGTGAGGCCCTTGCCCTCGTCAAGGACCAGCTCTTGCTGGCGGCTTCCGCGGCGCTTCTTCGCCTTCGGGATGGGCGTGACAAAGTCGGCCCGTCGCCGGCGATCCAGCAGGACCCCTGTCGGCTGCCCGGTTTCGTCCAATTCCCAGTGCTGTCGGGGGTATTCGTACGGAGAATTGACGATGGGCCGCTCAAAGAACTGGTTGGACATTCCGGTCTCAGTGGTTGGCCAGCGCGGCCGGCGCTTCGGATTCTAGCCGAGCTGATACGTCGGTCGAAGTCTTTTGGTCCGGGTTGGACCAAGCCAGCGCCTTGGTTGCGTGGCATCCGAGTTGGATGTAGAAGTGAGCTTCCCCCAGCGCGCGGCAAGGAGGACGTCATGTCCCGAGATGGCCTCGCCGGAATCCTGCGCTGTATCGGTCTCTCGCTGCTCGAGTGCTCCGCCGGGGGGGCCGCCTGGGGTCAACAATCCGTCGACCCCTCCAAGCTCCTCGCGGAGGCAGACCGCCTTGCCTGGTTGCGCCTCTGGGCGACACCAACACCGCGATCGTCTGCCTCGGCCAGCCCTGGTCTTCGACCCGCGTCACGCCTCTGGCTTTGGTGATTATCCATATCCTGCAGTCCCAAGGCGATGCTTGATGAGAGGGGGCCTAGCCTGGACTGCCGGAGTACCCTCATCGTTAGCGTGGAATCGAAGGTTAGTCTGCTAGGGGTACAAACCGGGTACATAGGTAACACATCTCACTGGGTACATGGGTAACACCTTTACGCTGGGGCTGGAGGACAGTCGATGCCCTGGCTGGAGACGG
>JBEBGV010000040.1:0-44739 GCA_040081265.1 Vicinamibacterales bacterium
GACGAGTTGCCCTGCGCGTTCCCCCGCGCGTTCCCCTCGCGGAGCGAAATCCCTGCGGAATTCCGCCCCGCTCGCCTCTGCCCCCTGTCGACCCCCAAGTCGACCGCAAGGGGAGAGCGACCCTCCTCAGCGCCGAACCAGGCCCTTCGGCCCGGTTCGTCCCTCCGGGTCGCTCTCCCCTTGTCCCGTCCTCGTCCCGCCCACCGGCGCGCACGCCGCGCGCGAAAGGAAAGCCATGCCCCTGATCAAGCCCCGCACGAACCGCGTACGACATGTCCGCCACATCTGCCGTCTCGCCGAGCCCGCGCGGGATGCCCTGGTGCAATACGCAAAGTTCATCGGTGACACGCCCGACTACGTGCTGAACGTCCTGATCGAGACCAACCTGACCAAGGACCGTGAGTTCGTAGCGTGGCGAGCGGAGCAGGGAGGTGGCGCACCGGCGAGCGGGAGCGGCGTGCCCAGCGAGGCGGAGTCGGAGAACTGAGCGCGTCATGTTCCAGGCCGCCCTCCGTCAACGCAACGTCATCAGCCTGGCCGGCGCCGCCCTCGCGGGCGCCGCCGGCCTGTACCTCTGGCCGTTCCCGGCCAACAACGCCGTGCTCGGCCTCATTGCCTGGCATAGACCACCCCTGTACACAGGGCTGGTCTATGCCTACGCCACCCTGTGGTTCACCACGCCCTACCTGGCGCTGAGCGTCGTGACATCCCTCGTGTACGTACTGGTCACGAAGCTGGATCGCCGGGCGCCGGCGCAAGCGCCGCCACCCTATCCCGCGCCAGGACAACGCGATGACCTGTTCCTGATCCTCGGTGAGCAGCATCTCCGCACGCGCCCCGTGCGCACCAGCCAGCCTCGCTGGCTCGTGCTCCCCGAGCGCGGCCTCTATACAGGCCTCGCCATTGTCGGTGCCGTCGGCACCGGCAAAACCTCGGCCTGCATGTATCCCTACCTCGATCAGATCCTCGGCTACCGCGCCGATGACCCCGAGCGTCGCATCGGCGGGCTCATCCTCGATGTCAAAGGCGACTTCGCGCGGCACGTGCGCAGCATCCTCGCTGCGCACGGCCGTGGAGACGACTATGTCGAGGTCAGCCTCGATTCACCCTACCGGTACAACCCCCTGCACAACGACCTCGAGGCGTACGCGCTCGCGTACGGCATCGCTACCCTGATGACCAACCTCTTTGGCCGCGGCAAAGAACCGTTCTGGCAGCAGGCGAGCACCAACCTCGTCAAGTTCGTGATCCTGCTGCATCAGGTGCTCGACGGGTACGTGACCCTGTTTCAGATCTACGTACACGCCATCAGTCCCGACAAGCTGCGCGCACGCGTCGCCGAAGGCGAAGAACGCTTCACCCAGACCCAACGTCTCGCCATCAACAAACTCGATCTCGCCAGGAACCGTGCCCTCGAGTCCTGGACCTGGCACGTCAGTGACGACACCAACGACGCGTGGACATGTGCGTCACGCGATCTCGAAGCGCATCTCACACAACACGACATTCCGTTCACGCGAGAGGAGATTCCGCGCTCGGCAGAGGAGGCCGACCGTGCGGCCCGGTTCGACGCCGTCAAGCGCTGGTTCGAGGACGACTGGATGCGCATCGAGCCCAAGCTCAGGACGTCAATTGTCGAAGGCATCAGCGTGTTCCTGTCCCTCTTCGACGACAACCCCGCCGTGAAGCATGCGTTCTGTCCGCCCAGGGAGATCTATGACCAACGCCCGGGTAGTGCCGTCAGCGAACCCGGATCCCGCCACGGCCGTGCCCTGCCGCCCATGTCGACTCTGATCGAGCAGGGGAGGGTCGTCGTTCTGAATCTGCCGCTCGCGATGAATCCCGGCCTCGCGCGCGCGATCGGCACCATGCTCAAGCAGGACTTCCAGCGCGCCGTGCTCAATCGCATCCCGAGCATCGGCGCGGACACCACGCGTCCGTGGCGCTCCGTGCTCTTCGTCTGTGACGAGTATCAGATCTTCGCCACCAGTGGCGAGAACGAGCCATCCGGCGACGAGAAGTTCTTCTCCCTGGCGCGTCAGGCGCGCTGCATTCCGATCGTCGCCACGCAGAGCATCAGCTCACTCCGTTCCACACTTCCTGGCGAGTCGTGGCGCACGTTGCTGCAGGGACTGCGCACCAAAGTATTCCTCGCGCTGTCCGACGACATGAGCGCGCGCATGGCGGCCGATCTGTGCGGCCGTGCCGAACGTCTGAAGCCTGGATACACCCTGACCGAGAGCGGGCGCGATGCCAGCGTCAGTCTTCTGACCGGGCGCGCCGCGGCGCATCGCACGTCCGTCACTGCGGCCAAGAGCTACACACTCACCACCGAGTACCTGTTCGAGCCCAAGATCTTCGCCGAGCTTCAGAACGCGCAAGCCATCGTGCTGCCCTATGACGGCCTCAATCCTCTACCGCCGACCTACTGCTACCTCAAGCCGTACTACCTCGATCCCAACACCAGCTACTTCGACCACCTCGCGAATGGAGCGCTGTGACATGGGCTTCGAACTCATCCTGCCGTTCCTGCAACCCATTGCGCACCTGATTCAGGACCCAACCGTCTCCGAGATCATGGTCAACCACGCACGGCGCGTGTTCATTGAGCGTGCTGGTGTTCTGTCGCCCGTTGACGACATCACCCTGGACGAACGCAACGTCATCATCGCCATCAAGAACATCGCCCGCCTCCTCGGCGATGACATTACCGAGGAAGCGCCGATTCTCGATTCGCGCTTGCCAGACGGCTCTCGTATCGCGGCCGTGCTGCCGCCCTGCAGCGTCAACGGCACCACCCTGACCATCCGTAAGTTCCAGTCGCGGCATTGGACCTGCGCCGAACTCGTTCGTGTCGGAACAATCACCCCAGCGCACGTCGCACTCGTGCAGCGGGCACTGGCTACTCACGCCAACGTGCTCATCAGCGGCGGCACTGGGACAGGCAAGACCACGTTGCTGAATGCGCTCGCCACGCTGATTCCCGAGACCGAGCGCGTCATCCTGATCGAGGACACCGCCGAGCTGACCCTTGCGCACCCCAATCTCGTACGTTTCGGGGCTCGGCGCGCACAGCCGCACGCCCCAGCCGTCACCGTGCGTGATCTCCTCAGGGCCACCCTCAGACACCGACCCGATCGCATTCTCGTTGGCGAGGTGCGCGGCGGGGAAGCGTTCGACCTCCTGCAGGCCCTCAACACCGGCCACGCCGGGAGCCTGTCCACCATCCACGCCAATTCTGCCGAGCAGGCCCTGTCGCGTTTTGCGACCTGTGTGCTTCAGAGCGGTGTGGAGCTCCCATACACAGCGATCCGCCGCCTCATCGCCCAGTCCATCAATCTCGTCGTGCACCTCGAGCGCAGGCACGGCCGCCGCGTCGTGTCCGAGGCGGTCCACGTGACTGGCTATGACGCGGACAGCGACGCCTACTCCCTATCGCCAGCCAGCTAGCCCTGCCTTGGAGTCCTCATGTCATCCCACTTCTCCCTGCCCACCTTGTTGACCGTAGACGAGACCGCGTCCCTGCTCCGCACCACCCGCAAGGCCGTCTACGCCCTCGCTGAACGACGGCAAATTCCAGGAATCACCCGTATAGGTCGACGACTGCTGATTCGACGCGATGCGCTGCTAGAATTCCTCGACCACAACACCACGCCGTCGTTGAAAGGATGAACGACGATGAGCGTGACAGTTCGACGGTATAGGAAGGGCGGGTGGGAGGTGGACATCACCTCCCAATATGCCGATGGTTCCCGCTTCAGGAATCGGCGAAGGGCTCCGATGAGGTCAAAGACCGGGGCTCAACGGTGGGGGGAGGATCGCGAGCGCCATCTGCTGCTCCACGGTCGTCCCGTCACGAAGAAGGAGGTGCCCACGTTAGAAGAGTTCGCGCCCAGGTTTATTGAACGTCACGCGGTGGCCAATCGCAGAAAACCGAGTTCGGTGGATTCGATGCGCTCGATCATCCGCGTGCACTTGATGCCACGATTCGGTGCGAAACGGCTGGACGCAATCACCACCGAACAGGTTCAGCAGTTAAAGGGGAGCCTCGGCGACCGGGCGCCGAAGACGGTGAACAACACGTTGACGGTGCTTAACGCGATGCTGAAGAAGGCCATCGAGTGGGAAGTCCTTGGACGGATGCCCTGTTTGATTCGGTTACTTCGGGTGCCGAGAACCACGGCGGGTTTTCACGACTTCGGAGACTACGAGGCGTTGGTGAGGGCGAGCCAAGAGGTCCACGACAGCGGGGAGCTGATCGTTCTTCTTGGTGGGGAGGCCGGATTACGGTGCGGGGAAATCACCGCGCTGGAGTGGGGTGATGTGGATTTCACGAAGCGAGAACTCTGCATCGAACGCTCGGAATGGAAGGGGCACGTCACGACGCCGAAGGGGGGCCGACTGCGGCGTGTGCCCATGACGGCTCGTCTCACCGATGCGTTACAGCGGCATCGACATAGGCGGGGGAAGCGGGTGTTGACCGGCGGGGACGGAAGGTCCTTTACCTCAAAGATGGTGACCGACTGCGTGCGACGAGCCGCGAGGAGGGCGGGACTGACGCGGACGGGCATTCACATCCTGAGGCATACGTTCTGCTCGCACTTAGCCATGAAGGGCGCACCGGCGAAGGCGATACAGGACCTGGCCGGTCATCAGGAACTCGGGACGACCCAACGCTACATGCACGCGAGTCCCGCAGCGTTGGAGTCAGCGATTCGGCTGCTGGAGTCTTCAGTCATTCCGCCGCAGAATGGAGACATTTTGGAGACGGCAGAAGCCTAAATCCGGAAGTTGTTGATACGTAGCCGGTTAGGTGGGGTGGGTGACGGGTCTCGAACCCGCGACATCCGGATCCACAATCCGGCGCTCTACCCCTGAGCTACACCCACCGTAGGAAGGAACCACCAAGTGTAACATCATGGCCGAGCCTATGAACCACCCGCGCGTGATCAAGCCCGCCAGCCTTGCCGAGTGGCGTCCCGACAAGATGGGGAAGAGCACAATCTTCGAATCACCACGGCTGCTCGTCGGCCTGAATGCCTTCGAGGCGGGTCAGTCGCACGCCCTCCACTCACACGCCGGCATGGACAAGGTCTATCACGTGCTCGAGGGGAATGGGCTCTTCCTCCTCGACGACCAAGAGCTGCCGATGGAGGCGGGCGACCTTCTTGTCGCGCCCGAGGGCGTGCCACACGGGGTCCGCAACACCGGCACCGGCCGCCTGCTGGTGCTCGCGGTCCTGGCCCCGGCGCCTTGAGACCAGCCGGACCTGAAGGTCCGGCCTACGTACCTGCTGCCGCACCTGAAGGTCCGGCCTACCTGCGCGGCGTCACAGTGCCGTTACAATGCAGGGTCCATGACGACCTCTGCCCTGCCTCCATTCGTTCCCCCATCGCCCGGTGCCTGGGAACTCGAGCGCACGCACTTCACGCGTCCCATCTCGCGCTTCGCGACGGCCGTCTTTCCCGCGGCTATGAAGCGAGGCTTCGGGGACGCCACACGCGCCTACGGCGCGCTGCTCGACTACATTGAACTGGCCGTCGTGAACGGCGTCGTCTACAGCGCCGCCCGTCCTGTGGGTGCGCCCAAGGGTGCGAAGGGTCACCCTCCGAGGCCGGTCTTCTGGCTGCTGCAGCGACTTCACCCGGAGATTCGACGACGGATCAAGCGGGCCGACGAGGTGTTCGCGCAGCGCTTCTGGCGGGAAGAGCTGCGATGGTGGGATAGCGAGGTCAAGCCGATGCTCGCGTCCGAGGCGCGGGCGCTTCTGGCGGAAGACCTTCTGGCGTTGTCGGACCATGAGCTGAGTAGCCATGTCCAGCGAGCGGCGGAGTTCGCCGGGAAGACGATCTTCTACCACCATCGTCTCAACTGCTGTGCGATCCTCCCGATCGGTGACTTCATTGCTCACGCGGTACGGTGGACTGGCGAGTCACCCGAGAGAGTCCTGCTCGCGTTACGGGGACTGTCGCCGCTCTCAGCGGGGGCGAGCGCGGAGCTCGATACATTGCGTGTCGCCATCGCCGCGGACCCAGAGGCAACGTCCATACTGAAGTCGGGTCGTTCTGCGGCTCTCGTACTGGACGAGATCGCAGTTCGTGCGAGTGTTGCCGCGCCGCTCCGCGCCTACCTGGATACCGTCGGATGGCGGGTGCTTGGTGGATACGACGTCTCCGAGAGGCACGCGCGTGATTACCCTGAACTGCTGGTCAAAATCATCAGCGCAGCCGTGGCGAATTATCAGGCGACTGCAACGAAGGACGCCGGTGCTGCGGTTGTTGCGCTCCGGGCCACAGTGCCTTCGGAGCACCAGGCCGGGTTCGACGCCCTGCTCGAAGAAGCGCGACTGGTGTACCGCGTGCGCGACGAACGGAACTTCTGTAGCGACGCGCTTGGCACCGGCATCGCCCGCCGGGTAATTCTCGAGGCTGGCCGGCGTTTGAGCGCGCAGGGACTCGCGCGCGATCCCGGGCACCTGGTCGACGCGACGCCAGAAGAAATCAGCGCTCTGCTCGAGGGTCGGGGTGGACCATCGGCTGACGAGCTGGCATCACGCGTTCACTTCCGCGAGACAACGTCGCTCGATTCGGTGCCACAGCTTCTTGGCGTGCCCCCGTCCCCGCCGCCGCCGGCCGACTGGCTGCCGACATCGGCCGCGCGTCTTCAACGTGCCATCGACATGACGCTGGGATTGATGTTCAACACGCCAGTCAAGCAGGAGGGCCAAGGCAGGCAACTCAAGGGATTTGGTGTCAGTCCTGGAGTGTTCGAAGGGCCAGCGCGCGTCATCCTCGATGTGTCTGAGCTGGCGACCGTCCTCGAAGGGGAGGTGCTGGTCACCCCGTCAACGGGGCCGACGTTCAACGTGGTCCTGCCGCTGCTCAAGGGACTCGTGACCGAGCGTGGCGGCGCGCTGTCTCACGCGGCGATCGTGGCGCGCGAATACGGCATCCCGGGGGTGGTCGGCTGCCGGGACGCGGCGTCGCGCATCAAGACGGGCATGCGCATCGGGGTGGACGGCGCAAAGGGTGAAGTGTGGATCATCGAGTGACCCCGATCCCCCTGGTCGAGGCGAGGGACGAGCGCCTCTTCGGTGGCAAAGCCGTGAGCCTGGGTGCCGCCCTGCGCGAGGGACTGCCCGTTCCGAACGGGGTCGCGCTCTCGGTGGATTTCGTCAACGATGTTGCGTCGGGCCTGTCGCACGCGCTCGACGCGCTGACCGGCAGTGATCACCTGCCAGCGGTGCGCGCAGCCGTCCGGTCGTCGGCGATTGGCGAGGACTCGAAGGACGCCAGCTTTGCCGGGCAGCACGCCACACACCTCAATGTAAGGCGGAAGGGCCTGGCGCACGCGGTGAAGGCCGTCTGGGCGTCCGGCCGCTCAGAGGCGGCGCTGGCCTACCGCATGCAGCGTGGCATCGCCGGTGTGCCATCGGTGGCCGTGGTGGTGCAGCATCTCGTCGAACCGACGGCGGCTGGGGTGCTCTTCACGAGGAATCCCATGACCGGCGCCGACGAGCGCCTGATCGAGGCTGCGTGGGGACTGGGCGAAGCAGTGGTGGCAGGCCGTGTCGTCCCCGATCAATTCAGGCTCGACGCCAGAGGCAGGGTCATCGAACAGATCGCTGGCGACAAGGACGTTCAGATCGTGCACAGCGACGAAGAAGGCGTGCACGAAGTCGAACTCGACCCTCACCGCCGGCAGGCATTCTGTCTGACATCAGAACAGGTGCTCTCATTGTACGAACTGGCTGAGCGGTGCCGTCGCGTCTGGGGCCCGAACCTCGATCTCGAATGGGCCATTGACGCGCAGGGCGCCTGTTATCTGCTTCAGTCGAGGCCGATTACCACCAGGCTCGGCGGTTCGTGAGTTCACCCGAGGCGACTCCGGGCGCGAGTCCACGCGCTCTGGCCGCCGTCGGGGTGGCAGCGGCGCTCACGCCGCTCAACTCCACCATGATCGCCGTCGCGCTCCCGGCGATGGCGCGAGACTTCGGTGCGGCGCCGTCGAGCGTGACCGTCTGGGTGGTCACCGTCTATCTCATCGCGACGATCGTGTTGCAGATGCCCGCCGGCGCCGTGGCAGATCGTATCGGCTACAAACCCACACTGGCGCTCGGCCGCTGGCTCTTCATGGGAGGAGCCGCCGCAGCGACCTTCGCGCCATCTATCTGGTTCGTCATCATCGGCCGTCTCTTCATGGCCGCCGGCGGGGCGTTGATGCTGCCAACGGCGATGGCGCTGCTCAGGGTCATCGTGCCGGAAGCGCGTCGGCCGCGGGCATTCGGCGCCATGGGGGCAGTCATGGGCGGTGCGGCTGCGCTCGGTCCCGCACTCGGCGGCCTCATCATCGCGCGGGCCAGCTGGCGTGTCTTATTTCTGGTCAACCTTCCGCTCACCGTGCTGTCATGGTGGCTGCAGCCGAGCGGGTTTGCCGCTGACGTCCGTGCGCGCGTGCGTGAACATCCGTTCGACTGGGGAGGCAGCGCCCTGCTTGGCGGTTCTCTGGTGCTGGTCGTACTGGCGACCCGCATCGCGGCACCCCTTGCCTACGCCGCCGTGCTGGGTGGGTTGCTGCTGTTCGCTGCGCTCATCGTGCAGGCGCGCTCGGCGCCCGCGCCGGTCCTGGACTTCACGCTCTTTCGCGAGGCGCCGTTCGTGGCGGGTTCGGCGGTGATCGCGCTCCAGAACCTGGCCATGTACGCGCTGCTCGTCCAGGTGCCATTTCTCTTTGCCGGCGGCTCGATGTCGGGCTCGCGCTTCAGCGTGGTCGTGATGGCGATGACGGCCATGATGGCGGTCACGTCGCCAGTGGGCGGACGCCTGGCCGAGCGTATCGGCTCGCGTATCACGGTGCTGGCGGGGGGAGTGGCAGGCGCCGTTGGCGTGGCGTCGCTGGTTCCACTCTCCTCAATGGCTCGCGCGGGTGCGCCGATTTCGGCGCTGCACGTCGCCGTACCGCTGGTCGTGGTTGGCCTGGGCCTGGGACTCTCTACCGGGCCGTCGCAGGCCGCGGCACTGAGCGCCATTGATCCGCACCGCAGCGGCATGGCCTCGGCGGCCATCGCGACGCTGCGCTACATCGGTGCTATCGTCGGCACCGCTATTCTTGGACTGGCGCTCTCGGGCGACAGCAGCAGCCTCGCTGGCCAGCAGGCCGCCCTGTGGTGTTTTGCGGCCGCGTTCGTGCTGTCCGCGGTTGCCGCACTCAAGTTCCGCGCTCCGCGCTAAAATCCTACGGGGTACACGCCATGCCTATTTACGAATACGCCTGCCGAAAATGTGAAACGGAGTTCGAGCTGCTGGTGCTCAAGGACACCGTGGTGGCGTGTCCGGAGTGCAAAGGCCAGGACCTGGAGCGGTTGCTCTCGGGGTTCGCGGTCAGCACGGCTGAACTCTCGCAGTCGCGGGTCAAGGCCGCACGGAAGCGAGCCCGTAACAGCACCAGCTTCGTGGACAAGCAGGTTGCTGAAGCGGAACACCTGCACGAGCACGTGACCGAGCACATGAACGATCACGGTCATGCCGGTCCCGGCAAGTTCCGCGTCAAGAAGCCGCCGACGACGTAACGATCGAACTACTGCGCGGCCCTGTCCTTGGCGACAGGAAGTTCCAGCAGCAGCCGGCTGCCGTTCGCGAAGCGCGTCGTCGAGACCGAACCGCCATAGGCCTCGGCCAGACGTCGGAGCGCCAGGACCGAAACCGGCGTGGACCATGCGCCGGCGTTCTCGGATCCCGCCTCGCCAACCACAGAGGGCCACGACTCCGGCACAGAGGCTGAGTCCTGCGAGATCGCCAACGTCACTTTTCCAGCCGGTTCGGGCAGTGCGGCGATGAGTACGCCGCCGTCCTTGACGCGTGCCGCCAGCTCGATTGTCAGCAGCGTCAGTCCTGACAGCACGAACACCAGCATCTCTTCCTGTCCGGTGACCGACATGCCGTCGCCGACCGAGAGGATGGTGTCGACGTGCACGCCGCGTAGCCTGCGCTCGTGTTCCACCGACTCCACCAGTCGAGTCATCAGGCGACGAACCTGCGTCGTGCGCCGAGTGGGGGCGACTCCCTGTCGAAGTACGCGCGCCGCCTGCAGCACGCAGGTCGAGCGCCAGGCTTCGGCCCTGATGAGGCTGGTGGCGACCTGCTTGGTCAGCCCTGTGACGTCGTCTTCAACCAGCGCGGCGCATGAGCTGATGGCGTGGAGCGCTGTGAGGACGTCAGCCTCGCTCGAGCTCTGTGGTGTCGCAGCGGGTGCGGAGCGCCGGGCGGTTGCAGGTGTTGCTGGCGCCGCGGCACGAGCGCTTTCGAGCTGCTCCACATAGTGCGCATCAGCGCGCATGCGATAGTTCGAGGGCAGTCCTTCGCGGAAGCGCGGACTTTGCGGTTCGCTGTCGCCCGATGACGGAAGAAAGTCGTCGAACGCCGACAGCGCGGATTCCTCCGGCAGAGGATTGTCAGTCAGGGGATTGAGCTCGGACACAGTTGGGAAACCTGGGAAGCGAGACGTGAAGAATGTGGGCGCGAAGGTTCAAGTGTATCGCGTCACGTCAGCACACGCCAGATACGTTCGACCGAAAATCGCTGTTCAGCGATCGGCAACTCTGCGTTCACGCACATCAGACGACGCTGCGCGAGCAGACGTCACCGCAACAATGCGCGGCCGAGGTTTCTCGGCAGGTGGCAGAGTCAGGGCGGGATCGGGCTGCGCGATCACAAGATCGTTATCCGCGGGCGCCGCAGTCGGACGGGCGCGCCTGGTGCGAAGGTACCAGACAGAGAAACTTCCGCCGGCGAACGCTGTGGATGCGGCGAGGTAGACCACGCCGGTGAGCGCGATCATCGTCCATGCGGTCAGTCCGGACAGCCATGCGATCGACAGTCCGACGGCCAGGACGACGCTCAGATCGACGACGGCCGCAATCAAGTTCTGGCGTGTCGGAATGCCTCGGCGCGCTCCGCCATCGAAGGTCAGGCGCAGCGGTGGCGACTGAGAGATGCGAGCGAGTGTCGGTGCTGAACCATCCTCGGGGAAGAGCTGGCTGAATTCCGCCCACACCGGTTCGAACGGGATGTCGATCGCGCGGGTATATGAACGGAGGAACGCGCGGCGGAAGATCCCCTTCGGCCACTGCGACAGGTCGTTCCGCTCAAGGCTGGACAGCAGCGAGAGACCGATCTTGGTCGAGTCGGCGATATCCTGAAGCGTAATCCCCTGACGCTCCCGATGAGCCTTGAGCCGGGGGCCAAAGGAAAAACGCGCAACGCTCATCTAGGATCACGAACATACGCGCTCCTTCAGGTGATCGCAAGCCCTTCAACCTCAACGGTACACAAAAAAGAGACTGGCATGGCGCCTGCTTCTTTCCCAGCCGTACCCCAAAGAATGGAGACTCCAATGAAACCCGTTACTCAACATCTGGTCGTCGCCTCCCTGCTCGCAGTGGGGCTACTGACCGCAGCAGAGCCAGCCGCAGCACAGGGCTTTATCAGCCCCCTCGTCGGATTCAACTTCGGAGGCGATGCGGGCTGCCAGACGGCCACTGACTGCAACGACAAGAACCTGAACCTCGGCGTGTCGTTCGGGTCTCTCGGCACGATCTTCGGGTTTGAAGAGGAAGTGGCCTACGCCAGGGACTTCTTTGGTGAGACGCCGGGCCTGTCGTCAAATGTCCTGACGGTCATGAGCAATCTCATGCTCGCTCCCGACTTGAAGGTTGTGCGCCCGTACGCGCTGGCTGGCGTAGGGCTCATCAAGTCACACGCCGAGCTGACGGGGTCGAACCTGCTCAGCACGGACAACAACGCGTTCGGCTGGAATGTGGGGGGAGGACTGATGGTCTTCTTGACCCCGAACGTCGGCCTGCGCGGAGACATCCGCTACTTCCACGCGTTTCAGGATCTGGAACTGGGCGGGCTCACGATCTCAGACACGAAACTCGACTTCGGGCGGGCGGCAGCAGCGCTCGTGTTTAAGTTCTGAGAAAGGGCGGGTCCTGCGGACCCGCCCTTCGTACGACTTAGTCAGTCGGATTGATGATGGCGTAGGTCGGCAGACCTACGCTGTCAAACTTCTCAAGTAGCGCCTTGGCCGGCTGCGCCTCGGGATCTTCCGCCTGGAACTTCACCTTGATGTAGTTGGCCATCGCCGATTTGACGGTCTCGTCCTGGAAAGTTGTTTCATCCATGACGTAGCAGTTCTTACACCAGGTGGCCCACATGTCGACAAAGACAGGCTTGCCCTCGGCCCTGGCGGCAGCGAGCGCGTCGGGGATCGACTGATACCAGCCATCCTTGATCCCAGTCTGGGCACTTGCGGCTTCCGCCCGCATCCCGAACAGTCCGTAGGCTTCCCAGCCGTAGTACGCCGCGGTGAGCAGGATCAGCACGCCAAAGGCGTGCTTCACGTGCACCATCCATGCGCCTGGCTTCGGAAGGGCAGCCAGGCCCGCGCCTGCAAGCGGCCACGGCAGCGCCATCCCGAGCCCCAGCAGAAAGGGCAGGCCGAGCGCGAGGGCGGTCCCTTTCGTGTAGAGGTCGCTCGAGAACAGTACGACTTGAATCACGACCGGCGCGACGCAGGCCCCGGCGAGCAGGGCCGCGATGCCGCCCATACCGAAGGCCAGTGCGAAGGTTCCGCGCCGCGACTCATCGGCCTGCATACCCGACGAGAACCTGGAAAGGTCGATCGTCAATACATCGAACATCGCCAGGCCGAGCACGATGAACAGGGCAGCGATGCCGACGTTGAACCAGGGTGACGCGTTCAGCGTACCGAAGCTGCCAGCAGTCAGGATGACGACGACGCCGAGGATGCCGTAGACGGCGGCCATAGCCGCGCCGTAGACAGCCCCAAGGAGAAACCCACGTTTGCGTGAGCCGCTCTTGGTGCCCGCGCCGATGATGGCCAGGTTGATGGGAATCATCGGCAGCACGCAGGGCGTCAGGTTGAGCGCCAGGCCGCCGACGAACACGAGCAGCAGGATCGCCACCGGCCCCCGACCCTCGAACATGCCCGGTTCCTTGATGCCCGCTTCGGAATCCGACAGAAATTTGAGGAATTTCTCCGTGCGCACGTAGCCCGCGGTTGTCCCCAGGACGTCGAATTTACCGAGTGCGGTCAGTTCGGGTGACTGCGCTGCCGCGGGAACCGGATCGGCAGACTGTGCTGTCGCCTGTTGCGGCCCGGCGACCACCCAGGAGACGACCGACATGGCGACCAGTCCGACGAGGAGAATGCGCTTCAACATGGCCGCCCGAATTATCCTACGGATCGGGGTCGATCCATCCCCGTCGGCAGCAGGATTGCAACTGGCGGGTGAGAATCGACCCGGAGGGTGCCAATGGCTGGGATTTTGCGCGCAGGCGGTCTGACGGTAGCAGTAGCGGTCTTGTGGCTGGGGGGCTGTTCGAGGGGACCACTGCAGTTGTCCACAGTTCAGCTTGGAAGTGCACTCAACTCGGACAAGAGCATCGCGACCCACGTCAGCCGGTTCAAACCTGACCAGACGGTCTACGTGGCGGCTCTGACCGCCGGCCCGGGTTCCGGAGAAGTCGCCGCCAGGTGGACCTTCGGCGGACGCATCATCAGCGAAGAGAAGAAGAGCGTGTCGTACACGCAGGATGCCGCCACAGAATTTCACATTGCCTACGCCGGCGGATTTCCCACCGGCGAGTACAAAGTCGAAGTCTTGATTGACGGCACCTCCGCGGCATCGCGTGATTTCAGAATTGAACCTTAAGTGGCGCGATGATTTGTGTATCATGCCGACCTAAGGTTTCTCCGTGGATCACACCACACCTGACGCTCCAGCTCTGACTCCCGCACCGGCCGACGAACCGTCGTCTGCGATCCCTGCCGTGCCCGCGGCGGCCGAACAGACCGATGCCGGAGAGAGCCTGGCGCAGCTGGCCAGGCGTGCCTCAGAGATTCTCGAGCGCTGGAGCATCGCCGGTGAGCGTCACGAGCGCGCCGTCAACCAGCTCGAATCCCAGCTGTCCGAGTTCGAGGTGACGAGTGCGCGCATGCAGCGCGACGCGTCACAGAAGATGCAGGAGCTCCAGCGGGCGATCCACGGCGAGTGGTCGTCGTTACGTGAGGTCCACGAGGAACCGATCCGTCAGTTGCGCGAGCAAGCCAACAGCCTGACGGAGGTCTGCATTGCGACCGCGCACTCGGCCCAGCGCGGGTTCGATCAGGCCGAAGCGCGGCTCGCCGCGATTGAACTTGAACTGCAGCGACGCATCGCCGATCTCAGGCGCGAGGTGCAGACCGTCGTTGACGAGATGCGGACCACGCCTGGGCTTGCACGGATTGGCGCCAATCCTCCTGCCTGGCCACTCGACGGCGTGACCAGGTTGCACCAGCAGCTCAGGCAGAGCCCCGACGAGACGCCCGAGCCTCCGCGCCTCGAGGCACCGCCCCTGCAGGCGCAGGTCGTGGTCGATCCGCTTCCGAACAGCGAGCGGACCGTCCCACCACCGGTTGTCCGCCCCACCGTGTCCACCAACGCCTCCTCCGTTCAGTCAGCTCCGCCGTCGGCCGCAGATTCAGAGCTGTCCGAGCGACTACTCGACCTGGAGCGCGCGCTTCGCGAACGCGAGTCAGAGCCGCGCGAGACTCCGAGGCGGGCGCCTCTCCCGAGCCTTCCGACGCGGCGCACCACGCTGATACTGGGAACGGTCGCCGCGATGGCGGTTCTGTTCGCGCTCTGGACGCAGAGCCGCGTCGGCAGCCGCGTGGCCAGCGCCGAGCAGTCACAGCAGGCGGCCACGGAAGAGACTGCAGCCTTGCGCGAGCAGTCTGCGCGCGAGGTCGCCGCGGCGAAGGAGCAGGCCGCGCGAGCCGAGATGGTGAGCGGTGTGCTCGCCGCGCCGGACCTGATCCGGTTTACGCTGGCGCCCTCCGACGAGAACTCGTCTGCCACGGGACAGGCCTTGTGGAGCCGCGAGCGTGGTTTCGTGATCAGTGCGTCACGACTTGGACCGCCGCCAGCGGGACGAACCTACCAGGCGTGGCTGCTGGCCCGCGGTCAGGCAATCAGTGCCGGCACCTTTGAACCCGACGAGAATGGATCGGTGACCTTCGCGGTCAACGTCACACCCGCGCCGCCGCCGTTGATTTCGGTGGTGGTGTCGCTCGAGCCAGACGGCGGAAGTCGCCGTCCGGACGGACCGCCCGTACTGGTACGGGTTCGCCAGTAACCGTTTCGTTCCTTCCGGTCGGGCAGCGACATGCGTCTCTCACTCCACGAAGTGCTGGCTATCGTCGGCCGCCTGGATGACAACTCGGGCTTCGACACACCCCGCGACAGGTTTCGCCGCTTCCTCGTTGAGCACATGACCTCGGCCCCGGTGGCGCGTACATTCCTGGACGAAGCACAGCAGCTGATTTCTGAACAGTACCAGCGCGCGCTGCAGGACACTGTGCTCGCCGCCGGGCGCTTGCTGGGCTTTGAGATCACCTTCGGTGACTACGAACGCCACGGTGCCGCGGCCAGAACGGCAGGACAGTGGTTGTCACGGCGGCGTCTGACGGTGACCATTCAGCTCTGGTCAGACGATGCGTCGACCGACTTCGCAGCGGTCACGCGCGCGCTGGACGCACCACAGCCAGACGTCGATCCGACGATTCCGCACGCACGTCTCTCGGTCGTGACCGCCTCGTGTGGCAGCCGGCCCCGGATCGAGGAAGCCGTCGCGCTTCGATCACAGATGACACGCATCGTGTCGCTGCGCTCGCTGATGGATCTGATCAGCGTCGCGAACACACCGCATCTCACACACGATGACGTGCTCCGCCTGCTCAATCCCACACCCTCACTCGAAGGACAGATTGGATTGCTGGCCCGTCTGGCTCACTCGTCCCGGCCGCCGACACCGGCTCCTCCGGCTGCCACCCCGCCCCGCGAACAGTCGTGCTGGGTCTACGTCGTCCGAGAGCACGAGCCGGGAAACCTGGAGCCGGTCGGTGTGAGCGACCGACTGCTGATGACGCTGCCGGCGGGCGAAACCCCTGCAATCAGCGCGGGGGATCTCCTCGCGTTTCTCGTGCCCTCGCGCGGGGTCGTGGCGCAGTCGCGGGTCGGAGACGTGCTCGAAGAGGGGGCTGATGACGTGGGCGACTCGCAGGTGCGCTACGCGCTACGCCTCGACGACATCGTCATCCTGAATCGACCCGCCCCGGTGGAAACCGAGCAGCGGCTGAACCTCGAACTGCAGGCAGCCGTGAGCCAGGAGCCGTGCGTGCGCGTCAGCCGTGACGAGTTCGAGGTGCTGACGCTGGCGCCACACGCACCGACTGTCTAGCGGCCGAAGGTGGTGCTGAGGCGGGTGACGCCGTCGAACCGGACGGTGACGCTCTCCTTGCGTTCACCCAGCTGCGGGTGCCGGAACGTGATTTCGTGCTGGCCAATCGGGACGGCCAGATTCGCAATCGGCGTCTCGCCCACCTGGTTCTGATCCACCCACACCTGAGCCCAGGGCTGCGCGTTCACGCTCAGCCGACCCATCGGTGTCGTCAAGGTGAATGCCGCGACCTCGCCGGCGCGAATTGTCACGGACTGGCGAGTGCGGAACCCCAGATCGGTGTTGACGAGATCGAGTTGATGGGTGCCAGGCGACAGCACAAGCGCTCCTTCAGAGGTCCTGCCCAGGCTGCGATTGCCCTCGAGGACCTCGAGGTCGACCGGAGAAGTGAAGCGCACGCTGCCGGTGCGTTGCTGTTGGGCGGTCTGCGCGGCGGAGGGCGGAGTGCCGGCGCTCGCGGTCGTTCCAGGTACCGGGATGAGGGCCGGGGCATCTTCAATGCGAATCGACTTGGTCCCGGGGTTCAGCGTCAGCGTGAGGGGAGCTGTGCCTGCGGCCTGACCGTCGATGAAGACCGTCGCACCGGCTCGGCCCGCGTCGAGCGTGATCGCCATGGGCACCGCGGCCGCGGCTGCAGCGGGCGCCGGGCGACGCGTAGCCATGACGCCGATGACCACAGCCTGGACCGCGGCAAGCGCGGCCAGGCCAATGATCACCCAGCGGCGAAGGGGACCGACCAGACTGCGCGTCTGGTCCTCGGGCGTATGCGCAGTGAAGGGTGTAGGCCGCGTCTCGCTCATGCTCGCCATCTCAAGCGTCCCGCTTTCTGTTCGACTGAGGTCGGCTGCCGTGGGAGGCAACAGCGTCGCCAGATCGACAATTGGCGCCGTCTCTGTCTTGAGGGTGACCGAGGGAATCGGCACCGCCGTCTCCTGGACCGGCGTGTCGGCCATGAGGACGGGGGCGTCGACGGGACTCGAGCTCGCGGGAAGAAAGTCGGACGCGACGCTCGGCTCTGGGGGAGCTTCGAGCGTAAGGGGATTGGGTTCCGGGGCCGGGAGCGCCATCGTTGCGCCGGGCATCATCGAGTTCAGCAGGGCCGGCAGCGATGAAATCGCCTGCGCAGGAAGCTCACGGAGCCCTTCCTGGGCCTCGGCGGCCGACCGGTATGCCTGCGGGTGCAATTGCATCGCCCGCTCGAGCCACTGACGAAGAGGGGCAGAGAAAAGCGAGGACTTCGCGCTGGGCGTCGCGCTGAACTCATCGAGCAGTGCCGGCAACTGTTCCTGCACTTCCTGAAGCGGCACCCTCCGCCCAAGCAGCAGTGACAGCGCCACCACCCCGACCTGCATGATGTCGCCGCGCGCATCGAGGCAGGCTTCGCCGCGGCTCGTGGGCCTCGACACGATGCCGAACTCGCGCCACAGGCGTGTGGGCGACATTTCGAGGCCGCGCAGCGCCGATCCGAGCACGTGCTCGACGATGGCGATGTGTCCCTCCGGCGTCAGGATGATCCGGTCGATCGTCAGCGCGCCGTGCACGATGTCGTAGCCGTGTGCCTGCAGGGAAGCGACGAGCGGCGTGATCTGCTGGACGAGCCAGCTGACAAACGCCGGGTGGAGTCCAGCGGGTGTGCGCCGCGCATCGAGCAGCTCGGAGAGTCGTTTGCCGGCGATGTGATTCGACACCAGGGCAAGGCCCTCACCGTCTTCGAGGTGATCGACGGTGCGGACCGCGGAAAAGGAAGGATGCTTGAACGTGGAAAGGCGTTGCACCCGCTGACGCAGCAGGTCTTCAAATCCAGGCTCGGCGGCCAGGCCTGGACGAAAGCGCAGCAACTCGAGAGACGCTGCGCCGCTGTTGTCGAACATCAGCAGGCGATCGCCGAAGCCGTCAGAGCGGCCGGCGGTATACCAGCTGGCCAGGCCAAGGCCACGTTCGGTCGAATCTGTCTGGGACGCTGGCGCGGTTCCGCTCATCAGGTCCTTTCTCTATGGGCTGAACACGCCGAGGGGGGAGTGGTGCGTGAAGCTCACTCTATTCAAGCATTGTCTACGAAAGCTGAGGTCAGTCAAGAGGCAACAACACGAATTTGCGCGCAGTCGTGACATAGAATCCAGTGTCGGTCATGAACCTGCACGAACTGCGAGACACGTGGAACGAGTTAGGTCGTCGCGATGCGATGTGGGCCGTGCTCACAGGTCCGCGCGAAGCGGAGCGGCAATGGGATCGTGACGCCTTCTTCCGGACGGGAGTCGAGGAGAGTGCGACGGTGCTGGCGAGAGCCGAATCGCTCGGCGCGTCACCGCGTCGGGAACGCGCCCTCGACTTCGGCTGCGGCATCGGCCGTCTCTCGCAGGCGCTTGCGGGCCACTTCCAGGAGGTGCATGGCGTCGACATCGCGTCCGCCATGCTCGAACAGGCCCGTCAGTTGAACACGGCCGGTGCCCGCTGCCAGTTCCACCTGAACGAAAGTGATTCACTGGCCCTGTTCGAGGACGCGACGTTCGATTTCGTCTATTCCTGCATCACCCTGCAGCACATGGAGCCGCAATACAGCCGACGTTTTCTCCGCGAGTTCTTCCGGGTCACCCGTCCGGGCGGCGTGGTCGTCTTCCAGATCCCGGGGGAACTGACACCCGTCGCGCACCCGCCTGGCGCTGAGCGCACCGCCAGCCGTGCGGAGCCTCTCGGCCCCGACGCCTGCCGCGCCGAGATAACCGCGCCAGCGGAATTCACCTGTGCCCCAGGTGCGCGCGTCAGGCTGCCCGTGCGGGTGCGAAACGCCGGCACTGCGTCCTGGCCTGCGCACGGCGATGCCGATGGGGGTCGGTCCGTGCGTCTCGGTAATCACTGGCGCCATCGTTTCGGCTGGATGGTCCGCGCCGACGACGTGCGGGCGGCGCTCCACGACGACCTGGACCCGGGAGACGAAGTCGTGCTCGACCTGGTGTTCGATGCTCCAGACCACGGTGTCCACACGATGGAGCTCGACATGGTGCAGGAACACGTCACGTGGTTCGGCGCGCACGGCTCTCCCGTGGCGCGCATCCGCGTCACGGTTGACCGGGCGTTGCCGCCCAACACGGTCACGGGGATCCCGCGGCGCATGGAGATGTACGGGATTACCAAGGATGAGGTAGAGCCCCTCATTGCCAGCTCTGGTGCGGTTCTCCTGGCCGCCGATCCCGACGATGCCCCCGGGCCGGGATGGACGAGCTACCGGTACTATTCCCGACGTTCGGTGTGAGCGACCGGGGCCCGTCGAGCCCCGATGGCGTCTGATGACAAGGCACGCTGGGCCAAAGAGTTAGAGCCAACCTGCGTATAATGCCAAGCAGGTGCGCTGCCGATTGAAAGGCTGTCTCACAACCGGACTGAAAGTCAGATGATCCACGCTCGATTCCACCCACCGACGTCGCTTGTCCTCGCGCTGTCGCTCGCCGCAGGGATCGGCCACTTCGTGGTTCGCGCCCAGTCCCCGCGTTCTCCCGGGCCCAGCGCGTCTGGTCCCCGTCTCGCGCCGACAACTCATCCACCTCTGCCTGGCACCAGCGGAGAATTCCTGTTCGTGCCGGGGGCGCCAGCCGGGGCGCCGGTGACGGCGCTCGAACTGCCGGCCGACCGATTGGCTCGGGGCATCCGCGCAATAGCGGACAAGCAGTATCAGGTTGGCCTCCCGCTGGTCAGCGACCGAGCGCTGCTGGCGACACCGCTGGCCGCCTACTCGCGCTACTACACGGCGGTGGCCTTGAGGGGGCTGGGCAGGCTGGACGAGGCCGACGCCACGCTCATAGCGGCCTCGGCCGGTGCCCCCATTGGGTTCCTCGACGAGGCAGTGCCTCGCCTCCGCGCCGAAATTGCCATGGCGAAGCAGGATCCGACCACAGCCGTGGCCGTTCTCGAGTCGATCTCGCCGAGCCGAGCACTTGATCCGGAGGTCGTGCTCTCCCGCCTGGGCGCCGCTGCTGAAGCGGCCGGTGACCGCGAGAAAGCGATTCGCGCGTATCGACGCGTCTACTTCGAATATCCGTTGAGCGCCGAGGCTGAGGCCGCCGGGGCGATGCTGGTGCGACTCCAGGGCTCACGCGTGCCATCCGCGGAGTTCGTGCCGCTGGAACTCGAACGCGCTGAGGCCCTGTTTGCGGCGCGGCGATGGGCTGACGCCAGGGACGCGTTTGAGTTGCTCCGCCGGCTGGTGAGCCGGCAGGAGGATCGCGACCTGGCCGGCCTGCGCGTGGCTGAGTGCGACTACTACCTCAACCGCCACCGGCAGGCGCGCGAAGCACTGGCGCCCTATCTCGAGTCCAGTGCACGCCGGATCGAGGCACGTTTCTTCGCGCTGTCGATCACGCGGGCGCTCGGCGACCACGCTGCCTACGTACTGCAGGCTCGGCGTTTCGTTCAGGAGTTTCCCACCAGCGCGTGGACCGAGGAAACGCTCAACGGTCTCGCGACGCACTTCATCGTGACCAACGACGATGCGACCGCCGATGAGGTATTTCGCGAACTGCTCACGCGATTTCCCCTGAGTCGCTACTCCGAGCGGGCGGCGTGGAAGGCCGGGTGGACCTCGTATCGCGCCGGACGTTTTGCCGAAGCCGCGCAGATTTTCGATCAGGCCGCTGCGAACGCACCGCGCGCCGATTTCAGGCCCTCGTGGTTGTATTGGTCGGCGCGTGCCTACGATCAGGTGCAGAACACCGCCACCGCCAACCAGCGCTATCGTCTGACCGCTACGGATTACCTGAATTCCTACTACGGCCGCCTTGCCTCCCGTCGGCTCGCCGACCGGCGCGAGCCTCCCGTCGTGCAATCCGTCGGCGCAGACTCGGAGGGGATGCCGGCTCCACAGATTCCGTCGAGTGTGCTGGTTCGCGAACTGGTCAGGCTGGGTCTCTACGACGACGCGCTTCACGAACTCGAATACGCGGATCGCGCGTGGGGCGGTTCTGCGGCCATCGTCGCGACGACAGCGTGGATCAGGCACCATCGCGCCAACGAACTCGTGGCGATGGAGCGATTCCAGAACCTGCGTGGCGCCATCAACCAGATGAAGCGGGCGTATCCGCAGTATCTGGCTGCGGGCGGAGAGGCGCTTCCGGCGGAAGTGTTGAAAGTCATTTTTCCGCTCGACTACTGGCCACTCATCAAGTCGCACTCGGATGCCCGCGGACTTGATCCCTACCTGATGGTGGCACTGGTTGCGCAGGAATCGACCTTCACCGCCGACATCCGTTCGTCGGCCAACGCCTTTGGACTCATGCAGTTGATTCCTTCGACCGCGCGTCGTTACGCCGCGAAGACCGGGGTCCGGTACTCGGCGGCCATCCTGGCGCGTCCTGAAACCAACGTTCTGCTCGGCATGACCTACTTCAAGGAACTGATGGATCGCTTCGGCGGCGCACACTTCGCGCTGGCGAGCTACAACGCCGGCGAAAGCCGCGTCGCGAAGTGGATGGCTGAACGTCCGGGTGTGCCGCAGGACGAGTTCATTGACGACATCCCGTTCCCCGAAACGCAGAATTACGTGAAGCGCATTCTCGGAACCGCCGAAGACTACCGCCGTCTCTACGGCGGTGGACTGCTGGTGCCTGGCCTGACGCACGTCGCTGGACCGGCCGTCGCTGCGGCGTCGTCGACGCCGGTGAGGACGGTGAAGCCATCGCGGACAGTGAAGCCTGCCGCCGTCAAGGCACCCGCGACGAAGCGCCCCGCACCCCGAACGCCCGCCAGGACGACACGCTCGACCCGCGCCCGCTGAGGATGGAAGAGCGGCTCGAGCTGACCAGGCAGGCGGTCACGCGCCACTTCTGGTATCGAGGCTTCCGCACTTTCGTTCACCCCGCCATCGCTGAGGCGCTCGGCACTCGACGACATCTCAGGCTTCTGGACTGCGGGAGCGGGACCGGTGACAACCTCGCGTTTCTCGCCACCTACGGGTCCGCTGTTGGCATGGACCTGTCTCTCCCGGGGGTGGCGCTTGCACGCGCCGCTGGGCACGGAGGTGTCAGCGGGGACGTCAGGCGGTTGCCGTTTGGCTCGGGCAGCTTCGACGTCGCAACGTCATTTGACGTGCTCCAGCAGATAGACGCCGACGGCGAGGCGGTGCGTGAGATGGCCCGCGTCCTGCGCCCGGGCGGGGTAGTGGTGCTGACGCTCGCGGCACTGGAAATCCTGCACGGCGATCACAATGTGGTGTGGGACGAGAAACGACGATATACGCCGGAGACGGCGCGCGCGCTCGTGCGTCAGGCGGGACTGACGCCTGAGCGAGTCTCGTTCCTGTTTGCGACCCTGTTCCCCATCCTGCTCGTGAGCCGGACGGTGCAGCGTCTGACCAGACGGTGGCGTCGACTCAACGAAACCGCCGACATCAGCGTGCCGCCCGCGCCGGTGAATGCAGTCCTCTCGGCCGTGGTCCTCGCCGAAGCGTCGCTGGCGCGCATCGTCCCGATGCCCTTCGGCAGCACGCTGCTGGTGATCGCGCGGAAACCCTAGAAGCGAACCACCCCGCCGAAATACAGGCCCTTCAACCGCAGGTCACCGTCGTCTTCGTCGACGATGTAGTCGACCTTGATCGAACGGTAGCCGCCCTGAGCGGCAAACGACTCGTTGAAGTTGAGCTGTCCGTAGAGATCGAAGTCGTAGAACTTGCCGTTGAAGTTGTTGTGATCGAACTTGAACCCGGTGAACTCACCGGTGACCGAGACGTATTGCGCCAGGTAGAACCGCGCGAAGCCACCGATCGTGGGCACGGGCACCGTCTGCTCCGTGCGTTCGCTTCCGGCCGGGCTCGCCAGCTGCACGTCCAGCTTGTTGTACTTGAGGTCGCCGATGACGCCGATGATTGCGTGGCGTGTGGCGATGAAGTCGTACTCGTAGCTGAAGCGGTAGAAATCCCAGTTCACGGCCGTGTTCACCGGCAGGTTCAGGTTGTAGGTGACGCCGCGGAAGACGATCGTGCGATTGAGGACCTGCCCTTCCTGGCTGTACCGCACCGGGATGTAGGCGAAGCGGAACTTGTGTTTCAACGCCGGTCTGACGACCACGCGAATCTCGCGAAATCGCTCTTTCTCGATGCCCAGATCGCCGACCAGGTCGACGTCGCTCGAGAGGTTGCCGCTCCTGATCGTGATGGCCGGTTCGGGCTGCCACCACATCATGCCGACCTCGAGATGGGTCGTTTCGGGCGGCAAGACGTCCTGGGCAGATGAGGTAGATGCAGCGGCGAAAAGAGCAATGAGGGCGAACAGAATGGCGTGGTTTCGCATCGGTCGGATTATCGGTGGTTGGGACGATTGACAGTAGGCAGTGGGCAGTGGGCAGTCGGCAGTCGGCAGTCGGCAGTCGGCAGTGTGGCGGGGAGGCCACCGCCTACGGCCTACTGTCTACTGTCTACCAATTACTGTCCATCGCCCTAGTCCGGCAGCGGCCGCCCGCGCGTTTCAACCGCCCACGGCAGCACCAGCAGGCCGGCCAGGGGAACCAGCCCGACCACGAGCAGCACTTCCATGGCTGTATCGACGCCGCTGACGCCGCGAGCGGCGATTGAGCCAACCATGAACGGTCCGATGGCGGCGACCAGTCGCCCGATGTTGTAGGTGAATCCTGGCCCGGTCCCGCGCAGACGAGTCGGATAGAGCTCAGGCAGGTAATAAGTGAAGCTGCCGAACACGCCGAATACAGTCAGCCCGATTGGGAAGTACATGTAGAGGCGCGTGTGCGGCTCCAGATCAAGGCCAAATGCGGCGAGCATTGCCGCCGTCGACGCGAGAAAGTAGATCGCATACATGAGGCGCCGACCAAGGAACTTGGCAGCCGGGATCGTCAGCAGCGTTCCGATCAGTCCGCCGAGCGCGAACGCGTTGGTGGCCTCTGCCTTCCAGCCCTCGATGAGGGTCGTCGCTTCGGCTGCCAGGAGACCCTCGGCTGCGCGCGCGGCAAGGCCACTGGCCACCACCGGGATGAACGCGTTACAACTCCACCAGGTGACCAGCGCCACCAGTGCGAGGCCCATCGCCGTCAGCGTGACGCGGAGGTATTCCGGAGCGAAGAGGTCCGCTATCGTCGGCGGCTTCGTGGTCGCTGCGACGCGTGCCCAGCGTTCGGGTTCTTTTACGAACATCCGGACCGCCAGGGCTACGGCGGCGGGGAGAAGGCCAAACAGGAACACGTAACGCCAGCCCACATCCGGGTTGCCCCGAAAGTACACACCCTGAATCTGGTAGGTAATGATGGTCGCCAGGAAGAGACCCGCCGACGCCGACGTGTAGAGAATCGCTCCCGCTTCTACACGACGCTTCTCCGGAACGACCTCCGCGACCATTGCCGCCCCCGCCGCCCACTCGCCCCCGATACCGAGCGCGGCGACGATGCGGAAGACCAGTAGCACCCAGATATTGGGCGCAAAGGCACAGGCCGCTGTGCCGATGGAGTAGAGGGCCATCGTCAGCAGCAGGGTGCGAGTGCGTCCTACGCGATCGGTGATGCGTCCAAAAATGACCCCACCGACGGCCCATCCCACCAGCAGGACTGAGGTCAGGATGCCGGTCCATCGAAGGGTGGCGGCCGATGCCTCCGGAGTGCCCCGCGTGAGCCCGAGAAGAGTCGGTACCGCGTTGGGCGCGACGTAGTTGAAAAGCAGGCTGTCGAAGATGTCGAAGCCCCATCCCAGCCAGGCCGCCAGCAGTACCGTCCACTGGTAGCGATTCATGTCCAGAAGCGTCCACGACGGCACGGCGGCGGACGCGGTCGCCGCGCGCGCGACGGGGTCGGACGTAGACATGGTGCGGCATTCTATACTGCGAAGATGTCCCCGCGGCGGCGTCTTCTTGCCTACCTGGCCCGCTCGCGCCGTGCGTTTCTGACTGGTTTTGCCTGCGTGGTGATGACCACCGCCGTGGCGCTGGCGGGACCGTGGCTGCTCAAGTTCGCGATCGACGACCTGCTCGCCGGGGCGACGCTCGACAAGGTGCGGTTCTACTCCGTGGCGCTGCTGGGTCTGGCCGCAGTCGGCGGCGTGTTCCGCTTCCTGATGCGCCGCATCATCATCGGCGCGTCGCGTGAGGTCGAGTACGCCCTTCGCAACGACTTCTTTGCCACGCTGCAGCGTCTGGATGTCGGTTACTTCCAGCGCAACCGCACCGGCGACCTGATGTCGCGCGCCACCAACGACCTCAACGCCGTGCGGATGATGATTGGCCCCGCGGTCATGTACACCGCCAACACCGTGATCACCTTCGTTGTGGCGTTGATGCTCATGTTGTCGATCAACCGTCGGCTGACCCTGCTGGCGCTGATTCCACTCCCGGGGGTCACGATCATCGTCAAGTATTTCGGCTCGGCGATTCATCGTCGTTTCGAGTCGATCCAGGAACAGCTCTCGACCATCAGCGCCGTGACGCAGGAAACGCTCTCCGGCGTTCGGGTGGTGCGCGCGTACGGTCAGGAGCCGTTCGAGCTGGAACGCTTCCGACTTGCCAATCAGGAATACATGCGGCGGAGTCGGGGCCTGGTTCGTCTCGAAGGCATGTACTTCCCGAGCATGGGCCTGCTGATGGGGATCGGTGCGCTCGTCGTCCTGTGGCTGGGCAGCGGGGATGTTGTCGCCGGGCGCATGAGCATCGGCGATCTCGTCGCCTTCAACGCCTACCTGATGATGCTGTCGTGGCCGCTCATCGCGTTCGGCTGGGTCACCAACCTGCTGCAGCGCGGTCTGGCGTCATGGAAGCGCATGATCGAGGTGTTTGATGCGGTCCCTGCGATCACCGACGCAGAAGCCAGTGGTGCGCTCACGAGCGTTGATGCCGTACGAGGAGAGATCGAGTTCAGAAATCTGACCTTCGGCTACGCCGACCGCGTTGTCCTGCGAGAGGTCTCGGCGGTCATGCGGCCAGGCGAAACCACGGCCATCGTTGGCGCCACCGGCTCAGGCAAGACGACCCTGTTGAACCTGCTGCCGCGGCTCCATCAACCCCCGCCAGGCACGGTGCTCGTAGATGGTGTGGACGTCCGCCAGATTCCCCTGCGTGTGCTGCGTGGCGCGATTGGGTTCGTTCCTCAGGAGCCGTTCCTCTTCAGCACGACCATTGCCGACAACATCGCGCTCGGCGCCAGCAAAGGGCAGCGCAGCCGCGACCGGATCGAGCAGGTGGCCCGAATTGCGCGGCTCGATCAGGACCTCCCGAACTTTGCCAACGGTTACGACACGGTCATCGGCGAGCGGGGCATCACCCTCTCTGGCGGCCAGAAGCAGCGTACCGCCATTGCGCGCGCGCTTGCGGTGGAGCCACGCATCCTCATCCTGGATGACGCACTCTCGGCGGTGGACACCTATACCGAAGAGGCCATTCTCGGCGGGCTGAATGCCGGCGCCGCACAGAGGACGACGCTGCTGGTCTCTCACCGGATCTCAACCGTCCGCCACGCCCAGCAGATCCTCGTCCTGGACGACGGTCGGATCGTCGAGCGTGGCACCCACGACGAACTGGTCGAGCGCGGCGGCATCTACGCCGGTCTTCACCGCAAGCAGCTGCTCGAGGAAGAGCTGGCGGCCTCCTGATGTCTGGACACGACGACGACGTGGTGGGCAAAGCCTACGACGCGCGCCTCATGCGCCGCCTCGTCAGCTACCTTGGTCCCTATCGACGCCAGGTCACGATTGCCATCGGGGCGATCATCGGGCATTCCATCCTCGAACTGGTTCCACCCTATCTCACCAAGGTCGTCATCGACCGCTACATTCCGGCGGGCGATCTCAGCGGCCTCGGCAGCATGGCGGCCGTCTACCTGGCGACGCTGGTTGGCGCCTTCGGGCTGGAGTACCTGCAGGTGTGGACGATGCAGCTGACGGGCCAGCGCATCATGTTCGACCTGCGGCTGCAGCTCTATGGACACCTGCAGCGACTCGATCTGGCGTTCTACGACCGCAACCCCGTCGGCCGGCTGATGACGCGGGTCACGACCGACGTCGACGTGCTCAATGAGCTGTTCACCTCTGGCGTCGTGTCGGTATTTGGCGATCTGTTCACGCTGGTGGGGATCATGGCCGTCCTGATCTGGATGGACTGGCGCCTGGCGCTGGTGGCGTTCTCTGTGCTGCCCATCATCGCCTTCATCACGCAGTGGTTCCGTCACAACGTGCGGGAGTCGTACCGGACGGTCCGGTCCTGGGTGGCGCGGATCAATGCCTTCCTGCAGGAGCGCATCACCGGTATGGCCACCGCGCAGTTGTTCAGGCGCGAAGCGGCTGACTTCGAGGCATTCGACCAGATCGACCGGAGCCACCGCGACGCCAATGTCCAGTCGATCTTCTACTACGCGGTCTTCTACCCGGCGATCGAGCTGGTCAGTGCCCTGGCGGCGTCACTCATCCTGTGGACCGGCGGTGGATGGGTGTTCGATGACGTGCTGACGCTCGGATCGCTCGTGGCATTTCTTCAGTATTCCCAGCGGTTCTTCAGGCCGATCAGCGACATGTCGGAAAAGTTCAACGTCCTTCAGGGCGCGATGGCTTCCTCCGAGCGGATCTTCGCGCTCCTGGACACACCGGTCACCATCAGCCCGAACGCTGAGACGCTGCAGCCGTTCGATGTCCGACAGCGTTCAGCGGATGGCGGACTGATCCGCTTCGAGCACGTGACGTTCGCCTATACCCCTGACCAGCCGGTGCTGCGCGACGTGTCGTTCGAGATTCGACCCGGTCAGCGTGTGGGCATTGTCGGTGCCACCGGCTCAGGCAAAACGACGCTGGTCAGCCTGCTGCTGAGGTTTTACGACATTCAGCAGGGGCGAATCACCATCGATGGTGTCGACATCCGCGAGATGGACCTTCGTGATCTCCGCGCGAGATTTGGCCTCGTCCTGCAGGACGTGCACCTGTTTTCGGGCACCATTGCCGACAATGTGAGGCTGGGGCGTGCCTCAATTACCGACGAGGACATCGAAGGCGCCCTCGCGGCGGTTCATGCTGACCAATTCGTGCGTCGGTTTCCCGATGGCATCCGCACGCCGGTTGTGGAACGGGGAGCTACCCTTTCGGTGGGACAGAAGCAGCTCCTCTCGTTTGCCAGAGCGCTGGCGTTCAATGCGCCAGTGCTGATCCTTGATGAAGCGACGTCGAGCGTGGACACCGAAACCGAGCTGCTGATTCGCGACGCTCTCAAGGTGCTGATGCGCGGGAGAACCACTCTGGCCATTGCGCACCGCCTTTCCACAATCCAGGACATGGATCACATCCTGGTGATGCACCGCGGGCAGCTGCGCGAATCTGGTACGCACCAGGAGCTCCTGGCCGCGCAGGGCATCTACCGCCGGTTGTACGAATTGCAGTTTGCATGAGATGGCGGACCTGAAGGTCCGCCCTACGGAGTGTACGTAGGCCGCACCTTCAGGTGCGGCGGCTCGTTACCGCGTCGGCGGGGCCGTTTCGACTGGCGGGGCGGGGGGACCTTCGAGTGGATCGGCCGGCAGCGGCACGGCGTCCACGGCCGGTGCGAGCGGTTCCTCTGGTGCAACGGCTGCCGGCGGCACCGTGACCGCCTCGACCGGCGATGGTTCGGCGCGACGGGCCTGGCGACGGAAGATGCGGTCGATCAGGCTCGGGGTGCTCGCATTGGGATTCCATCCGAGACGAAGGACGTTGAGCTGCACCTGCTTTCGTCCGAAGGCCAGCGCTTCGTTGCAACTCCACATATACAGGTCGAGTTCGCGGCCTTTGACCTCGGGTCCGGTGTCCATCACGGTGTAGACGCCGTTGTAGCGCGAGTTGTCGGTCGTCACGGTGACGACGCTGCCAACCGGAAGTATCGACGGGTCAGCCGCGGCCACGCCCGTCGTGACCTCGACGCCTGATGACGTCGTGTTCCCCTTGCAGTACGCCGTTGCGTCGAACTGCAGGCGCGCGCCGGGCTGGGGGCGTGAGGGGTCAAATACCTGCTCGGTTCGCCAGAGCCAGACGGCATCGTCACTCGTGATTTCGTAGAAGAACACGAACGCCGTTACGGCGATTGCGGTCGCGCCCACCTTGTTCCTGAGCGACTGCGACAGGATGAACCTAGGCAAAGTGTGCAAACCCGTCCGGAAGCGGCCGTTTTCCGGCAGACGTGCGCAGACAGACCTCACGGTCTCGGGTGACCATTCCGATCCGGGTTATCGGCAGATCGCCGAACAGCCGCTGCACGCCACGCAGGCGGCGACGCGATCGTGGCGGACATGTGAAGAGCAGTTCGTAGTCGTCGCCCCCACGGAGGCCGGTGTCGAGCATCGCCGTTTCGTTGCCCGAGAACCAGTCACGGACCTCGTGGCTGAAGGGGAAAAATTCCTCGTCCAGCGTGATGCCGACTCCTGAGGCATCGGCGATACGCCGCACGCCGTCCGCCAGGCCGTCGCTGAGGTCGATGCATGCGGTCGCGACCTTCTGCTCGCCGAGGAGCACGCCAACGCGGCCACGCGGGGCTGGCCGCAGGTAGCGCGCTTCGGCGAGCGTCGGTCTGACGGCCGAGCCAGCTGTGCCGCGGAGAGATGCGAGCCCGACCGTGGCATCGCCGATCGTTCCGGTCACGTACACCTCGTCTCCCACGCGTGCACCCGCACGCGTGAGCACCCGGCGCCGCTTTACCGACCCCGTCACCGTGACATCGATGATCAACGGTCCGGTCGAGCGGGTGATATTGCCGCCGACGATTGCGATGCGCTGCTCGTCGGCCAGCGCGACCATGCCGCCTATCATTTGATCGAGGTCGAGGACGTCCAGGGTGGCAGGAAGGACGAGCGACAGGAGGGCTGCGCGGGGGCGGGCACCCATGGCCGCCAGATCGCTCAGGTTGACCGCGAGCGCGCGATAGCCGATGCAGTCTGCCGGCACGAAGCGCCGGTCGAAGTGGACCCCCTCGACGAGCGCGTCGGTGGTGAGCACCTCGAGCGTGCGCGGTACGCTCTCGACGACGGCCGCATCGTCGCCGGGTCCCACGACGACCCACGACGGCCGCGGGAGACGTCGCGTGATGCGTTCGACGATGGCTCGTTCGCCGAGATCGGCGACGGAAATGGCAGCGCTCGTAGACGACATGGAATTACGCAGGCCGGGCCTTCAGGCCCGGCGGACTTGCCGGACCCGGCGGACCAAGCGGTCCGCTCTACGACGAGGGGAAGGAACTGGTGTCCGAAGAGAGAGCCCCGCTTTGCCGTGTGGGGAGGTCGAGTGAACCTGCTAAGCAGGTGGAGCCACTGTTGTTAGTCGCGCTTCAGGCTTCCTCGTTGCAGAGGCATGCACAACACGCGACCTCGCGGCTCGCTTGGGTTAAAACATCGGCTCAGACGAGCCTCCGAAAACCATCACGAGCAAAGCAGGCGCTCGAGGATCTTAGCGAACCCCCCTGAGGGGGTCAAGGAGTTGACAGGGACTCGAGACCGGGGGGCTGGGCAAGAATCTGGTCGACGAGACGCTCGAGCTGGAGTGCCCGCTCGTTGAACTCGCCGTTGTCTACAGATTCCGCCTGTCGTGCACGGAAATACTCATCGGCAAGGTTCAGGGCCACCAGCACCGCCAGGCCGAGCATGTCGCTCGTGGGCGAGGCGTCGGAGGCCGCCCGCATCTTCTGGTCGACGTACGCGGCGAGTTCGCCGACGTAGTGCTCGTCGAGCTCGCTGCGTATGGGGTAACGCTGTCCCGCAATCTCAACCGTGACGACGCTGGCCATGTTCTCGTGTCAGGCCTGAAAGCGTGCACTCGCTGGCACTAGAGCCCTTCGAGCTGTTGCAGCATCTCCGAGACGCGGGTGCGGATGATGTCGCGCTCGTCGCGGAGGGTGCTCAGTTCACCAGAGATGTCGTCGGCGTCGGCCGCGCGGGCACGCAGCGCTTCGACCTCCTGGGTCAGGCGCGCGTTGTCCTCCATCGTCTTGGCGTGTTCTGCGCGAAGGCGCGTGACCATCGCTACCAGAAGCTTCACCTTGTCTTCGAGACGATCGATCGGTTCCAGATCAATTGATCGCGCCAGTGCCGTCTTTGCCATGCCCGTCAACCCTTCGTGTTCATGTCTATATTGCGTTCGATAATTCGCCGATGGTAGCACGAAGTGGAATCAGCGTTGCAGCGCGTTGTGACGCTCGATGAGCGCTGCGAGCACGTCGTCCATTTCATGTTGCACCTCAGCATCGGTCAGCGTGCGATCTGCCGAACGGAACGTGAGGTGGAACGACAGGCTGACCTTGCCGTCGACAATACCCTTGCCCTGGTACCTGTCGAATTCGCGCACCTCGACCAGCGCCGCAGAGGCCGAGCTGCGAATGGTCGAGCGGATCGCCGCCGAACTCAGCGTATCGCTGACCAGGACCGAAATGTCGCGTACAACCGACGGGTAGCGCGGCAGCGGCGTGACTCGTCGGTCCGCACGTGCGGCATGCTGCTCGGCCGCGTCGAGGTCGATGTCAACAACATAGACCTCGTCGCCGGACGGGATGCCATGGCGTTCGGCGACGTCACGCGCAAGCAGGCCGAAACAACCCAGTACGGCGTCACCATGCATGAGCCTGGCGCTGCGCCCGGCGACCAGCCACGTCTCCGCGTGTGCTTCAACGGCTGTATCCAGCCCAATCGCCTGACCGATACGTTCGGCGACGGCCTTGATGTCGAAGAAGTCCACGACGCGGTGGCCGCCACCCCAGTGTTCCGGCGTCGCTCCGCCCGTCCAGGCGCACGCCACGCGTCGGCGTTCACCGGCCGCGCGCGTGAAGCAGGCGCCAACTTCGAACAGCCGCACATCGCGCTGCTCGCGGCGTCGATTGTGCGCGACCGCATCGAGCAGGCCCGGCAGCGATGAAGGACGGAGAACCGCAAAGGTCTCCGACAGCGGGTTGGCAATCGGCGCCACGTCCGCGTCAGCCGCGAACGGTGCCGCCGCCTGGGCGCTGATGAATCCAAACGTGATGGCCTCTGAGAAGCCGCTGCCGTTCAGGACGTTCCTGAGCTGTCGGGCGCGCGTCACCCGTGGGTCGACCCGCGCCGGCGCCTGGGTCACTGCTGGAAACGACACCGGAATGCGGTCGAGTCCGAAGTGGCGGGCGACCTCCTCGATCAGGTCGATCTCGCGCACGACGTCCACGCGCCGCGTCGGTACGGTCACGTCCCACCCATCGTCGGCATCGCGCAGCGCGAATGCGAGGCTGCCAAGGATACGCGTGATCTCGTCGTCGGTGACCGTTGTGCCAAGGACCGCCGCAATGCGCTGACGGCGCAGCCTCAGCCCCACGGGCTCGATCCGAGTCGGATAGCGGTCGACTACCGTGCCACGTGCGTGACCGGCGCCGATCATCTCGAGAAGAGCGCAGGCTCGCTCCATGGCCATCACCGGCAGGCGAGGATCGCTGCCGCGCTCGAAGCGCATGCTCGCCTCGGTCTTGAGGCCAAGCGCCTTGCTCGTGCGCCTCACCGACAACGGGTTGAAATACGCGCTTTCG
Organism: Vicinamibacterales bacterium; assembly: GCA_040081265.1. Classification (GTDB taxonomy): domain Bacteria; phylum Acidobacteriota; class Vicinamibacteria; order Vicinamibacterales; family UBA2999; genus JBEBGV01. The sequence continues at coordinate 32,762 of JBEBGV010000040.1, forward strand.
AACAGGACGGACGTGGCGCCGGCACTGACCTCTGAACTTGCACCACCCATCACACCCGCGATCGCAAGCGCACGCTCGGGGTCGGCAATGACGAGCATGTCGGCCGTGAGCTTGCGCTCCTGCCCGTCGAGCGTGCGAATCACTTCCTGGGCGTGTGCCCGTCGCACGACGATGTGAGCGCTGCTGACCTTCGCCATATCGAAGGCGTGCATGGGTTGTCCCAGCTCGATCAGCACGTAGTTGGTGATGTCTACGATGTTGCTGATCGGTCGGACGCCGGCCGCAGTGAGGCGGGCCTGCATCCAGGCCGGCGAGGGGCCGACGGTCACGTCAGCCACGGCGCCCGCGTAGCGCGGGCACAGGTCCGTCGCGTCGATGGTGATGGCGATCTCGCCGGCGTCAACGGGAGAGAGCGAGACGAGGGCGAGTCCTGGCCCGGTGCGCCCTACGGGATCGGCTTTCCAATCGCCGCTGCGGGCAGCCGGCCGGCGGACCTGCAGGCCATAGGCCGTGGCGATCTCACGAGCCATACCCGCTACGGACATGCAGTCGGGACGATTGGCCGTGACCTCGAAGTCGATGATGGCGTCACCGTCGCCAGTCGGGTCGACGCCCTCGACGTTGAAGCCTCGTAGCGACATCGTTGACGCGATGTCGTCGGCGGTGCCCGGAACGTCAACGAACTCGCGGAGCCAGGAAAGCAGGATCTTCACGGGAACTCAGAGGGGGAACTGTTCGAGAAACCGCAGGTCGTTCTCGTAGAACAGGCGGATGTCGTCCACGCCGTACTTGAGCATCGTCAGCCGTTCGATGCCGACACCGAAGGCGAATCCGGTGACCTTGTCGGGATCGTAGCCGACCGCTTCAAACACCGCAGGATGAACCATGCCGCTACCGAGGATCTCGATCCAGCCCGTCTGCTTGCACATGGCGCAGCCTGAGCCGCCACAGCCGGTGCATGAGATGTCGATCTCGGCGCTGGGCTCGGTGTACGGAAAGAAGCTGGGGCGGAGACGCACCTTCACGTCACCGAAGATCTCGGTGAGCAGCGCTTCGAAGGTGCCCTTCAGATCGGCCAGGGACACACCCTCGCCGACGACCAGGCCTTCGATCTGCTGGAACATCGGTGTATGCGTGAGGTCGAGGTTGTCACGGCGGTAGACGCGTCCCGGCACGATGATCCGCACCGGCGGCTTGAACGTCTTCATGTAGCGGATCTGCATCGCCGAGGTGTGCGTGCGCAGCAGTGTCGCGGCGCGCACCTGGGCGAGAGGAATGCTTCCGCTGGCCCCGTCTGCTCGACGCGATGCAGGAGCGGTCATTCGATGCGCCCCCCACGTGCCTCCCGCAATCGGCACACCCAGGTAGAGCGTGTCCTGCATGTCGCGTGCGGGATGGTCGGGCGGCATGTTGAGCGCCTCGAAGTTGTGGAAATCGTCTTCGACTTCAGGGCCCTCGAGGATTTCGTATCCCATGCGGCTGAACACGTCTTCCACCTGCTGGCGGACGCGCATCAGCGGGTGGACGCGGCCGTAGGGAAGGCTGCGTCCGGGCAGCGTGACGTCGACAGCCCCCGCCGGTGGACGCAACTGCTCGAGCAGTTGTTGCTTGTCGGCCAGACGCGTCTCAATCTCCGCCTTGACGTCGTTGACGAGCGCGCCGAAGGTGCGTTTGTGCTCGGGAGGCAGCGTGGCGAGGGTCTTCAGCAGGGCCGTGATCGACCCGGACTTGCGGCTGAGAAACTCGTCGTGGACAGCCTTGAGCGCCTGGTCTGTGCCGGCGTCTGCCAGGCGACGCTCGAACCCGGCGCGAAGCGCGTCGATGGCAGAGCGATCCAGCGTGGACTCAGACATGGGCGGGTGTGACGCGGGACAGACGCGGCGACGCGGTTACCGCGCGCGTGCCTGTCCCGCAATGAGAGCGAACTACGCTGTGGCTGATGACGGAAGCGCCGCCTTGGCCTGTTCGACCACCTTGGCGAAGGCCGCGGCCTGCTTGACCGCCATGTCGGCGAGCATCTTCCGATCGAGTTCGATTCCCGCGCTCTTGAGACCGCGGATGAGCTGCGAGTAGGTGATGCCGTTTTCGCGCGCGGCGGCGTTGATTCTCACCACCCAGAGGCGCCTGAACTCGCGCTTCTTGTTCTTGCGCCCGACGTAGGAGTACTTGGCGGCGGTATCAACCGACTCTTTCGCTGCGCGATAGAGCTTGCTCTTGGTCTGATAAAAGCCTTTTGCACGCGCAAGGAGCTTCTTGCGCTTGGCCCGACGGACTGTTCCTCGTTTTACTCTCGGCATTGCATCCTCTCGGCTATTGGGTGCACCCGCGCTCGTCAGAGCGGTGGCGACTTGTAAAGACCCAGCGACCTCAACGGCGGACCTGACGGTCCGCCCTACGTACCCGGCGGGTCCTGCGGACCCGCCCTACTTACTGCCTACCGCCCACCGCCTACTGCCTTCAGTCGTACGGCAGCATCAGCTTGAGCTTCGGCGCATCCGACGGCGAGACTTCTTTCGTCCCGCGCATCTGCCGCTTGCTCTTGGTGGTCTTGCTCGTCAGGATGTGACGCTTGAACGCGCTCGCCCTGACGATCTTGCCCGTGCCCGTCTTCTTGAACCGCTTGGCTGCCCCGCGGTGTGTCTTCAGTTTCGGCATCGTGTCTCCAATATCCCTAACTACTCGGCCCCTTCGGGTGCCGGCGTCGTCGCGGCGGCCCCATCGGCCTTAGGCTTCGGCGCGCTCTTGCGCCCCGCGCGCTGGGTGAGGATGACGTGCATCTGATTGCCCTCCTGACGGGGCATCGTTTCCGCCATCGCCACTTCCCCCAGTTCCGAAATCAATCGCTCGAGGATCCGGCGACCGATCTCGGGGTGCGCCATCTCGCGACCGCGGAAGAAGATCGTCGCCTTGACCTTGTCCCCGTCGGCGAGGAAGCGCTCGATGTGCTTCTTCTTGAAGTCGTAGTCGTGTCCATCCACCTTCGGGCGGAACTTGATTTCCTTGACCTCGATGACCTTCTGATGCTTCTTGGCCTCGCGGTTCCGCTTCTGTTCCTGGTACTGATACTTGCCGAAATCCATGATCCGGCAGACCGGCGGCACAGCCGTCGGTGAAATCTCAACCAGGTCCAGACCCTTCTGGCGGGCGATTGCCAGCGCCTGAGGCGGTGGCATGATCCCGAGCTGCTGTCCGGTTTCGTCGATGACTCGGATTTCTCGAACCCGGATGCGCTCATTGGTACGAACGCGATCATCACGACGGGGTGAACGATCGAAAGCTATAAGTCCTCCTCGCGGGCGGCCTTACCGCCCGAACCCGCACTGGCCCCTCAGGCCGATTCTTGTTCACCGACTACCGCTGGTACGCCAGAATCCCGGCGCCTGATCTCATCGAGGGCGTCGCTGACAAACGCGTCAACCGTTCGCGACCCGAGGTCTCCGGTCACCCGACTACGCACCGACACCGCTCCCTCAGTTACCTCCCGGTCACCAGTGACCAGCATGTAAGGGACCTTCTGGAGCTGCGCCTCCCGGATCTTATAGCCAATCTTCTCCCGGCGCTCATCGACCTCTGCCCTGAGCCCTGCCGCGACCAGGCGATCCCTGACCTGCCGGGCATAATCGACGTGCCGATCGACGATTGGCAGGACGATGGCCTGGACGGGAGCCAGCCAGAGGGGCCACGCCCCTGCATAGTGCTCGATCAGCAGCGCCAGAAAGCGCTCAAAGCTTCCGAAAATTGCCCGATGGATGACCACGGGCCGGTGATCGGTGTTATCGGCTCCCACATACTTCAGGTCGAAACGCTGAGGCAGCTGGTAGTCAAGCTGAATGGTCGCGCACTGCCACTTCCGGCCAATGGCGTCGGTGACGTCGAAGTCGATCTTGGGGCCATAGAACGCCCCGTCGCCGGCGTTGATCGTATAGCGCTGCCCGGCGCTCTCGAGGGCCTGTTTCAAGGAGGCCTCGGCGTGGTCCCACGTCGCCACCTCGCCCAGGAACTCCTCAGGCCGGGTTGACAGCTTCACGGAATACTCAAGGCCGAAGTCGCCGTAGACCCGCTGCACCAGACGGAGGAGCTTTTCGACCTCCTCGGCAATCTGGGACTCCATCACGAAGCAGTGGGCATCGTCCTGACTGAACTGCCTGACGCGGGTGAGGCCGCCGAGCACGCCAGAGGCTTCGTTGCGGTGCAGGGGCGTCTGCTCGTGGAAGCGGATGGGGAGATCACGATAGCTCCGCATCTCGCTGCCGAAGACCAGCATGTGCCCGGGGCAGTTCATGGCCTTCATGGCCATCTGCTCACCGTCGCTGCCCTCGATCAGGAACATGTTCTGTCGGTAGTGCTGCCAGTGTCCGGACGTCTCCCAGAGCGCCTTGTTGAAGACGATGGGCGTCCGCACTTCGACGTACCCGGCGGGGAAGAGCACGCCCCGCATGTAGTCGGCCATCGTGTTCCAGAGGGTCGTGCCCTTGGCCAGCCAGAAGGTGGCGCCGGGTGCCCAGGCGTGGTGCAGGAACAGCTTCTGATCGCGCCCGATCTTGCGGTGGTCGCGCTTCTTCGCTTCCTCGAGGCGCGTCATGTGCTCCTGCAGCGCCTTCTCGGACAGGAAGGCCGTGCCGTACACGCGCTGCATCGGCTGATTGTGCGCGTCGCCCTTCCAGTAGGCGTTGGACGTGGTCAGGAGCTTGAACGCCTTCAGTCGGCCAGTCGACGGCACGTGCGGCCCGGTGCAGAAGTCAACGAAGGTGTCCCGGTCCTTGATGGTGTAGCACGACACTTCGGCCTGGCCGGCCGTCTTCTCGTCGATCAGCTGCACCTTGAGCGGCTCACCACGCTGGGCGAAGAACGCCATCGCCTCTTCCCGCGGCCAGTGCTGACGCTGGTAGGGCAGATCCTCCTGCGCCATCTGGCGCATCTTCTTTTCGATGGCCTCGATGTCTTCGGGGACAAACGGGCGCGGTACGACGAAGTCGTAGAAGAAGCCCTCGTCGGTGGCCGGCCCAATGCCGCACTGCACGCCCGGAAAGAGACTCGTGACCGCTGCAGCCAGCAGATGCGCCGCGCTGTGCCGGTAGAGGCCCAGCGCTTCCTCGCTGTCGCCGGTGACGATGCGAACTGACGCGTCGCGCGTCAATGGATAGGACAGATCGACCATCGCGCCGTCGACGATGGCGGCCAGCGCCGCCTTGGCCAGGCGCGGCGAAATCCCTGAGGCGACGTCCAGCACCGGCGCCCCTGCGGGCACCGTCCGGCTGGAGCCGTCGGGCAGCGTGACAGTGATCTGACTCAAGGGATGTGTCGTCGAGTGATTTACGAGACTGGAACCAGCCTGATTGTTGAAGCCCGCCTTTGCGCTGCTCCGCTTGGGCGGGCAACCTTCGGTGGGCTCGCCAACCGCAGCCCACCTACGCTCGCTCGCGGTCAACGCGAGCTACGGTGGGCGAAGGTTGGTAGGCGCGGGTGGACTCGAACCACTGACCTCCTCCGTGTCAGGGAGGCGCTCTAACCAGCTGAGCTACGCGCCTATCTGTTGTGAAATCAGGCGTTAAACAGAACGATCAGTATAGCAAAGGAGGGGTGGGTTATGCCGCCGCACGGCTGGTGAACTGCTCGACAGCGCGCCGGAGGGTATCGTCGGTGGTCGGGGGGATGGTACCGAAGTCCACTTCGGGCTGCTCCACTTCGACGTCGGGCTTCAGGCCGCGCTCATGGATGGGCGTGTTGTCGGGCCCGAGGTAGCGCTGGTTCGACAGGAGCAGGCCGCTGCCGTCGGGCAGTTTTACCAGGCGCTGCCGGGCCGCCCGGCCGAGCGTGTGCTCGCCGATCAGGTCCGCGCGCTTGTTACCGTCGAGGGCGGCGGCAAACACCTCGGCCGCGCCTGACGTGCCCTGGTCCACCAGCAGGATGACCGGGGCCGTGACGGCGCCGTCGCCGGACTGGGCGGCCACCGGCTCGCGCGTTTCGGGCTTGGCCTCGCGAACGGTCAGGGTGCCGGATTTCACAAAGAGCCGCGCAGGCTCGATGCCGTCGTCAAGGTCGCCAGTCGCGGCGCCACGGAGATCGATGATGTACCGGGTGGCTCCAGTGCGAGCCTGAGCGTCGATGGCCTGCTTGAGCTGTGTCGGCGTCTGCTTCGAGAAGCGCTGGATGTGGATGTAGCCGATCCCCGACTCGAGCATGCGCGAGTTGAGTTCGACGGTTGAGGCGCGCTCGCGCACCAGTTCGATCGTATGAGGGTCGGCAGCGTTGCCGCGGATGACGAGCAGCGACACTTTGCTGCCGGGCGCACCCCTCAGCAGGCGGGTGCCCTCGAATACCGTCATGTCTCGCGTCGCGCGGTTGTCGATGCCGCGAATGAAGTCGCCCGTGCGCAGGCCGGCCTTCGCAGCCGGGGTGCCCTCACGAACGGAGACAACGCGCAGATAGTACTGACGGGTGATGACGACGCCAATGTCGCCGGCCGCGGGTGCGGCGGAGCTCTCGTAGGCCTTCACCAGATCGGACGTGAGGTACCCGCTGTCGGCGTCGAGCGAATCGGCGAGACCGTTCATCGCCCCACGCATCGCCTTCTCGATGTCCACGGGTTCGACGTAGTTGTTGAGTACCAGCTGGATGACGTCCTGGAACACCCGAAGGTGCTGATAGGTGTCGTCCTTGGCGAGGGCACGACCGAGATAACCTCCGATGATCACGAAGGCGATGATCGGCGTGGAGACTGCCAGAACCCACAGGCGGGTGCGTGAGGTCATGAGTGGCTCAGTTCTATTTACCGCGGTCGCAGCCATTGTAGGGGATCGACCGAACGACCGTCGATACGGAACTCAAAGTACAACGCCGGCGGACCGCCCGGAATTGCCCCGATCCGCCCGACTTCGCGTCCCACATCAACCACATCACCTCTGGTCAGCGTGGTGGACGACAAATAGCCGTAGACGGAGTGATACCCCCGGGCGTGGTCGACGATAACCAGCGTGCCGAAGCCCGACAGGGGGCCGGCAAAGACCACAGACCCGGCGTGAATCGCCCTGGCCGGGGTCCCGTCGGCGGCCTCGATTTCGAGGCCGTTTCGTGGCGCATTGCCACCGGCCCGGGTCGAGGCCTCCCCAAAGCGACCTATCACCCGCCCGTCGAGGGGCCATTCGAGGCCCCCGCGCACCGGCATCCGGGGCGGAAATACAGGTGCAGTTGGAGATGCCAGTGCCGGCGGAGGGGCGATGGCGACAGCCGACACCTGCTCGTTCAGACGCCGCGCGGCCACCTCGAGTTCGCCGGCGAGCTGGGCCGTGAGGTCACGTCGCTTGTCGATATCGGCCAGCAGTGCCGTTCGCGTTCGGACAGCGCGGGCCGCGGCCGCGCGGCTCTGCTCGACCTTGCGGCTCTCAGCCTGGAGCCGGCTCAGCGCCTCGGCCCTGGCGACACGCTCGTCCTGTGCTTCGTTGAGCAGGCGCTGGTGTTCACCCAGTCGCGTTTCCGTGAGACGGGCCATCGACGCCACGGCTCTTGTGGTTCGTGCGAAGTCGCGGACGTTACTCGCGCCGAGCAGCAGCCGGGCATTGCCCGCCCGTCCACGCTTGTAGAGCTCGACGAGGCGGGCCTTCAGATCCGGCAATTGCGCGGCGCGCTGCGACGCGATCGTCGTCAGCCGCGAGTCCGCCCGGGCCATGGCCTGGGTGGCTTCGTTGACGGCTGCGGCCGCTTGCCGGGCTCGCTCGGCCTGCAGGTCCCGTTCGATTTCCAGTTTGCGAAGCTCGCCGAGCAGCGTTCGAGATTCCCTGGCGAGGCGTTCGCCTTCCGCCTGCAGCGCGGCCGCCCGGTCTTGTGGAAGTGGTGGAGGGCCAGGTGCGAGCGTCGGCGTTGGCGCCGGCGATTGCTGTGCGCTCAGCGCAGGCGCGAAGCCGATCGCGCATCCGACGGCAACAGCAACGGTTACAGATGTCAGGGACACACCGGACTTCTGTGTCGGCCTGGACAACCCGTCCGCTTCGCTGTCGCGTGTCTGCTTCATGCCGGTCGAAGGTTAGTATAAGGCGGCGTGCGCATTGCGGGTCTGGACGTCGGTGAGCGTCGAATCGGTATTGCGATCAGCGACCCGACACGGTTGTTGGCGCGACCGCTGGAGACCCTTCGGGTCGGTGGTCTTGGTGTGGCGTCCATTGATGAACTGGTCGAGGTGCTGACCGATCTCCAGCGGGAAGACGACGGGCTGGAACTCGTGGTGGTCGGGCTGCCACGGCGGCTGGACGGCACGCCCAATGCCATGACCGCCAGGGTCGAGATGTTTGCCCGCATCCTGCACACACGTATCGGTCTACCGGTTGTGTTTCAGGATGAGCGGCTGACCAGCCGCGAGGCGGAGAGCCGGCTGGCCCTTCGTGAGAAGGACTGGCGCGCCAGGAAGGCCAAGCTCGACGCCGCCGCCGCGGCCATCATCCTGCAGGACTACCTCGATGAGCATTCCACCACACCCACGAGCGACAGTGTTCACTAGTCCCGCCTGAGCGTTCTGATGCGTCGCTTGACCGCCCTCATCCTGATTTTCATCGTGGTCATCCTGCTCGGGATTCCCGTGTATCTCGGAACGTTGGGCTGGGTGCGCATTACCGAACCCTATCGCGGTTACCGCGGCACCGAGCAATTCGTGGAAATTCCTCTCGGCACGAGCACGGCCGAGATCGGGCGCCGGCTCGCCGAGGCGGGGGTGGTGCCCGACCGATACACCTTTCGCGGCGCCGTGTGGTGGACGGGTGCGGGCAGTCGTCTGAAAGCGGGCGAGTATCGCTTTGATCGGGCGCTGACCCCGGTTGCCGTGATCGAGCGACTCGAGCGAGGTGACGTCTTCACGCGGCGCATCACGTTTCCCGAGGGCATGACGGTCGCGGAAATGGCTGCCCTGTACGAAATGCGGGGGTTCGGCCCGGCTGCCGACTTCGTGACCGCCGCCCGCGACGTGACAGCCATTCGCGGCCTCGACCCGATCGCACCCGATCTTGAGGGGTATCTGTTCCCGGACACCTACGCTCTCGCACGGGCGGCGTCGCCCAGTGTTCTGGTGGGGATGATGGTCGAGCGCTTCAAGGCCGCGTACGACCAGGCGCTCGACGGTCGAGCCCCCGACAGCGTGCCCAGCGTACGGGAGACCGTGACGCTGGCCTCTCTCGTCGAGAAGGAGACCGGAAGCGACGAGGAGCGCGCGACGGTCGCGGCGGTGTACCGCAACCGTCTCCGGATCGGGATGGCGATGCAGGCGGATCCGACGGTGGTGTTCGCGCTCGCCAGGGCAGGTCGGTACGACGGGAACATCAGGCGAGACGACCTCATGTTCGATTCCCCGTACAACACTTACAGATATCCGGGCCTGCCACCCGGCCCCATCGCCGCGCCGGGGCTCGCCGCCTTACGCGCGGCGTTGGCACCCGCCAATGTTCCCTTCCTCTATTTCGTAAGCCGCAACGATGGCACTCACGTATTCGCCCAGACGCTGGCCGAGCACAACCGCAACGTCCAGCGCTTTCAGGTGGAGTTCTTCAGAAGGCAGAGGACGGGGGGCAGTAGACAGTAGACAGTCGGCAGTGGGCAGTCGGCGGCGATCAGGTGCTCGAGTCTGGGCGGCGCGTCACGACAGCCTTGAGGCGATCCCAGACACCCGCCCCTGCCGACGCACTCCGATCCAGCCGCACGGAGAATCCGAAGTCGTCTGACCCACCAAGGGCCAGTGCATCGAAGCCGGATTGTCGAGCCGTGGCGGCCAGGTCCTCGATGTCGTCGCGCCTGCCCATTGTGATCAGGATCGAGTGCAGGCCCGCGCCGCTCAGCAGGCCCGTCGCGCCGGCGAGCACGCGCGCAGCCTCGCGCCGCACATTGATGCGTATGGCGGCTGGCGGCGGGACACCGTAGCGCGCGACCACCTCATCGAGCCGCTCTGCGCACACGGGCTGTCCCTGCCGGCTGTCGTCTGCCTCGCGTCTGGGCCGCCATTCACGGTTGCGCAGCACGTGATGCTCGCCGCCGGCCGGGCCTGAGAACTCGAGCTCGAAGAGCCCGCCTGAGTCGCTGAGGGCAATCGGCAGCGGGATCACCCCGTGCGAGGCACCGTTCAATCGGACGTTCTCGCTCAGCGTACGGAACACCAGGAAACCAGGTTCGAACGCCACAGCGAGGGCACCTCGCGTGAGGGCCGCCAGCAGCGAGTACGTGCCGATGCCGGCACCGACGTCGTAGAAGACGTCACCCGGTGTGACGACGTCTTCCATCCAGGCGCTGACGACCGGATCGATGCGGAGTTGTCCCTGCCCCCTGAATCGCCGCGTTTCGTGCGTGGCGAACAGTTGGACACCGGGAGCGCCCTCGAGCTTGAGCTTCTTGATCGGCAGGGGTTCCGATAGCGACCGAACCTCGAAGTCGGGCTCGAGCTGCTGCGGCGCGGCAGGGGAGACCGTCTGCGCGCCGACCTTGTCTGCGGATGCCGACGCGGACGCGTGCGCGGCGAGCAGCGCGCTGGCCAGGAGGGGTGCGACCGGACGATCGCCATGTGGCCGGAGAAAGTCCATCACGAAGGCCTTGATGCTCTCGGCGCGGTGGGGACCGTTGAGGGTCTCGGCCAGGTGCTGCAGGTGAGTGGCAAGGTCCGGCGCGTATTGCACAAACCCGCCGTGGTCTCGCAGCAGGTACTCGAAGTGCAGCGTGTGTGCCTGCCCGTCGGCAGCGTCCCCGGTGGCCAGGACCGTGAAGACAGGCCGTCCCGCGATTCCCGCTTCAAGTTCGGCGCTGGTGTTCAACGCGACAACCGCGTCGGCGTGGTGCAGGCACTCGTAGAAGGCCTGGGGGGTCCCATAGGTAGTGCGCAGGACTACCGCGCGAGGGTCGGCAAACGGCGAGTGCGCCCAGCCCGTCGCCTGTGGAATCTCTCCCCAGGTAATCGACGGGGGCTCAGCGCCATCAGGCTCGAAGGGCACATCCGGATGGGGACGAACGACCACGTTGCAGGACCGCAGCGCGTCGGACTCGCTCGAACGCAGCGACGCGAGCCAGGTGGCAATGAAGGCGGGTTCCTCCGCGGCGATGAACTTCGACGAGCAGAGATAGAGAATCGTCGGCTTGCGAGGGTCGAGCTTCAACGGCGCAAAGAACGCATCGCGTGAGATGACGCTGCGCAGGGAGAAGAACTCATCGAATCGTGGGGCCCCGATCACCTCCACCCGTGCCGCAGGGTAGTCGTGCAGCTCCTGGGCTTCGCGAACCTGCCTGGCATTCCAGACAAACATCCGGTCCGGCGCCACGTGCAGGGCTCCCTTGGTGCTGAGGTTGTCCCAGCTGAAGAGCAGCATCCACACCGGGATGCCGAGTGCCTGCGCGCTCTTGATGAAGTCGCTCTGGCCGGAGCCGAAGTGAAGGCCGGGTGAGACCAGTACTGCGTCGGGCGTGTGGCGTCTGAGGAATTCTTCGTGGAGCGGGTCGCTCGGAATCGTCAGCTCGATGTGCGCGAGTGCGGCGCGCAGCCGTGCACCACTGGTCGCTGGCAGCGGCAGGATGGGGTCGTGGCCCCCGGTGGTCGTCGCCAGTTCTCTGAGCAGTCGCACCTGGGCGCGCTGGTGCAACTTGGCGGCGCGGGCGTAAGACGGCTGGAAATAATGGGCCCAGTCGCGCGTGCTGCGCACGAGCGGCGCAGCGCGCCGCCACCCATCGCCACGTTCCTCCGGACAGGACACCAGCGTGAACCGCGCACTGCTGAACGTGTCCGTGAGCCTGCGATCGCGCTCGACATCGCGCTGCTGGATGGCGAGGGTGACTGCGTGCCCCCGGGCCAGAAGCTCCGCGATCGTTGTCTCGAACGTATCGACGTTCTTCTTCTGCTTCGCGACGAAGAGGAAGCGCATGGAAATAGGGGATAGGGGATAGGGGAGGGGCCGGCTAGCGCAGTTGTCGGCGCAGGGCCAGCAGCCCCGGATGGCGCGCGTTGAGTTTCAGGCCACGTTCGA
>JBEBGV010000178.1:0-3485 GCA_040081265.1 Vicinamibacterales bacterium
CAGCTTCTGCGCCGCGCGTGACGTGGGCGCAAAGCCCTCCACGCGGTAGCCCTCCCACTCCGCGCCTTCGCGCACCGCCGCGAGTGCCGTCGTTTTACCAGCGCCGGCGACGCCTTCGAGCGCCACGACTCGATCACGATTCGCGAGGACACGATCTACCGCCTCCTGCTGATGCACGCTCAAGTGCGGAGAGGCGACCTGGACCGCCTGGCGCGTCAGGCTTGTCGCGAGTGGGGCATGCGCCTGCTGGCCTGTGCGCATCGCCTGCAGGGTGTCGCGCTCGAGGCGTACCATCTCGGGTGTCGTGACCGCGCGCCCGGGCACGCCGGGCCGCTGCTCGACAGGAATCAGCTGACCGGCGGCGACGCGCTGGCCGAACTCGGCTTTGATCGCGTCGACGGTCACGTCCCCCATCGACCGCTTGAGCGCGTCACGTAGCAGCGCCCGTTCGTCCACGACAGCCTCGCGCTCCAGATTCCGGTCTCGGGCGTACGTGACGGCGGCGTGCGCCGTGACCTGCGGTACGCGGTGTTCGCCGCGGCGCGCGCGATCGCTCGCGCCCTGCACGACGACAGCCGGTTGCTGGCCATGTGCCTCGGCGAGTGCGCGATGGAGGCGCTGCATCTCGTCGTGGGAGCCGTGTCCCTTCGCCTCGCGGGTCTGGTGCGCCGCGATCTGGGCGGCGCCCGCCCCGCTGCGCTGGGCCTTGTCGAGGTGTTCCTGAATCTGCTGGCGGCGGGGGCTGGACGCGTCCAGGTAGGCCGACGAGTAGCCGCGAATCTCCGGCTGCCCGCTGGGGCCTCGCTCCATGTCATAGCCGAGGGCGGTCAGGCGCGCGGCGAGTTCCGATCGATAGATGGCCGTGCCGTACTGCTGCGTCTTGTAGAGCTCCTGTGGTTGGAGCGCGCGCGTCTCGCCGGTGGACCGTTCGGTGACGTTGAAGAAGACCACGTGCGTGTGCAATTGGGGCGCGGCGTACCCGTCGACGGGCCGCGCGCTGTCATGTTCGAAACTGGCGGCGACCCACGTCCCCGTCGTTTCCGCGGGATGATTCCGCCCGATCCGGGCTTGGACGTACCGCTCGGTTTCATCCAGAGCCACACGCACACTCGCCCGGTGCGCCTCGGTCACGCGGGCATCACCGCCGACAAGGGCGGTCAGGGAGACACTCTTGGGCGCCGAGAACGTTCCGTCCCACCCCGCGCGGTGTTCCATGGTCTTCACGTGCTCGCCGCGTTCGTTGGTGTACGTCCGGGCGGTCTGATGTGCGACGAGCATCTCGCCGGTGATGGGATGGCGTCCATCGGCGAGCCGATGGACATGGGCCTCCTGCACGTCCCCCGAGAGACCCCATTGACGCGCCAGCTGGCCGTGCCACTGCCCGCGAATCTCCTCGCCCTGCGTGTAGTAGTTGTGGCGGGCGTTGCTGAACTCTTCCGCGTGGTAGGTGCGGACCTGCGCGGCACTCAAGGGCTTGGAAATGGTGAGCATGTTGGCCGTCCACTTATCCGAAGAAGTGCTCAAGCGCTTGATCCGCGCCCCGCCGCTGAGCGGCGGGAGGCGCGTCGGCGTCCGTGGTCGACGGATCCGTGGCTGTGGTGCCGGTGGCGCCGCCGTCCACGGGCGGTTCATCTGGCCGGCTGAGCCGGTCGGGACGTTCGATCAACGCCGCCACCTTCCTCGGCAGCGTGATGAACGGGAAGCTCAGGCGGACCACAAGGTTCCCCACCTTCAGGAATCCCCGCAACGAAGCGAGCCCTGTGATCTCGCTGGGCATCACGAGCGGCTCGACCTGGCGCTCGAGTCCGTAGTTCTGCTGCCCGCCGCGCGTGCTGGATCGGCTCTCCCGCAACCGTTCGATTTCGATATCTCCGAGGGTGTCAGCGATCCACTTCGCCGCGTGCGGCTCACTGGTGCGGAGAAAGATCTTGGTGGCCGGCTGGGACAGCATCGCCTCGGCGTCGTGGCCGTAGCGCGTTTCGAGCTGGCTTCGGCCCTGGAACCCGAGCACCACGGGATTGTTCGATTTCCGGTTCTCGGTGATGGCCGTGTGGAGCTGCGGGAGCCGCTGCAAGCTGGCGAGTTCGTCCAGCACGAACCAGGTCGGATGGGGACGGGGCTGGCCCTGATGCATCAAGCGAAGCACCAACGTGTCCAGCCACAGGCTGGTGAGGGGCACGAGGCGCGGGCGTGTTTCCGGGGTACTGGTGAGGAAGAGCCAGCCATGTGGCCAGGTGCGCGCCCACTCGGCCGCGCTCCAGCGCCGCGCGGTATCCCGCTCCGCTGGGAGGAGCTTGAGGGTGTCCGCCACCATGTTGAGCGAGGCGAGCACGCCGCTCCGCTGCGCCGGCGCCTGCCGATCAATCATCGCGGCGTACGCCGTTCCCGCCAGCCGTTGGTCGATCTCGTCTTCGTGGCACAGCCACCAGGCCAGTTGGGCCGGCGTCGGTCGCAGCGTCAGCAGGTAGGCGAAGATGCGTCGTGGGGCTTCGGTAAAGAACGCATTCTCGTGCTGCCGGTCCGGGAACAATGAGGTCGCGAGCGTGAGCGTTTCCGCCTCGTGTCGCCACTCGTCGGCCGGTGTCCAGTAGGGACTGCGCGCATCCAGGGGATTGAGGATCGCGTCGCCGCGCGCGGGTGCATAGAACTGGGGGGTGTACTCGAGGGCCGGGTCATAGACGATCGCGGTGTCGCCACGCGCTTCGATCTGCATCAAGATCTGGCGGATCAACGCCGACTTCCCGGTGCCCGAATCCCCCATGATGAGGAAGTGGCTGGACTCGATCGCGCGGGGCACGCGGACCCACGTCTCTCGGCGGAACCGGCGCGCCGGCTGGACGAAGCCCATGCCCTCCGTGCGATACCGTCGATTGAACCGTGCGACGGAGACGAGCTCTGGCCCTTTGAGTCGGCGTCCCTGCCGCCGGTCGCGGGCGCGCACCACGTCCTTCGGCACCGCCACGAGGAGGCCGACGACCAACACGAGCAGGCCGCCCCAGAATGCCGGGGTCAGCATGTCCGCGATGGCGCGATCGCGATAGACCCAGCGGCCGAGAAACGCGCGCAGCGCCGCATGGGGGTACGAGGCGTTGCGCCAGACGAGGCGCCGACCGCCGATCCGCACGGCCGCCTCGGTGAGCGTGAACGGGGCCTCCCCACGCCCAGCCGGCGCTGGCTGCACCTCGTCATCGAGCGCCAGCCGGGTCGCGCCGAGACCTTCGACTTCTAGCAAGCGGTACCGCCCGCTCACGGTGAAGCTCAGGGCAGCCATGATCTGGCACCGCAGGTACGTCGGCGCGTACGTCCGTTGGAGCGGCGTCCAGGCCGCCTCGTATTGATAGGCTGCGATCGCGGTGCTGGTCGCGAGCGCCACGAGCAGCACGGCCAAGGTCCAGACCGGCTTCGGGTGAGGCCAGGTGCCCGCCGATGCTGCGCGTCCCCACGTGTCGGTCACGACGGTCGCCTCGTCGATGGCGTGGCGAGAC
>JBEBGV010000179.1:0-3441 GCA_040081265.1 Vicinamibacterales bacterium
TTCCAGAAGGTCAGACGCTCCGTCGAGAAATCCCACGAGACGATGGCGTCGAACGCCTCGTCGACGATCCGCTCGGCGACACCCGACACGGCCGCCGGGATCGCGTCGTCGTCCCGCCCCTCCTCCGGGACCAGGTCGTCCACTACTGGACTCCTTCCCGACCCGCCGGGATGAACTGCTCCACCTGCTGCACGAACGTCTCGGGAGTGATCGGCTTCGCGATGTACCCGTCGAATCCCCGCGCGAGAATCAGGTCGCGGTCGCCCACCATCGCCGAGGCCGTGACCGCGACGATCGGCATGGCTCGCAGGATGTCGTGCTCACGCATCCGGCGGCACGATTCGAAGCCATCCATCGTCGGCATGTGGAGATCCATCAGCACCAGCTCGGGCCGGTGCTCGAGCGCCGCCGTGAGGCCGGCTTCCCCGTCGCGCGCGGTCAGCGCCGTGTGGCCAAAGGCGCGCAGCAGATACTCCATCAGCTTCATGTTGGAACCGTTGTCCTCGACAATCAGGATCTTGGCCATGGGTCTACTCCAACGGAAGCCAGAGACTGAACGTGCTGCCACTGCCGAACGTGGTCTCGAGTTCGATTCGCCCGCCCAGCCGCTCCGCGAGTTGCCGCGAGAGGTAGAGGCCAAGTCCGGTCCCCTCGTGGCGGCGTGTCCGGCTGTTGTCGAGCTGCTCGAACGACTGGAACAGCCGCGGCTGATCGTCGGCGCGAATGCCCGGCCCCGTGTCACGCACCCGGACGACGGCCCAGGTCACGCCGTGCCCGACCGCGACCTGTGACGCCTCGATCGCGACACTGCCCTGCTCGGTGAACTTCACCGCGTTGCTGGCCAGATTGAGCACGACCTGTCGCAAGGCGCGCCGGTCGGTCTTGACCGTGAGGCCCCCCGGCGGAGGCACGTACCGGAAGATCAGCCGCTTCTGTTCAGCCGAGGGGCGCAGGGTCGCCACCACCTCTTTCAGGACGTCGTCGACCTCGACAGGCTCGATGAAGGTGCGGAAGCGGCCCGACTCCACCTTGCCGATGTCCAGGATGTCGTTGATCAACGAGAGGAGCTGCTTTGCGTTCTCCTGCACGATCCGAAGCTGCTCCTCCTGCTCGGCATTGAGCGGACCCGGCAACTTCATGAGCATGGTGCCCGTGAAGCCAATCACCGCGTTCAGGGGCGTCCGGAGCTCGTGACTCATCGTCGCGAGGAACCGGTCCCGCGCGCTCAGCGCACGTTCGAGCTCGACGTTCTTTTCCTGAAGCATCCGCTCCATCTCGCGCTGCTCCGTGACGTCTCGAATCATCGCCATGACCAGCGGCCCGTCGCCCGTATCGAGCGGGCTCAGACTCACCTCGACCGGAAACTCCACCCCGCTGCGGTGCTGCGCGTACAGCACCTGCCCCGACCCCATCGGTCGCAGGCGCCGGTTACGACCGAACTCGCGTCGGTGTGCAGGGTGCGCCGCCGCGAACCGCGCGGGGAGCAGCCGCTCCACTGGCTGGCCGAGGAGTTCGGCGCGCGACCAGCCGAACAGACGTTCGGTCTGCGCATTCACGAGCAGTACCTGCCCCGCCTCGTCCACGAGGACGACGGCGTCCGGCGCCGAGTCGAGCAGCGTGCGCACCTTCTCCTCGTCACGACTCCTGACCTCGACGTGCCGCAGCGTCCGTCCGTGTGACCACACGAGAGCCACCAGCAGCGCGGTGGCACTGACGACCATGAGGGCCAGGCCGAACTCTGTACCGTAGAGCCCTGCCCGTTGTCCTTCCAGGCGCATCCAGCCGAGCAGGGCTGGCACGACGACCACCGCGGGGGTTGCCCGCCGCATCCATCGACCCGCCACGCCGGGATCGGTGAGGAGGCCCCCGATGCCCGTGAGGGGATACGCGGCGATGTACGCGACACCCGCCCCGACCAGCGCCAGCGATGTGTTCAGCGACATGGAGGCGTAGCCGCCGATCCCGTACAACGGCGGAACGTCGTACAGGTAGCCGAGCAGCGCCAGAAACGCGAGCGACCCACCGCCGAGCACGAGCCCCTGGGCGGCGAGCCCGGCCGGAGGGAAGAACAGCGCGAGTCCCAGTGTGACGAGCGCGACCGACGTTGACGGCGCCGGCCGCCCGGCTGCCACTCCCGTTCCCGACGTGTCGAGGAGAAGGAGCTCGTCGACGCCGATGGTGGTGCCACTCAGGTCCTCAATCAACGTGAGCGTCCCGACGACCACCATCAGCAGCGCCACGGTCCGCCGAAGCGGGCGCACCTCCCGTCCGTACGACCCGGCGAGCAGAACCGCGGCGAACCCGATCAACAGGACGGCCGCGTTCGCCTTGAGCACGTTGCCGTCGACGAATCCCGCCCAGGCGTACCGACCCGTCAACGTCCCGACAAGCGCCAGAGCGGCCAGTGCCATCACGGCGATGCTGGCCGATCGCGACACGACTCTCACGCCGCGCACGGCGGCGGGCGATCCACCCGCAACAGACGCATCGACACCACGGAAACCGGTCGTCACGATTTTATTGCAGCTCCACTCTTTCAAGACGCGATAGGTTATCGACGAGGTTCCGCAAAGCGACTCTTATCGGCGCTGGATGAGGTGGCGATGAGACACTCGCGCCGAATCGGGACGTCTCTCTCCAGTCACGCGCAACTTCAGCCAGTCTGGACTGGCCGTACTGGGCCATGCCCGACCGCCGGCGGCTGGGCCTGACCTGCCGTCTGGCCCGATCCATGTGTGCACACGGGTATGCCATCAACGGCCACCGATCCCCACCAGCCGCTGCGGGACGACGTCCACCTGCTGGGCGATCTCCTCGGCGCGACGCTCCGCGCGCATGCGGGCGACG
The DNA here is from genome assembly GCA_040081265.1 of Vicinamibacterales bacterium. Classification (GTDB taxonomy): domain Bacteria; phylum Acidobacteriota; class Vicinamibacteria; order Vicinamibacterales; family UBA2999; genus JBEBGV01. The sequence goes on from JBEBGV010000179.1 coordinate 2,848, forward strand.
ATCTGTTCCAGGTCGTCGAGCAGGTGCGACGGCTCGCCCGCGCGGCGCGCGCCGGCAACGTCGACGCGTGGACGCGGGCCCAGGCGCTCCTCGGCGCGCTGCCGCTGGGTACCGCCATCCCCGTGGCCCGCGCCTTCACGCAGTTCCTTCAGCTCGCCAACGTGGCGGAGCAGCATCACCGCACCCGACGGCGGCGCGACTACCTGCGGAATCCCGAGGCGGGGGCACAGCCGGGGTCGTGCGCCGAGGCGTTCGTGCGATTGCTCGGGACCGGTATCACCGCCGCAGAGCTGCACGAGGCCGTGCAACGTCTCCGCATCGATCTGGTGCTCACCGCCCATCCGACCGAAGTGTCGCGGCGCACGCTCCTCCGGAAGTACGGACGGATCGCCCGTCTGCTCGCGCGCCGGGACCGCCCCGACCTCACGCGGTCTGAGCAGGACGCCTGTCATCGCGGGATCGCCCGTGAGGTCGCCGCCATCTGGGCGTCCGACGAAGTCAGACATGCGCACGTGACGCCACTCGACGAGGTCCGTGCCGGGCTCGTCGTCTTCGAGGAGAGTCTGTGGCACGCGGTTCCGCGCTACCTGGCCG
>JBEBGV010000180.1:0-3411 GCA_040081265.1 Vicinamibacterales bacterium
ATGCTGGTACTGATGCGGTAGCACATGGATCTCTACTCGGCCGTCGCCGCGGGTCCACGCCTCGTGGAGGCGCGGGGACAGCAGGTCATGAAGCACGGTGTCGCCGTGCGCGCGCCAAGCCCGGTACGCAGCGTAGAAGCGTGGCGCACCAAAGGCGCGGCGGGCCGCTGCGTAGCGCGCCGCGTCGCCCGCCATCACTGAGGGCGCTCCATCCTCAGATGCGCGCCGGACTTGGCAGAACCAACGAAATTCTTCGGCAACCGCCGGCCGCAGAGGCGCGGCCACACACTCTGCCAGGATGCTCGTGTGTAGGCTCTGGGTACCGAGCGATGTCGTCGGGAGCACAAGCCGGACGGTCCAGCGGTGTAGGCGCTGGAGCACCCGGCGGTGACTCGCGAGGAACGCGCGGAAGTTTCGCCCGGTTGCATCGGTCGCGAGGTACACGAAGACGATTTCCTCCCTCGCGGCGAGTCCAATCGGCAGCTTCTGTGGGAAGTAACGGACGGTCCGGGAACCCTTCTGGCTGAAGACCAGCGCAGGCAATTCATCAGGGGATAGGCTGTGCCGCTCGGTGAAGTAGGCGACCTTCTCGCGCTCGGTCCCTAGCCAGGTCGTCTCGGTGTCGCCGAGCACGACATCGAGCAGCATGAGGCGCTCGACGGCACGGGCAACTGTCGCCGGTCGGCGGTGCCGGTTGTCGGGCTCGCCGATGGCGCGATAAAGCGCCTTGTGGTGGACGTGGTAGATGCGCGCAGCACCACGCCAGCACGGGTGCGCGGTGGCGAAGCGCCCATGCGTAAGGTGCTCGAAGAATTCGCGGGTGTTCTGGCCGAACGCGATGCGGGCAAAGGCCGTGTACTGCCGCGGCACGCACACTCCAGCGTGCAGCATGACGGTGCTCAGGAACGCGGCCTGGCGAGGCGTGAACCCGTGGGCGGCGACCGCCGCGGTCCGATCGGCGACGGTCACCGCAGCACCCGTTCCGCCGCATGCGGGTCGAACGGGCTGCCGCCGTGACGGCCGCGAGCGCCGCTCAGATGACTGGCTCCGCTGCGTTGAATCTGGAAGCCGGACGCTTGCTTCGCTGCCATCTGGCGGCTGTTGTAGTGGCCGGTGGCCAGTTCGAGGTCTTCGCGGTCGAGGCGGCCGTCCGGGTGCTCGTACTCGATGCGGACGTCAGGAAATTGCACACGGCCCTGCACGACGGGCAGGCCGTGAGCATCGGCCCATGCGCGGATCTCCTCGGGCGAGCGGTCCGGTCGTCCTGAGGTCCGTCTTCCTTCACGGTTTCGGTCCTGCAGAAACCGTTGGTAATCGCGCTTCAGCTCGTAGTCCACGACGACGCGCTGGATGCGCCCGCCGTTGGCGTGCAAGCGCTCGGCAGCGGCGGCGTACACGCGCGAAAGCTGCGCGTCGTGCGTGGCCTCACGTGGCTTCGCCAGGCCAGAGTAATAGTTCTGCATGGGTTCGCCGGCCGGGACGTGCCGATGCTGTTCGAGGAGGGCCTGGCCGGTCCGCGTCAGGGTGACGAGGGCCGTTCGCTGACCGTTCAACACGTGGGGCGTGAGGGCGATCAAGCGCTCACGACGTAGATGCTCAAGGTCGCCGTGCCAACGGTCGCTGGTATGGCGCGATTCCAGGTCACGAGCGTCCGCGACTCGGAAAGCGCCCACTAGGGCGAGCGTCCGCGCTTCCGACCCGCGCAACGCGACGCTGTGTCCGCCGACCTCGACCCGCTCGCGGTCAGCGCCGCGCGGCAGATCGAGCTGGCGCGTCAGTGCGTCGCGGACATCGGCTGACGCCCGCTCACGCGGACGCGTGGTACCGCCCGACCGCCCGCCTCGAGGGAGCTCATTCCCCGGAGACTCTGAACGAACGACGCGGTCAAGAACGGCCCTGATATCGTGATCGCGGGACATGCCATCTACTCCTCAATGCGGCGCGTGAGATCAGCCAGAACGGTGTCGCGCGTTGTGAGTTGGCGATCGAGGTGATGGAGTTTTACCCCCGTGTCTTTCAAGAAAATGAGCCTCGCCAAGCCGTAGAAGAGGGCGAACAGATTGACGAAGACGACCAGGATGAAGAGACCGATCTGCACGCCATGCTCACGGATCAGTAGGCGTTTGTACGGCGCTAGAAAGGTCGTCTCACCGCCGACCCAGAACACCGTCAACAGCAACACGAGTGCGGCCAGGACAGCGCTATTCGTGACCATGGCTCATCGGCTCCGTGAAGGGTTTGGATCGCGAGACGGCTCTGGTGCAGACCCTCGATCGAAGAGTTCTGGCGCGGCGTGCGCCAGTCGATCGCGTAGCGTTTCTGCGAAGGCTCGGGCGGGCTCAAGGCCGCCCGGACGGGTCTCCTGGCTAGGAAGCAGATACTGTCGTGCCGATTGCCAGGCGGCCTCGGCTTCGCTCCGCAGCCGACCTTCCAGGTGTTGGACCAGCCGCACCGTGTCGTCGAGACCGGACGTCGCACGCTGGACGGCCTCGCGTCCCTGCTGATACTCGACGGCCCCGGTCAGGTACATCTGAGCTGCCCGCGAGAAGTCGGAGACGGCCATCTCGATATCGATCGGTTGACCGTCGCCGGCCGCAGAGATGAGCCGGTGCCCAGCTCGCTCGAGGAGTCGATCGCCGTCCCGCATCCATTCCTTGGCGTAGTCGAGACTGCCCGCCATGGAGGTCTCCTTACTTGAAGGCCTGATCCACCCGGAAGTGCGTAATCTGAAGGCCGAGCGGGTTCACTTGAATAAACCCGTTCGGCACGGCATCGCGAAGGATGAAGTCGACCTGGAGCACGTAGGTTTCGCGGCGCCGCTCCTGACGTGTGCCGGGCGTGAAGTAGCGCAGGTCGAAGTCCACTGCCGCCTTGTACGGCGAGGTCGTCAATTCGGCGAACGACACGTTCTTGACCTCGACGTCGACTTCGTCGGCAGACGGGCTCGTCAGGAACGTTTCAATCGTGCGGCTGCGATCGTTCTGGGCGATTGTGGCCTCCGCCAGGGAGGGTGTCAGGAAGAAGAGGGAGTCCGGATAGTCGCGCTGCACCGTCGCGCGCAGGCGGCTGAAATGGGTGGCCACGAAGCGTGTCAGGAAGTAGCGCAGCTCGGGTGCCTGTGGCTTGTAACTTGTCGCATCGTACGTCACGGCTTCTGCCCGTCCGACGTCGTCGATGCGAATCACAAGCGGCTTGAGATTCGCGTACTGCGCCTGCGTACGAAAGTTCAAGAACAGGAGACCCAGGGAGAGAAGAGAGACGAGAAGGAGCGCGATCTTCAGGTAGGTGTTCAGGACCAGCGACGAGCCGTAGAGCTCGACGAACTGACGCTTCGCGCTCTCGAGGGTCTTGGGGTTGACGTCCGCCACGTGAACGGCCACAGCATCCTCCTATCGCAGAACGTGGAAGTTC
>JBEBGV010000181.1:0-3406 GCA_040081265.1 Vicinamibacterales bacterium
CCACTCAAGCGTGGCGGGCTCACGGGGCATCAGCAGCGCGGCCTCATCCCAGGCGCGTCGCTCCAATACGTAACGGGCTTGTGTTGACGCCAGATGAAATGCGGTCTTGAACGTCGGTTCCAAACGGTCCGTGGCAAGCAGCCGCTTGAGCTGTGCAGCGGCTTTGTCGTCAGAGCCTGTTTGAAGATGGGCATACACGAGGTACTCAATCGCGTGCGGGAATTCATCCCAAACGAATTCTCGATGTTCCCCGGCCGGATACTCCAAGGCCGCCTCCGCCGCCCGCAGGTTTCCCTGCACCACCGCGTTCCAGTCGCCGAGGCGCGTGTAGATGTGCGTGGGCATGTGAAGCGCGTGCGGATTGCGCGGTGCGACCGCTTCGTACGTGCGAGTGATCTCCAGCGATTCCCGTTCGCGCCCAGGTACGTCGTTGGCGTGAACGAAATAGTGCATGGCACCTGGATGGTTCGGAGCGCGCTGGTGCACGCGAAGGAGAATTTCGGCAGCACGGTCGGCATGCCTGCGCGAAATGGTATCCGCAGGGGCCGTCGCCAAAAGCGCCAGGGCGTAGAACGTGGCGGCCTCGGCATCATCCGGGAACGAAGCGTAAACCACTGACATAGCCTGTTCCCATCGGCGGATGCGAAGCCAGTAATCCGACGCCGAAGGTTCGAGGAAGAACGCCTCGGCCGTTGCCACGAACAATCGCTCACGCTCCGTTGGCGGCTGAAGAGCCTTGGCTTTTTGTACGGCCTCCCATCCCCGCTGGCGCGCCTCGGGTCGCGGGCGTGTCGGCCAGAGCGGCTGAAACAGCGTCATCGCGATACCCCACTGCGCCATCGCGCACGTGGGATCTTCCGTCGCGACCCGCTCGAACGCCTCGCGCGCTTGTGGATACGTCATGTGATGCAGGAGGGCGACCGCGCGATTGAAATCCAGTTGGGCCTTGCTGGAGCAGGTGACGGGAAACTCAACCGTACCCAGGTCGTGACCGTCGTGTTGTTGCACACGGTCTCCAGGTTTCTCTGCGCAACCGCTAAGCAGGACCACAATCCCGCTGGCAACGAGGCATGCGAAACCCACACGGCCAATCGGCCTTGCAGAGCTACCCGATTCCCGCACGGGGACTTGGTCGCTGCCAGCTCTTTCCATTCGCAACAATGTTAGCCGGCGCGGGCCGCTACCAACGGCCGTGCAAGTTCGTCATTGCTCATGAATCGCCACCGTCGTGTGCACACAGGCATGGATGTTGATGCCGGCAATCAAAACGTGGCGCGCATCAAGTGTTGGGACTACTCACTACACAGGATCAGCGCACCCTGCGCCTGCTGTAGCCTGCACAGAAATGCGTCGACCGCCGAGGGAAGTACTGCACCGGACTCCCACGAAACGGTTCGCCGCCGGCCGTTCTGCACGATATGCAGGACGTGCGTGGTCACATCAGGCGGCACACTACCGGTGCGGTGATACTCTCGATGCACCGCCCTGAAGTCGGCACGTCGCGCCCGTTCGAACACGGGAACCCGCATGAATGACTCCACCGTACGAATGTCGGTTCGCATGCTGCTCCCGTCGCACACCCCGGACGTCGCGCTTACCGGGCCGCACTGACTCTGGCTCCAGCGACCGCGGGCCGAGTCGAGCTGCATAGAGTCCAGCATTCTTTGCCCGCCAGCAATGGAGTTCGTGACGTACACGATCTCGCCGGGGACACCGCTCGCGTCCGTGAGAAGGTCGTCTCCGGCAATCGATTCGGTACGACAGGCCAGCGCGAGTGAACACAGTCCGACTGGGACGAGCAGGCGGATCCTGTCCCACATGAAATGACGCGTCGACGGATTCATACCTGAACTAACACTCCAGTCGGATGATAGGTCACGTCCCATCAACGTCACCGCTTTGACCTCAACAATGACTTGCTCCTCCACCAACAGATCCAGGCGATAGCTCACATCCAAACGCACCGACTCGTACACGATCGGCAGTGGCACCTGCACTTGACGCCGCATCTTGACGCCCTGCGAGACGCGCATAAGTTCAAACTAGACCGAACGGTCTAATACCTTCCTCCATCAAACTGGAGAGTCAATATGCGAGTAGCCCGAGAGCAGGTGGATGTCCGGATGGCGATCCCCGGCGTCGTGATCCGGCAGCGGAAAAACTTCGGCAACGTGCGTGGATTCGACCGCATCAGCGGTGAATACTTCACCCTCGCCGCTGGCGTGGACACGACCGAGCTTTTCAAGGGGCTTGATCATGATCTCTGCCAATGCCCCCACTGGGGCTACGTGCTGAGCGGTGCGATCACAACCACCGACGAGGACGGCGTGGAGGAGACGGTTCGCGCCAACGACTTGTTCCATTGGCCCGCCGGACACAACGTCCGCGTCGACGCCGACGCGGAGATCGTGATGTTCAGCCCCGAGCACGAACACAGTCTCGTGATCGACCACATGATCAACAAGGTCTCCACCTGACGAACGCCACCAAGCAGCGCCTGCTCGACGTCGGCCTCGCCATGCTCCTCGAGCATGGATACCACGGTCTGGGAATCCAGGCCGTGCTCGAGGCTGCGCGCGCACCAAAGGGTTCGTTCTATCACCACTTCAAAGACAAAGAGGACTTCGCCCTTCAAGTCATTGACCAATACATGGTTGGTGTCCATGCGGGGCTTGACGCCTGTCTCGGATCAACCGATCGACCCCCGCTGGCTCGCGTGCGCTCTTTCTTTGAGATGACTCAACAAGCGTACGAGCGCGAGGGCTACCTCGGCTGCCTACTCGGCGGACTGGGTCAGGAGCTATCCGGTGCCAACGAGATCTTTCGTCTCCGCATCGAGCAGTGTCTCTCGCAAATCGCCGAGCGGACCGGCGCATGTCTCGAGGAAGCGCGCGATGCGGGCGACATCCCGGCCAACACCGACACCAGGCGATTGGCGAGCCTGCTCGTGGATTGTTGGGAGGGTGCTGCGTTGCGGAGCCGGTTGCGCGGCGAGCCAAGCTCGCTCACGGAGATGCTCGACTTCTTCTTCCGATCGGCGACTGCACCAGTCTGAAATGCTCCCGTGTGCGGCCTACCGGCCTAGCACCCACGTCGATAGTCGAAAGAATCTGGACCGGGCGTGGGGCGCCTCGACGGCGCGAGTCTAACCCCGGGTCCGTCGATGAGTGAAATGGCCGACCGGCTCTACTCGAGTTGCTTCCTGAAATCCTGAAGTTGCTGCCGCATGTCGTCAATCTCACTCCGTAATTCGGCGACAATCTGCTCCAGCGCGGCAATTCGTTCATCACTCGGCTGACGCGTCACCGTCGGTGTCGTAGCGTGGGCGTCAGAGTCGTCTGCAGCAACCGCGCCTGACAGCAGATGTGCAAACCGCACTTCCTTCTGCCCCGCCCTCCGCGGCAAT
>JBEBGV010000182.1:0-3393 GCA_040081265.1 Vicinamibacterales bacterium
GTGTTAAGTGCCGCAGCGCCATGAGCTCCGCGTTCCCGGCGGAACCAGGAATTGTAAGAGCGGCGCGCGAACAATTGGCACTGCCGAGCAACAAGGTCACGTCTGCTCCTCGTTCTACGGCGTAGAACTTGGCATGCAGGAAAGCGCGGCGCTTCTGCTCGTTCTCCATCCTATGGGCCGATGCGCCCCGCACGAACGCGCCCGATGGAGTTGCCGAGAGCGCACTTGGCCGAAGGTTCGTTCTAACCGAGTCTGTGAGGACGAGCGTCTCACGAGCTCCTACCGCCGACACCACCTTCGACAGGGCCTCCCCGTCTTCGTCGAAGTAAGGCGAGCACACAATGAAGCGATCGCCTCCCGGACCTCCAAGCTCCTCGACCATTTGTTCAAGCAGTCGAGGGCCAGAGCTAAGGCGTCCAACGAGTCCTCGCGGAGAGTCCATCGAACCGGCCCATTCTCGTGACCGGGGCTCAAAGGATTCACGAACCTCTCGAAGAGGCCCGGCGTTGAGCGGAAGTGCCCGTACCAATTCCTCGATGTACTCACGGAACGCATTGAACTCCGCTGTTCCGTTCCGAGAATCAAACGACGTCCATAGCTCTGCGTTTTCGCGCCATCCACCGAAAGTGAGATTCCCGCTACCGATGAGAAGCTGAGCTCCTGTGCGGCCCGAGAGCAGACACGCCTTTGGGTGAAACCGAAAGCCGGGAGGGCTCGTTACCGGTAAGACACGATAACGGCGACCAAGATTAGAGAGTAGGGGGGCCTGCACCGCGAAGGTGTCCGCTGCACACTGTGCGTCCGCAAAGATCGTAAGACTCGGCGCGCCGCATGGGCGGAGGGCATGGATTAGTAGATTCTGGACGAAGACAAAATCAATGTTGTGCGTGAGGATCAGGACGTTCGTAATCTCCTTTTGCTCTCGAATCAGTCCAAGGATGTCTGTCTTCACTTAGATCCTCGGCTTAGCACTACTGCTGCGCCACGGGGCGTTGTGACGAAGACCGTGTTTGCCACACGTTTCGCCAGTCCGAGATCAGCAAGGTGTCCTAACACGTTGCCCAGGCGGTCGCCGCTTCGCCCCGCAGCAACATCTAGCCCGGTCGTGCAGAGTACGTCGCCGTCGGGGTAGAACCGAAGGGTGCATTCGCCGCCAGCCGCCATCTTTCGAAGGGCATTATGTAGATGCAAATTGACCGATTCATCTCGAACCAACGCGCGCGTGAGATCTCCCAGGGTGCCGTGCCAGCCGTTAAGAGCGAGACCCAGCGTCTTCTCAACGGCGCTTCTTTCTCCCATGAGAGTTCCGCTCTCGATGACCGCTCGACTCTGCTTTAGCGATGCGAGCAGCAGGCCAATCGCAAAGGCTGCGGATGCCGATGAGTTCAGCTGTCGCGCGCGTGAGTAGGGAACGCCAGACGCCATGAACACCTCGTTCGGGAGTGAGTGCCAGACAGTTTCAACGGCACTTTGGCGTGGGAACGTATCCCATCCGAAGGCGTCACTGACGAGTGCTGGTAGCATTCCATCGTGTTCCCAGTCTTCGACAATCTCATTCACAGTGGCGCGGGACCGCTGGCGAAGGGTAGAGGCGACTGACCTCAATAACAGTTCAAGGGCGAAATGGATTCGGCGTCGGAGTTCGTATTCAAACCACGCGAGCTCGACCTCCGACGAGCCGGTAGGGTGGATCGTCACAATGTGTGCGTAGGCGGCTTCAATAAGCTGCGATGAACTACGGCCTTGAGCGTCAATCTTGGACAAGCACCAAGTAAGGGTGTGTTGGAAGCGATCGAAGGCTGCTGCGTCAAGAGAGTCCGCTGGCTCGAGAAAGGCGCGTTGCAGGAGACTCACTTCAAGCGGAATCGATCCTAGTGAGTTGACGGAATACCAAGCGCCCTCTCTTTGAAGATCCTCGCGTCGTATCAAGCCGCCATCGAGAATCACGTTTTCTAGTCGGCCGAGACCTACAACCTGTCTTCGCGCATCAAGTAAGGCACGGCCGCGGGGCGGGATGGTAACTGGAAGCGGTGACTCCGGTGTAGGTGCCGCCAACAGCCCGAGCGAGCGAGCCGGCATTAAGTAGGTTCCCAGCGAAGCGCCTCCCTGGTCGACATTGGCATCCACCGAGCCTTGTTTCGCGAGCTGGGCACCCTGTGCCTGAAATAGGTCTGAACCCAACACCCCGTACGTATTGCCCGATTCTCCTGATGGCTGGGGAGACGAAGATGCAAGGAAAACCACCAACTCGAAGCGCCGGAGAGTGGCAGCAAGAGCATCCTCGCTGAAGGTCCCGCTCCCATCCCCTTTCGCGGTCGCCCGTTCGAAGAACTCACCCAGAATCCAGGGAAGCATCGAGAGGTAACGAGCCCTAAACGAGATGGTGGTGATGCCTGCCACCCATCTCCCCTCAAGGTTCTGGTCGATGCGCCGGACACCCAGGACATCGAGGCCTTCGATTTTCTTGCCCTCACCAGAGTTCCAGAAGACCTCAGCCACTTGTCAGCCTCGATCTACGTGGGACTTCCCCAGCGCCCTTCAAGTCGAACGCGCAGTCTGGGTTCGTCCTTCTGTGCTCTGACTTCATGGATTCAGAGCAGATCGAACGGTGCGGCAATGCCGAGAAGTGTGGCGGGGTCTTGGGACGCCACAATCAGAACGGGAAGGTCCCGACAACAGTCCAATGCTTCTCGGACCGAGGTGCCGGGACTACAGACGAACGGTGTCGCGCTGCGAAGACCGCTGTTCGCCATGGCTTCTTGGAGCGTCAGTCCGAGCGCCCTCTTCGGTTCGCTTGCGTTGCGCAAGAATCCAGCAACAGCCGCGTCTGAAATGAGCCTCCAGTCGGGTGTCCCGTCCCCTCCAACGTTCAACGGAAGAAACGAGAAGGACCGGGCCAGCATGGTTTGCCGCACAAAGCTGATCGGTTGCCAAAGCAGCGCGCATACCGGCGTGCGGGTCATAAAATCACCGATTTGGTCACTGCCGTTCATGAGCGCGTCCTCGAGAATGAGTGCTACAGCGATTGCGTGGGAGGCTAGATGACGCGCGAATGCACCTTCATGAAGCGCGGAGTTTCGTGCCTCACGTAGCTGTCTGAGGAGTGACTCAAACGTGGAGTGCCATTCTGGAAGCAACTTGGGAAGAGTTTCGGCCAGTGGTGATGCCGCGGCCAAGCGCTGCAAACCAGCTCGATAGATACCCAGATTGCCGTGCTGTCCATGGATGTAACGCCCCAGACGCTCGATCGCAAAGAGGAGCTCGTCGAAAGCTTCGGCGTCAGCCAACGCAACAGCTCTGGCATCGCGAAGCGCATCCCGAAAGTGGAGCGCTTGCTCCCTGGCCATCGAAAAGGAGTTCCCGATCGCTGTTGCCCCGGACACACTCTGCGAC
>JBEBGV010000183.1:0-3373 GCA_040081265.1 Vicinamibacterales bacterium
TCATTCGGGAGGCCCTCCAGTAACAACGGGTTGGTGTGGTAACCCCCATTGTTTCCAGAGACTCCCGAATGAACAACGTGTGTAGCATTCACAGCTAGCTACGTCACCAACGGGGCCCTCGCCGAGCATGGTCTGCGAGGGTGACGCCAGGAGCGACGCGACGATCCGACAGGTGGTGTTGTGCCGACCGTTGTGCCATCGATAGCGGGCCACGACGCACCGCGCGCAGGCGCGGTCAAGGGCGGCGCAGCCGCCGAGCGCCCGCGCGAGGGCACCCTTGACGGTGCCGAGCACGGTGCCAGCCTGTGATGTCGATGGCTGGACGCCTTGACCATGGTGCAGCAAGGGGGGAGCGACCCGACTGCGTACGAACTCTGACTCCTAAGGGGGTCGCTCCCCCCTTGCCACCGACGTAGGGGTCGACGGGAGAGACGCAAGTTCCGTCAGTGTTACCAGTGCAACTTCGCAGCTCGCGGGGAACGCGCAAGGGAACTCGTAGGGGAACTCGTCGTGTTGATGTCTCGACGGTGCGGTGGAACCAAGCCCCACCGGATCAGCGCATCCCAGGCAAGCCTTGGTTGCTGCAGGATTGACCCACACTTCCACAACCTGACAGTTCGACGATCAGAGCGGAGTCGATCGTCGTGAAGGCGCTATGAGTACGGCATGCACGCGCCGCGCACGACCGACGTTTCGGAGAATACCAACGGCGCTGCCGGTCGTGATACGAGCAAGGGTCGATTCCGAACGTTGACTGTGTCGCGGCGTTGCTCTCGGTGCGCACGCGAATCGCACCATTCACGAGCACGACCTGAACAGGCACGTGCCACCAACACCACTCAACACCGCAGCCAGAACGCTGTCGAAGGTTGCGCTTCAGCGACTGACACATCTCCATGACCATGCCCAACAGCCGTGCGCGTCACGTCGGACAGGCACTCGATGACGACGCGCCCCGGCTTCTCACGGTGCGCGACGCCGCCCGGCTTCTGAACGTCACCGTCGCGTGGGTCTACGAGCACATTCGCGACGACGCCCGCGATCGCCTGCCGGCGCTGAAACTCGGCAAGTATGTCCGCTTCGATCGCCGCGACTTATCGAGCTATGTCGATGCCAAGCGCGAGCGGGCGCACATGCCCGCCCTCAAGCGTTGACCCAACGTGTCGGCTCCGGTAACGTGCACGTCACCAGAACAGCAGGACGAGCCACCTTTGCAAAGGAGGTCGGCATGGCTCGTCGACGGTTTCAATCGGGATGTTTATTCAAGCGCGGCAAACGCCGAAGAGTGTGGGTCGCGCGCTGGCGCGAAGACGTGTTGCGCGAGGACGGAACGGTGGGACGCATGCTGCGCAGTGTGGTGCTCGGAACCGTGGCCGATCTGCCAACCAGAGCAGAGGCGCAGAGGCGACTCAACGAGCAGCTTCGGTCTGTCAATCAGGGCACCGGCCGACCGGAAGCAATGATGGCCTTCGGCCTGTTCGCCGAAACGCAGTGGCAAGTACTGGTCTTCCCCACGCTGAAGCGCTCTACTCAACATGGCTATCGAAACGTTCTTCGGAAACATCTGCTCCCCTACTGGCGTCCTTGGCGACTACGCGATATCGGCCGCTTGGACGTCCAACAGTGGGTGGCAGACAAGTTCCGGCAACGCCAGGGCTGGCAAACCGTGCGTAATTCCTGGGTGCTTCTGTCGTCCGTCCTTGAGGCAGCGGTGGAATTCGGGTATTTGTCGAACAATCCTGCGCGGGGTGTGAAGTTCCCGCAAAGGGAGCTCAAGAGCGCGCCCGCCATCATCGCGGGTGCCGATCTCGGCAAACTCTTGGCCCACCTCGGGGAACCGCATCGGACGATGCTCCAACTCATCGCCGCGACGGGACTGCGGGTGGGCGAACTGCTGGCGGTACGCTGGAGGTCGATAGACCTCGAGAACGGCACGCTCTCGGTGCGCGAGTCGGTCTACGAGGGAACGTTCCAACGGCCGAAGACGCAGAAGGCGATGCGTACGATTCCGCTTGGGCCGCACGTCGTCGCAATGCTGCGGGCACACCAGGCACGCGCGACGCGGAAGGCTCTGGACGACCTGCTCTTTCCCAACAGGGAAGGTCGCCCGTTGCGGGAATCGAAGCTGCTGCGGGAGGTCTTGCAACCCGCGGCCGTACGGGCCGAGCTGGGGCGTGTGACGTGGCATCAGTTCCGCCACATTCACTCGTCGCTCCTGAACGATCTCCGGGTACCGGTGAAGATTGCGCAGGAACAACTCGGCCACGCCAGCATCGCCACGACGCTTAACATCTACACGCACGTCGTGGACGCGTCGCACCGCAAGGCGATCGAAGCACTCGAGGAGCGGTTGTTCCCAAGTGTTCCCAAATTGCCGACAGGGGTCAATGAGGGGGATCCCCTAAGTGAAGGTCTTGGCGGAAGTTAGGATTGGAGGCGCCGCCCGGATTTGAACCGGGGATGGAGGTTTTGCAGACCTCTGCCTTACCACTTGGCGACGGCGCCGGCTGGAACTACGTGCTGCTCTGAAAAGGGCTGCTATGCAGGAGGATCCGGCCGCGTCAGAAAGAGCGGCGACAGCGATGTGTCGTGGGGCCGGAGAGAATCATCATCGAAGCTGAGTCGTATCGTTGGCTTGCCAACCGAAGCTCACATGATGAGCGAGCGTGAGCGAAGGTTGGAGCGGGAAACGGGATTCGAACCCGCGACTTCGACCTTGGCAAGGTCGCACTCTACCACTGAGTTATTCCCGCCTTCAGGCGAAAGCCTAGATTAACACGGCCATGTCGCCCCATGCCAGTGGCCGACGTGCAGACCCACCAATGCACGTGCATCGGTGACCGCGCGCGTGGCACCGGGTACCTGGAGGCCGCGCACGATGACCTGGGGAATGTTCCCGGGCACCGCGCCACCGTACATCCAGACCGTTGCGGTGGCCAACCGACCTGTGGCAACGGCCGCACAAGGGCTGGCAAGCGCCTTCGGTCACCGCGCCGGCGTACACGCTGGGTGTGGCAGGTGCTACGTGAGGCGTGGCAAGTGCCAAGTGAGCCGTGGCAGGCGCCAACCGGACGGTGGCAGCGCGAAGCCGTTGGGTGTACATAGCCCATGGCCTGTCACGCAGATCTGACGAGGTCCGCGGCACGGACGAAGTCGTCCAGGGCGCAGAGGGAGCTCAACGGCGGGTCGTTCCGACCCGCCCTACGTACGAATTGAGACAGTGACGCGGGGGCGGTTGAGGCGCCGCGGGGGCGAGCGGGTGGCGCCGGCGGGGACCCCGCCGCGCGCACGCAAGGAGCACGGCGGGGTGGCCGGCGACAGGACCCGATCGCGCAACGGCGGGTCGGCGGACCTAAAAGGTCCGCCCTACGTA
>JBEBGV010000184.1:0-3368 GCA_040081265.1 Vicinamibacterales bacterium
GGCCGTTCCGCGATGACATCGCTTGAAGCAATGCACATCGGAACACAATCGCTACGAGGTCTAACTCCGCTTGCAGCCGACGCCGGCTCGGAGCATCAAACAGCCGGCGCGGCTGAAGCTTCACGTTAGGCAGCGCAGACAACAGGACAACGACGTGGAGATCGAGAACGCCCAGCGTGAATTGCGGACGGCTTATCTTGGGGGATCGCCGGGCATGCTCGCGGCGAGCCTGGTGTGGTGTGCATCTGCCGCGCTCGGAGCCTTGTCTGGCCCTCGGGCGGCGATCGTGGCCACATCCGTCGGTGGCACGCTGATCCACCCTGCAGGCCTGCTCTTCTTGCGCTTCATTGGGCGTCGCCCGGTGCTGAGTTCGGACAATCCGATTCGCCAATTGGCCGTGCAGGCTGCTTTGGTCATACCGCTCGCCCTCCCCATCGTGTGGGCCGTGGCTTTGTACAACGTCACCTGGTTCTTTCCGGCTCTGATGATCTTGGTCGGGGCTCACTATCTACCGTTCGCGTTCTTGTACGGGATGCCGGAATACGTTGGTCTCGCCGTCGTGCTGGTGGGTGCCGGGCTCGTGAACGGCACACTCATCCAGACAGGTTTCAGCACTGCGGGTTGGTTGGGCGGGTTCGTTTTGGCGGCAGCCGCCGCAGTAATTCAAGCGCGCTCTGGCAGGGCCTCAGTTCGAGCTAGCCAGAATCCGAACCGTGGGCCTGCCTAACCATGCGCTGAGGCCGACGCTACGCGGCGGTGGTATCGTGACGCCGCGCAGCGCGGCTCAGCACTGCCGTTAGCCGGATATTGGATCACTCGATTGAGTCACAGAAAGCTGCGACAATTCCGGTGTGAGTCCGACAGTTCTCCGAGAGGGGCCGTACCGGTTCTTCTTTTTCTCCAGCGACCGCGGTGAGCCGCGGCACGTTCATGTGGGGCGGGACGACCGGACAGCCAAGTTCTGGCTGGAACCGGTGGGCCTGGAGTACAGCCAAGGCTTTGGAACAACCGAACTACAGAAGATCAAGGCACTGGTGCAGCAGCACCAGCCAGACTTGGTGAGGGCATGGGATGGCTACTTCCGCACTGGCCGTTGACCGGGCAGCGGCACGCAGCGTTCGGGTTACTGGGGACCACTTGGTAGTCGAGTTGCGTGACGGCCGGCTCGTGTCGGTACCCGTCTCCTGGTATCCCCGCCTGGCCGCCGGCACACCGAGCGAACGGAAACGCTGGGAGCTCATCGGGGCCGGCCTGGGTATTCACTGGCCGCAACTGGATGAGGACATCGAGGTCGAAGCGCTGCTCCTGGGCCTCGCCTCAAACGAGAGCCCTTCCTCGCTCCGGCGATGGCGCGCCGCGCGACGACCGGCTAACAAACGAATGGAGCCGACGCGCTCGGTGCGCAAGAAGCGCGTGGCTCATTCGTAGCGTTGGCCTCCTGAACGACGCGGATTGCCAGTACGCGCGGACGTAGATACACTGTAGTCACATGATTACGACCACTCGCATTGTTCGCATCGGCAACTCTCGCGGGATTCGGGTCCCGAAGGGACTCCTCGAGCAGGCGCAGCTGCCGGAGGAGGTTGAGTTGCAGGCCGAGCACGGCCGACTCATCATCCGCGCCGCCAGGGGCCCTCGCGCCGGGTGGGCCGAGGCCGCCGCCGCCATGCGAACCAAAGGTGACGACCGGCTTCTCGATCCGCCCACGGCCACGCAATTCGACGCGCAGGAGTGGAAGTGGCGGTAGCGCGGGGACCACTTTGCGGTGAGGTGTACCTCGTGGGGCTTGACCCCTCGATGGGCAGCGAGATTAAGAAGACCCGCCCGTGCCTGGTCGTGTCGCCGGACGAACTCAATCACCACCTGCGCACCGTCATCGTGGCCCCGATGACCACGGGTGGCCACGCCTACCCGTGGCGTGTGGCCTGTCGTTTCCAGCAGCAGTCGGGATTCGTGGCGCTCGACCAACTCCGCACCGTCGATACCACTCGTCTCGTCAAGAAGTTGGGCCGCCTATCTACGGCCGCGACGACCGAGGCGCTCGACACGCTGCAGGAGATGTTCACCGAGTGACGGAGGCTAACCTTCAGATGGAGTCGACGCCCTCCGTCGGCTGGCGCGTGAGTCGGGCACGGCTCATCTGAATCGTTAGCGGCGCAAAGCAGCATCATTGGCGCTCCCCATGAAATCTCCAGTTCCGGAAGAGTTGATCCCGACCTTGAAGGCTCGGTTTGAGAAGCACATGCAGCGTCACACGGGCGTCTCCTGGGAGAAGGTGCAAGGGAAGCTCGAAGCTAGCAAAGCCGCGCTCCGGTCGCTTGCCGAGATGGAACTGTCCGGCGGTGAACCGGACGTGATCGGCTACGACAGGAACTCCGGCGAGTACATCTTCTGCGACTGCAGCGCCGAGAGCCCGGCTGGGCGTCGCAGCCTCTGCTTTGACCGCAAAGCGCTGGACTCCAGGAAAGAGAACAAGCCCAAGGGCTGTGTGGCAGATCTGGCCGCCGCGATGGGTGTCGAGCTGCTGTCTGAACAGCAGTACCGTGAACTACAAGAACTTGGCGAATTCGATACCAAGACCTCCAGCTGGGTGGCAACTCCGAACGATGTCCGCTCACTCGGCGGGGCACTGTTCTGCGATCGTCGGTACGGCAAGGTCTTCGTCTATCACAATGGCGCGGAGTCGTACTACGCCGCCCGGGGCTTCCGAACGCTCATTCGGGTATGAGCGCGGCGAGCACAACAAGTGCGCCGCAGCCGGTCCGATCGTGAGGTATTACTGTTCTATCGGCAGGACGGCCCACGGCGCTGGGTCCAGGCATCACATCCGGTCCCCAACCAGTCGAAAGGAGCGCCATGGCTACCATTCTGAATCGCACCAAGGACAATCCGTGGAAACTCAAGACGCCTCCGGGAACGTCGGAGTACACGATGCACACGGACGAAAAGGACAGCAAGAAGATTCTGGTCTGCACTGTAGGCAGTACGGTGCTTCACTACGACGCCAGGTGCATTGACGACCTACACGCCATGCTCAAGGCGAAGGCAGATTGGATCGACCTCGGTGGAGCAGACGAGCAGAAGCCAGCCAAGGACGGAACGGTTGAAGCCTGGGGGCGATCAACGGGGAACCCTGTTGGCGGTTGGTACGGCCTCAAGAAGGGGCTTCGCGGGCGATTTGGCGTCTACATCCCTCCACTCATGGAGGAACTCGGGCTGTGCGAGCTTGAGCACAACGCCAGGAACAATCGCATGCGAGCAAAGTGAAGCCTGAGACGCTTCAAGCCGTTACGCGACGCCGACGCCCTTCTTCTCGTGGCGGAGGCTTCGGAGCAGGAACATCACGTTTGACGGCCTCTCGCCCAGGC